>CP188087.1:0-533871 GCA_049942775.1 Buchnera aphidicola (Tetraneura sorini)
ATGATATTAAATAAAAAATTTTTTGATGTAATTGTGGTTGGAGGAGGACACGCAGGTACAGAATCAGCTTTAGCTTCTTCTCGAATGGGAAGAAAAACTTTATTATTAACTCAAAAAATAAACACAATTGGTTATTTATCTTGTAATCCATCAATTGGTGGAATTGGAAAAAGTCATTTAGTTAAAGAAATTGATGCTTTGGGTGGATTGATGGCTAAAGCGATTGATCATTCTGGAATTCATTTTAAAATTTTAAATTCTACAAAAGGAGCAGCAGTAAGATCGACTAGAGGTCAAGCTGATAGAAGTTTATATAAAAAAGTAGTTATAGAAGCAATCAAAAAACAAAAAAATTTATTTTTGCTGGAAGATGAAGTAAAAAGTTTGATCATAGATAAGTCTTCTATTTCTGGAGTAATAACTATTAAAAGTGATAAATTTTTTTCTAAAACTGTTATATTAACTACAGGAACTTTTTTATCCGGTAAAATTTACATTGGTAATAGCTGTTATTTTGGTGGTAGAATTAAAGATAAATCGTCAATTTTTTTATCAGATAATATTAAAGATCTATCCTTTCGTGTAGGAAGACTAAAAACTGGAACTCCTCCTAGGATCGATGGAACAACTATTGATTTTTCTAAATTAAAAGTACAAAATGGAGACTTGCCTACACCTGTTTTTTCTTTTATGGGTAAAGTTAGTGATCATCCTTTACAAGTTTCTTGTTTTATTACTGAAACTAATGAAGATACTCATGAAATTATAAGAAAAAATTTAATTAGCAATCCTGTTTATAAAGGTTTAATAAAAGGCAGTGGACCAAGGTATTGTCCTTCTATTGAAGATAAGGTAGTTCGATTTCCAGATAGAAATAATCATCGTATTTTTTTGGAACCTGAAGGTTTATTACAGAAAGAAATTTATCCTAATGGAATTTCTACAAGTTTTCCTATTAATATTCAGAAAAAAATTGTAAATTCAATTTATGGTTTAGAACGAGCTAAAATCATTCATCCAGGTTATGCTGTAGAATATGATTATTTAGATCCTAGAGATCTGAAGTTAACATTAGAAAGTAAATTAATTAAAGGATTATTTTTAGCTGGTCAAATAAATGGAACTACTGGTTATGAAGAAGCAGCTGCACAAGGTTTATTAGCAGGTATTAATGCCGCTTTGTTTTCTTCAGATACTAGTAAATTTTGGTATCCTAAAAGGGATGAGGCATATATTGGAGTTTTAATTGATGATTTATGTAATCGAGGTACAACAGAACCGTATCGAATGTTTACTGCTCGTGCTGAAAATAGATTATTTTTAAGGGAAGATAATGCTGACATAAGATTAACTGAAATAGGAAAAAAATTAAATTTGATTTGTGATAATAGATGGGATTGTTTTAATAAAAAATTATCTAGTATTGAATTTCAAAGAAGAGAATTAAAAAAAATTATCATTGTACCAAATTCTAAAATGAGTGTGAAATTAAGAAATAAGATGAATGTATTGATTAATACAAAAGTTAGTTTAGAAAAATTATTAAAACGACCTGAAATAAATTATCTAACATTAATAGAAAATGATATTTTTATAGATGAGTTGTCTAATTGCAGTAATGAAATTATGAGTTATATTGAAACTAAAATTAAATATGAAGGTTATATAAATCGACAAATTAAAGAAAATTTTCGACAAAGATTAAATGACAGAACTAAATTACCTATTAGTATAGATTATAACGATATTAAAGGATTATCTAAAGAAGTTAGTTTAAAATTAAATGCTTATAAGCCAGTTACAGTAGGTCAAGCTTCTCGTATTTCTGGAATTACTCCAGCAGCTATTTCTATATTATTGATTTATCTAAAAAAAATGTCTTTATTAAAAAAGTAATTTATAATTGTTCATTTGTGTTTTTTATAAAACTTTTAAAGGTTATATCTTAAAAAGATTTAGTTTTATTTTCTTTGATTTATTTTTTAGGTATCTTGATCATAGAAATTATTTTTTTTGTATGTTATATATAAAAAAATAATATCTTATATGATTGTATCTAGTAAAGTAAAAGGAGAAATGGATTTTATGGTTTTAAAGGTAATTTCTGATCCAAAGAGTTATATTATCCATCATTTACATCATTTACAAATGAACTTATCTAATTTTTCTTTAGTTGGTGAATCAACTAAAACAAATAGCTTTTTTATAGTTAATCTTGATTCTCTTTTTTTTTCTTTAGTTTTAGGATTTTTATTTCTATTTTTCTTTTATAAAGTTTCCAAAGATGCAACTATTAAAATTCCAGGTAAGGTACAGTCTTTTGTGGAATTAGTAATTATTTTTGTTGATACAAATGTAAAAGATATGTATAAAACTAAAAGTAGATTGATACCTCCTTTATCTTTAACAGTTTTTGTTTGGACATTTTTAATGAATAGCATGGATTTATTTCCAACAGATTTTTTTCCTGTGCTAGGGAACTCTATGTTAGGAATAAATTTTTTGAAAGTTGTTCCTTCTTCTGATATAAATATTACGATGTCGATGTCTATTTGTGTTTTTTTATTAATTCTTTTTTATGCCATAAAAAAGAATGGTTTTTTTTTATTTTTAAAAAAATTATCGTTAAATCCATTTAATCATCCATTTTTTTTTGTATTTAATTTAATTTTAGAATTGGTTACTCTTTTTTCGAAACCAATTTCGTTAGGATTAAGGTTATTTGGTAATATTTATTCTGGTGAAATAATTTTTACGATGATTTCAGGATTAATTCCTTGGTGGGGTCAATTTTTTTTATCTGTTCCTTGGTCTATTTTTCATATTTTAGTAATTTTTTTACAGTCTTTTATTTTTATGGTGCTAACGATAGTATATTTATCTGCTGCAATTGAAGAACATTAACTTTTTTTTAAAAAAATAATTATTTAGAGAAAAATAAATGGATAATCCAAATTTAGACATATTATATATTTCAGCAGCATTAATGATAGGCTTATCCTCAATAGGAGCTGCTATAGGTATCAGTTTGTTAGGAGGTAAATTTTTGGAAGGTGCTGCTCGTCAACCTGATTTAATTCCTATTTTAAGAACTCAATTTTTTGTGGTTATGGGATTAGTTGATGCTATACCTATGATTTCAGTAGGATTAGCGTTATATTTAATATTTGCTGCTGCATAGTGATTAATTAATTTGTAAAAAAATGTAATAAAAACGATAAATCAATTATTGATTATTAGGGGAAATAGTTAATATGAATTTTAATGCTACTATTATTGGTCAATCTATTTCTTTTATTTTTTTTGTTTTTATTTGTATGAATTACATATGGCCAAATTTAATAAATGTGATTGAAGCTAGACAAAAAGATATTGAAAATTCTTTTTTAGAAATTGAAATAGCTAAACGAAATATTATTATGGAAAGAAAAAAATTAAGAGCAGATGTTAAAAAAGCTAAAAAAAAAGCTTCCGAAATTATTGATTTAGCTAATAAAAATAAAAATTTAATTTTAGAAGAAGCTAAAAGAAGTGCTGATAAAAAAAGTAAAAGGATCATTGATTCTGCTAGAAATGTTATTGAAATTGAATCATTTAATGCTAATGAACAATTAAGAAAAAAATTAGGTATATTATCCATATCTATAGCTAGAAAAATTTTAAATCGTAGTATTAATAAAAAAGAACATTATGAATTAATTAATAAAGCGATGTCTGATTTTTAATAAAGGAATATCATAAATAATGTTACAAAATAGAATAACAATTGCTCGCAATTATTCGAAAGCTATTTTAAATATAGCTATAAAAGATGGGTCAATAGAATATTGGGAATATGTATTAGATTTATTTTCTAAAGTTATTGAATTAGATATAGTAAAAAAAAAAATTTTTTTCTCAAAAAATTATGTTTTAGAAATTTTTTATTCTGTATTAAATAATAAAATTGATAGAAAAGTTAGAAATTTACTTTCTTTAATTATAGAAAAGAATCGTTTACTTTTACTTCCAGAGATACTAAAACAATTTTCTATTCTTAAAAATTTGAAAGATAATATTATTGAGATTTTTTTAATTTCTGTTTATCAAATAGAATCATTAATTCTAGATAAAATTACTAAAAAATTAGTTAAAGATTATCCATTAAAAAAAGTTTTAATAAAACAAAAAATAGATAAATCTATTATCGGTGGTTTAATTATATTGGTCGATGGTAAAAAAATTGATTTTTCAATTTCAGCTAAAATGAGACGAATAAATAATTTTTTGAATAGTAAAGAGAAAGTAACTAATGAGAGTTAATGCAATTGAAATAAGTAACTTAATTCAAAAAAGAATAAATGAACTTGATATTACTAATTGTATTACGAGTTATGAAGGAACAATAATTTCGGTTATTGACGGAATAATAGAAATTTATGGTTTACCTAATGCCATGTTGGGTGAGATGCTCGTATTACAAGGAAAAGATGTAATAGTTCAATATGCAATTGTATTGAATTTAGAAAGAGATGTAGTTGGAGCTGTAGTTCTTGGTTCTTGTCAGAAAATTGTGGAAGGAATGATTGTTAAATGTACAGGAAAGGTATTTTCAGTTCCTGTTGGTAGAAATTTATTAGGAAGAGTTGTAAATACTTTAGGAGAACCTATAGATGGTAAAGGGATAATAAAAAATGATTCATTTTCGTCTATAGAAGTGGATGCTCCAAGTGTAATTGATAGAAAATCTGTCAATGAACCAATTCAAACAGGTTATAAAGCTATTGATTCTATGATTCCAATAGGAAAAGGACAAAGAGAATTAATTATAGGAGATAGACAAACAGGAAAAACAGCTATTGCTATAGATACAATAATTAATCAAAAAAAATCTGATGTAAAGTGTATATATGTAGCAATAGGACAAAAAATTTCTACAGTAGTTGATATCGTACAAAAATTGAAAGAGTATGATGCATTAAATCATACGATCATTTTAGTAGCTTCAGCTTCTGAATCTGCTGCTTTGCAATATTTGGCTCCATATTCAGGTTGTTGTATGGGAGAATATTTTAGAGATAGAGGCGAAGATGCGTTAATTATATATGACGATTTATCTAAACATGCGGTAGCTTATCGACAAATCTCATTATTATTAAAACGACCTCCTGGAAGAGAAGCGTATCCAGGAGATATTTTTTATTTACATTCTAGATTATTAGAGCGATCAGCTCAAATTAGTTCTAGTTGTGTCGAAAGAATTACTAATGGTTCTATTAAAAATAGAACTGGTTCATTAACAGCTATACCTATAATTGAAACACAAGCAGGTGACGTTTCTTCATTTGTACCTACAAATGTAATTTCAATTACTGATGGTCAAATATTTTTAGAAACTTCTTTATTTAATTCAGGAATTCGACCTGCTATTAATCCTGGAATTTCAGTTTCTAGAATTGGAAGTTCAGCTCAAAGAGAAATAATAAAAGTTTTTTCAGGAAAGATTCGTACAGCTCTTGCCCAGTATAGAGAATTATCTTCATTTTCTCAGTTTTCTTCTGATTTAGATCCATCAACTAGAAAACAGTTAATTTATGGAGAAAAAATTATTGAATTACTAAAACAAAAACAATATTCTCCGATTTCTATTGCTGAACAAGGAATATTATTATTTATTTATGAAAATGGTTTTTTAGATTCCATAGAAGTAAAAAATATTGTTCTTTTCGAATATTTTTTCTTAAAATTTTTTAATCAGAACTATTCTAGTTTAATTAATTCTATTAATCTATCGGGAAGATATAATAAAGATACTGAAATTGCTTTTTTATCGGTAATTAACCGTTTTAAAAAAGAAGAGATTAATGGTTTTTTTTCAAATTGTACGTAAAAAATATAATTTTAGGATTGTCAATGTCTTCATCGAAAGAAATTAGAGATAAAATTAATGTTGTTTTAAATACTCAAAAAATTACTCAAGCAATGGAAATGGTTGCTGTCTCTAAAATGAGAAAAATGAAAATTAAGATGACAGATAGTTTTCATTATTTAAATCATATAAAGAAACTTGTCAAAAATATTATCTTAGAAAATAATTTAGGTTTTAAACATTTATATTTAGAAGAGAGAAAAATAAAAAAAGTAGGAATAATAATTGTTTCTACAAATCGAGGTTTATGTGGTAGTTTAAACAATAATCTTTTTAAAAAAATATTATTTGAAATAAAACGATTGTTAAAGAACAATATTGATTATGAATTAATTATTTTTGGTTTGAAGGGATTAAATTTTTTTTCTGATTATCATGATAAAATTGTCTCTTATTCAGATAGTATTAGTGAACGTTTTGATTTTATTAACATTAAAAGTTCTATTAAAAAAATTTTAAATTCTTTTAATTCTAAATTAATTGATGAAATTTATATTTCTTACAATCACTTTGAAAATTCAATGATATATGATCCAAAATTTGTTAAATTATTACCAATTGTGTTAAAAGATAACAATAGAAAAAAAAAAATTTGGAGTTATCTATATGAACCAAACTTTTATTTTTTATTAGATGTTATTTTAAATAAATTTATTGAATCTAAAATATATAAAAATATATTAGAGAATATTTCTAGTGAGTTATCAGCTCGTATGATAGCCATGAGAACAGCTACTGATAATAGCAAGAAATCAATTCATGAATATAGATTAATTTATAACAAATTGCGTCAATCTAGTATTACTCAAGAACTAACTGAAATTATTTCAGGGTCTTCTGCAATTTTATAAAATTTAGAATAGAAGTAAGGTACATTAAAAATGTCTTTTGGAAAAATTATCAGAGTAGTAGGAGCTGTCGTTGATGTAGAATTCAAAAGAGATTCAGTTCCTAATATATATTATGCTTTAGTTGTAAAAAATCAAAATTCGAATTTAATTTTAGAAGTACAGCAACAATTAGGATCTGGTATAGTACGAACTATAGCTATGGGTTCTTCGAATGGATTAAAAATTGGTTTATCTGTTATTAATTTAGGACATATGATCAAAATACCAGTAGGTTCACCTACTTTAGGAAGGATAATGAATGTCTTAGGAGAACCTATAGATTTAAAGGGAGAATTTAAAAGTAAAGATAATTCAGAAATAGAGTATAGAGAAATTCATCAGTCTCCACCTAATTATTTAGATCAATCTACTTCTCAAGAAATATTAGAAACAGGAATTAAAGTAATTGATTTAATTTGTCCTTTTGCGAAAGGTGGTAAAGTTGGTTTGTTTGGAGGAGCTGGAGTTGGAAAAACTGTTAATATGATGGAATTGATTCGTAATATAGCTATAGAACATTCTGGATATTCAGTGTTTGTTGGAGTTGGAGAAAGAATTAGAGAAGGTAATGATTTTTATCATGAAATGAAGGATTCTAAAGTTTTGGATAAAGTTTCTCTTGTTTATGGACAAATGAATGAACCGCCTGGAAATAGATTACGAGTTGCATTTACAGGATTAAGTATTGCCGAAAAATTTCGTGATGAAGGAAGAGACGTTTTATTTTTTATAGATAACATTTATAGATATACTTTAGCTGGAACTGAAGTATCTGCATTATTAGGAAGAATACCTTCTGCAGTTGGATATCAACCTACTTTATCTGAAGAAATGGGAAAATTACAAGAACGTATTACTTCTACTACAAAAGGTTCTATTACATCTATTCAAGCTGTTTATGTTCCTGCTGATGATTTAACTGACCCATCTCCAGCTACAACTTTTTCTCATCTAGATTCTACTGTTACATTAAGTCGACAGATTGCTTCTCTTGGAATATATCCAGCTGTTGATCCTCTTTCTTCTACTAGTAGATTATTAAATCCTAAAATCGTTGGTAGTGAACATTATGAAACAGCGTTAAATGTACAGTTAATTTTGCAAAGATATCAAGAATTAAAAGATATTATAGCTATTTTAGGAATGGATGAATTATCAAAAGAAGATCAAACTATTGTTAATAGAGCTAGAAAAATTCAAAGATTTTTATCACAACCATTTTATGTAGCTGAAATATTTACTAGTTTTTCTGGTAAGTATGTTTCTTTAAAAGAAAGTATAGCTGGATTTAAAAAAATACTATCAGGAGAATTAGATCATTTATCTGAGCAATCTTTTTACATGATAGGATCTATTGAAGAGGCTTTAACAAAAGACAAATAAATAGAATTCTTATTTTTAATTGGTTAGAATTAAGGTATTATTTATGCGTTTTTATTGTAGTTTAATTAGTATGGAGAAAGTTTTTTTTTCTGGTTTTATATTAAAAATTAATGTAACAGGGATATTAGGACAGTTAGGAATTTATCCAGGTCATTCACATTTACTTACTTGCTTAAAACCAGGGTTGTTATTAATAGAAAAAGAATCAAAAAATAAAGAATTCATCTATTTATCTTCAGGAATTCTAGAAGTAAAACCTGAAAAAGTTACGATCTTTTCAGATACAATTATATTTAAAAAAGATTTAAATAAAAAATTAATTTTAAAAGAAAAAAAAAATTTGGAAAGAAAAATTAAAAATAAGGATTTTAGTCAAAATAATAAAAATCATATTTTAAATAAATTACAAGAGTCCTTAGAGAAATTAAAAATCATTAATATGATTAATTGTAAATAAAATATAAACTTTTTTATTTTATTTGATCGGCAGGTCTAGATTGTTCCTGCCGTATTTTTTATTAAAAAGTTTAAAATATATATTTTTTTATTCGATTTCTTTATTTTTTTTTAAACATCAATATTTTTTGCTTGTAATGCATTAATCTGAATAAATTTTTTTCTTGGTTCTACAGTGTCTCCCATTAAAGTAGAAAATAATTTTTCAGCTATGTCTTTATTATTATTAGTAATTTGAATCATTCTTCTAGTGTTTGGGTTCATAGTTGTTTCCCATAGTTGAATTGGATTCATTTCTCCTAAACCTTTATATCGTTGTATAAACATATTTTTGGAAATTGATGTTTTGATTATCCAATTAATTGTGTCTTCAATGTTTTTTACTGAATATGTTTGATTGTGTGTTTCTATTTTTAGATTTTTTATTTTTAGTTTTTTAAACTCTGAAATTAATAAACAAGTTTTTTTATATTCTTCGCTCAAAAAGAATTTTTCTTTAAAGATAACTTTTTTTATTTCTCCATAAGAATTAATAATTAATATTGGTTCAAATTTTTTTTTATCAAAATTGTATAATAATTCTTTTTTGTAAAAAATATTGGTTTTTTCTTTTTTATTAAGTTTATTTACTAAATTAAATATCCAATTCTTTGTTTCTCTTTCATTATTTAAATTATTTAATGGATTTGAATAAATTAATATTTTAATAATTTTTTTTGGTATATTAAAAAATTTTGTTTGAATTTTTTTTATTATGTTTAAATATTGTTTAAACATGTTTTTAAATATTTTTATATTTACTTCTTTTTTTTTGGGAATATAAGTAACAATAGAAATTTCTTTCATTGCTATATTTATTTTTTTTTCATTCATTTCATCATCGTCTTTAACATAGATTTCCTTTTTTCCTACTTTTATTTTATATAAAGGAGGTTGTGCAACATATAAATGACCTCTTTGTATAATTTCTGGCATGTATCTATGAAAAAATGTTAATAATAAAGTTCTAATATGTGATCCATCTACATCTGCGTCAGTCATAATTATAATTGTATGGTATCTTAATTTATTAGGATTATAGTCATTTTTCCCAATTCCACATCCTAAAACGGTAATTAGTGTTGCAATTTCTTGTGATTCTAGCATTTTTTCAAAACGAGATTTTTCAACGTTTAATATTTTTCCTTTTAAAGGTAAAATTGCTTGATTTTTTCTATTTCTACCTTGTTTAGCTGAACCTCCAGCGGAATCACCTTCAACAAGGTAAATTTCTGATAACGAGGGATCTTTTTCTTGACAATCTGCTAGTTTTCCGGGGAAACTGTTTAATAAATCTAAACTAGTTTTTTTTCTTGTTATTTCTCTAGCTTTTTTAGCAGCATCTCTAGCTCTTGCAGCTTCGATTATTTTTCCTAAAATAATTTTAGTGTCTGTTGGATTTTCTAAAAGAAAATCCATTAAATTTTCATTTATTGATGATTCTACAGCTGATTTTACTTCCGAAGAAACTAATTTTTCTTTAGTTTGTGAAGAAAATTTTGGTTGTGGCATTTTTATTGAAATTATTGCAGTTATTCCTTCCCTTGCATCTTCACCAGAAGCATTTATTTTAATTTTTTTTTTAATTCCTTCTTTTTCCATATAAATATTAAATGTTCTAGTAATTGCTGATTTAAAACCAGCTAGATGAGTTCCACCATCTTTTTGTTTTACATTATTAGTAAAACAATAAATTGTTTCATTGTAAGAATTATTCCATTGTATTGCCGTTTCTATTTCTATTTGATCTTTTTTATTTAAAAAATAGAATATTTTTGGATGAATAATTGTTTTTTTTTGATTTAAAAATGAAACAAATGCTTTAATTCCTCCTTTATTCAAATATGTATCTTGTCTTTTTTTTTCTATTTCATTTAAACAAATTTTTATTCCTGGATTCAAAAAAGATAGTTCTTGAAATCGTTTTGATAATATTTCGTAATTAAATTTTATACATTTTTTAAATATTTCCCGATTAGGCCAAAACCGTATAAATGTTCCACTTTTTTTTATTTTACTTATAGATTGAGTTGATTTTTCTGGAATTCCTTTCATAAATTTTTGTTGATATATTTTTTTTTGTCGATAAATTGTTAGTTCTAATTTTTCTGATAGAGCATTAACTACAGAAATCCCTACTCCATGTAATCCTCCTGAAACTTTATAGGAAATATCATCAAATTTTCCTCCTGCATGTAGTACAGTCATAATTATTTCTGCAGCAGATATTCCTTCTTCTGGATGAATTCCTATTGGTATTCCTCTTCCATTGTCTTCTATGGAAATAGAATTATCTGAATAAATTACTACAATAATTTTTTTACAAAATCCAGCTAAAGCTTCATCGATTGAGTTATCTATTACTTCAAATACCATATGATGTAATCCACTACCGTCATCAGTATTTCCGATGTACATTCCTGGTCTTTTTTTGACAGCATCTAGTCCTTTTAATATTCTAATACTAGAAGCGTCGTATTTTTTTGACATAATTTTTCCTAATTAATCAATGAATTTATAATTATTTTACGAAAAAATATTTTTTATAGACACATATATTTTTTTTAATTTAATTAAAGAAAAGATTTTTGATTTTTTTAATCAAAACATTTTTTATTTAAAAAGTATTTTTTTATATTCGAAGAGACATTATTAAATATTTAGAAGAGCTATCTTTACAATCTTTAATTTGAATATTAGATAAATCTTGATTAATTATTAGTCGGATTGCAGTTCCTTCTATTACCTTTAGCACATCTAAAATATAGTTTACATTTATAGAAATATTAGTTTTCTTTAAATTGTTTGGATTAATTATTTCTATTGTTTCTTCTGCGAATTCATCTTTTTGATTTTGACTTGTGATTTTTATGTATTTATCATCAATAAATAAAGAAATTCCATTAAGTTGTTCATTACATAAAATTGAAATTCTATGTAATGCATCTTGAAATTCTGTTTTATTTATTATTATTTTCTTTCTGTTTTCTTCTTTTACAAATAAATTTTTGCAACTTGGAAATTCTCCATCTACTAATTTGCTAGTAAAAGTTAAATCATTAGTTTTAATGCAAATGTTTTTTTTTTCAAAAATAGATATTTTTACCAAAGAAGATTTATCTTGCAAAATTTTAAACAATTCGTTAATCGTTAATCTAGGAATAATTATTGATTCTTTTAAATTTTCTGTGTTAATATTTTTTTTATAAGTCGAAACTCTATATCCATCTGTTGATGTACTTTTGATATAATTTTTTTTTATTTCAAATAATGTACCATTTAAATAGTGACGAACATCTGAGTGTGCCATACAAAAATTTGTATGTTTTATGCTTTTTTTTAAAATTTTTTCTGAAATAAAAAAATCAATTTTTTTTTTTTTAATTCATTAGGAAATATTGGAAAACTTTTATGAGGTAATGTAATTAAAGAAAAAAAAATTTTTTTTGAAGTAATAATAACTTTGTTTTCTTTTTGAAAAATTATTAAGTTTTCTTGTTTTGGAAAAGAGCGACATATATCTAGAAATTTTTTACCAGGAATAGTTGTTTTTCCTTCTTGGAAAGGTAATTTTAAATATGTTTTAGTAGTTATTTCAATTTCTAAGTTAGTAGATGTAAGAAATAAATAGTTTTTTTTAACAATAACTAAAATATTACCTAATATAGGTAGATCTGTTCTTGTTCCTAATAAAACATTAGTTTTTTTAAGTGATTGTATTATTTCTTCTTTTTTTATAGTAAATTTCATAGTGATAACATTTTTATTAAATTTAATAGATCTTGTTTCATATTTTTTTTTTCTCTTTGAAGTTTATTTATTTTCCGATAAGCATGTAAAACAGTTGTATGATCTCGATTTCCAAATGCTTTACCAATTTCAGGAAAACTATGATTAGTTAATTTTTTTGTCATAGTCATTGCTATCTGTCGTGGTTGAACTACTGATTTAGATCGTTTTTTAGACAATAAGTCAGAAACTTTAATTTCATAGTATTTTGCTACTGTTTTTTGTATTTTTTCCATTGTGATTATTTTTTCTTGTATTGAAAATAGATCTTTTAATGTTTCTCGAACAAAATCTATAGTGATAGATTGATTTATAAATCTTGATTGAGCTATAATTTTATTTAATGCTCCTTCTAAATCACGAATATTTGATTTTAATTTTTTTGCTATATATAAAGCTATTTCAATAGGTAATAGAATATTTTTTTCTTTTGCTTTATTTAACAGAATAGAAATTCTGGTATCTAATTCAGGAGGATCGATTGAAATGGTTAATCCTAATCCAAATCTTGATTTTAATCTCTCTTCTACTCCATTTATTTCTTTGGGATATCTATCAGATGTCAATATAATTTGTTGGTTTTTTTCTAGCAATGTATTTAAAGTATGAAAAAATTCTTCTTGAGAATGTTCTTTATTTGCAAAGAATTGTATATCGTCGATAAGTAAGACATTGACTGATCGATAAAATTTTTTAAATTTTTCAATTGAATGTTCTTGAATTGATTTTACCATATTTTGAACAAATTGTTCTGAATGCATGTATATTACTTTATTCGTTTTTTTTTTATATACAATGGTATTTCCTATTGCGTGTAGTAAATGAGTTTTTCCTAAACCCGTTTTTCCATATAAAAATAAAGGATTATAAAGATTTCCTATTTTATTAGCTATTTGATATGCAGTGGATTTCGCTAATTGATTAGATTTTCCTGCTATAAAATTTTCAAATTTGTATTTTTTATTTAAAGAAGAACTATTAGATTCCAATTTTGTTAATGATACACTATTTATATTAAAATTTATAGATTCTGCAATGTTTGTTTTTTTATATTTTTTTTTTTTTTCTTTACATTTTTTATTTATTTTAATTTGTAATATTGGTGTATTTTTTCCGAATGTATCTAATATAGATTGATTTAGGTTAGCAATATATTTTTCTTTAATCCAATCAAAAACAAATTGATTTGGAGCATATAGTATTAATGTATTGTTAGTAATCAATTTCGGTTTTAAAGGAAGTATCCACATACTAAATTCTGTAGGTGTTAGTTTTTTTTGTAAATTAAAAAGACATCGTTGCCAAAGCAAAAACGACACGGTAGAAGACTCCATACGAACAAAGTTGATATTTAGAAATAATAAAATTTATTCAAGTAATAATTTGTTTTTCTTAAATTAGTAATACGTTGATCATAAATAAAAAAAATTTTGATATTTTAAAGTTTTATTAAAATCATTTTAAAACTTTTTTTTATTTAATATTTGTTTATAAATTATATAAATTTTTTTTTAAAGATTTTTTTCGATTTTATTGACTCAATGTAATAGAATTATTATTCTAAATATAAAATAGATTATATACGGATTTTATTGAGGATTAATAATAATAAATGAAAAGAACTTTTCAACCTTCTAAAATAAAAAAAAAACGTTCTCATGGATTTAGATCAAGAATGTCTACAAAAAATGGTCGTCATATTTTATCTCGTCGTAGGTTAAAATCCCGTGTTTATTTAACTGTTTCTTGTCATAAAGTAGGGAAATAGTTGTATAGATGTCGCTTTAGGAAACAAATGAGGTTAGTAAATCGCAAAGATTTTAATTATGTTTTTTTAAATCCAAAAAGAATTGTTTTCAAAGAATTAGTCCTTTTATCTAGAAGAAATGATGCTTTTCAACATTCAAGAATTGGAATAATTATATCTAAAAAGAATATTAAAAAGTCTAATGAAAGAAATAGAATAAAAAGATTAGTTAGAGAAACATTTCGTATATCTAAAAATATATTATTAATTCCAATGGATTATGTTCTTATAATAAAGAAATCATCTATGGATTTAGATAACAGCAAATTAATGAATTTATTAAAAAAATTATGGAAAACAAATTATCTAATAAAATAATTAAATTTTTTGTTCATTTAATAATTTTTTATCAAAAATTTGTCAGTTTTTTTATGGTAAAAAGATGTCGTTTTTATCCTTCATGTTCAGAATATGCAAAATTAGTTTTGATTAAAAATGGTTTTTTAAAAGGTTTTTTTTTAATTATTAAAAGACTAATTAAATGTCATCCTTATTTGTAATTTAATTTTGTTTGTTAAATTATACGATGAATTAATTGCATTAAATAATGAGACTAGAACAATGAGTTCTCTTCAAAAAAATATTTTTATTATTTCGTTTTTTTTCATCCTTTTTATTGTTTGGAATTCTTTTTATAAAGATATAAAAATTTCTACTAATATATCGAATTTTCAAGATGAAAACAATAGTATAGAAAGAACGTTTAAATCTGAACATATTAATAATAATTTTAAAATTGATAATAAATATGATCGTAAAAAAAATGTGTATAAGTATTATTATAACAAGAAAAATAGTAAGTATATTATATTAAGTAATGATGTAATTTCTATTGTTTTAAATAAAAATAATGGAACTATTAATAAAGTCTACTTATTAAAATATAGTGATCATTTAGGTTCTAATTCTCCCTTTTGTTTATTAGATAAACAATCTGATTTTATTTATCAAGCAAGTGAAGGATTAATATTAAAAAAAGATGGAAAAATCACAAATTTAAAATTAGATATAACTAATAAACAAAATGCATTTAATAGAAGAGTTTTTTTTTCAACTAATCCTTCCAAGACAGAACTAAGAATTCCATTCACTTGGATTGATTTGTTTACTGGAGTTGAGTATAAAAAAACTTTTATTTTATATCTTGGAAAGTATTTTATTGAAATAGAAAATACTGTGTTGAATAATTCTGGTAAAGCAATAGATATATCATTTTTTAATGAACTAAAACAAACTGTTAATATTCCAATTAATTATGCTAATAATAATTTAAATTTTAATAAAGATAGCTTTAGTTCTCAAAAATATCGAAGCATTGCATACTCTACTGATTTAGAAAAATATAAGAAAAGTTCTTTGAATACAATAAATGATAAGATTGTATCAGAAAAAACAAAACATGGTTGGATAGCAATGATTCGAAAATATTTCGTAGCAGCTTGGATTCCTAAAATTTCAAAAATGAACAATAATATAATTTATACAAATAACAAAACTAATAATATTTTAACTTTAGGATATGAATCCGAACCAGTTCATTTGTTACCAAATAAAAGTTTTACTTTTGTTTCAAAATTATGGACTGGACCTTCCATTCAAAATAAAATGCTTGAGTTAGCACCAAATTTAGATTTGACGTTAGATTACGGATACTTATGGTTTATATCTAAACCGTTATTTTACATTCTTAGTTTATTACATTTTTTTATTGGAAATTGGGGTTGGTCGATAGTATTTTTAACTATATTTATTCGATCTTTAATGTATCCATTAGCAAAATCCCAGTATATATCTATGGAAAAAGTAAAATTAATTCAACCTAAAATTGATTTAATCAAAACAAAATATAAAAATGATAAACAAAAAATGAGTAAGGAAATAATCAAGTTATATAATTTAGAAAAAATAAATCCATTTGGTGGATGTTTACCCATCATAGTTCAAATGCCTATATTTTTAGGATTATATTACATGTTAGTTAATTCTGTAGAATTGCGTCATGCACCATTTTTACTTTGGATTAATGATCTGTCAGATAGAGATCCTTACTTTATTTTTCCTATTTTCATGGGATATACAATGTGGATAATTCAAAGAAGTTCTTCGAATGAAGATACAGAATCTGTTCAAAAACATATTACAAATTTAGTTCCAATATTATTTACTTTGTGTTTCTTATATTTTCCATCAGGATTAGTTTTATACTACATTACTAGTAATATTTTTACTATTTTGCAACAAAAGATAATTAGTCTTGAATTAAATAATAAAAGCTAATTTTTATTTTTTTTAATTTTAAAATTCCATTTAATTGTATTGTTTCTTTTATTACTAGTTTAATTTATTACTAGTTTAATTTTATTAAATGTTTTTTTCTCAAAGATAAAATATTATGATTTTTGATGAAACTATTGTTGCTCAAGCCACTCCAAAAGGTAGATCAGGAGTTGGAATAATACGAATTTCTGGACCTCATACTAAAGAAGTTGCCATGTTAGTTTTAAAAAAAATTCCTTTAGTAAGGTATGCTACTTTTAGTTCTTTTTTTGATTGTAACGGTAAAATTTTAGACAAGGGAATTGCAATTTTTTTTACTTCTCCAAATTCTTTTACTGGAGAAGACGTATTAGAATTACAAGGACATGGTAGTCCATTTGTTTTAGATTTATTAATAAAAAATATTTTACTTATTCCTAATCTTAGGGTAGCACATCCTGGTGAATTTTCGCAAAGAGCATTTTTGAATGGGAGGTTAGATTTAGTACAAGCAGAAGCAATATCTGATTTAATTAATTCTACTTCAGAAAGAGCTGTAAGATTATCCTGCGATTCTTTACAGGGAAAATTTTCTAAATACATTAAAGATTGTTTGAATAGGATTATAGAGTTACGTTCAATCATAGAATTTATGATTAATTTTTCAGAAATGGAAAAAGACAGTGACCAAACAAATTTTGATATAGATATAAAGTTAAATTTTTTATATGAGAAAATAAATTATTTAAAAAAATCTTTTTATTTAAGAAATTTTCTCAAAAGAGGAATAAAAGTAGTTATTGTAGGAGAACCAAATGTTGGTAAATCCAGTTTGTTTAATTCTCTTTGTAATCAAGAAAATGCAATTGTTACAAATATTGCAGGAACTACTCGAGATGTGTTACGTTCTGATTTGTACATAGATGGATTTTTTTTTAGTTTAATTGATACTGCAGGTTTTCGTGTTCCTATTGATAAAATAGAAAAAATAGGAATTAATTTAGCTTGGAAGGAAATTGTTACTTCTGATCAGATTATATATATGTTTGATGGAACAATAAGCAACAAAAAACAATATTTGTTGTATGAAAATTTATCTAATAAGTTTTCTAAAAGTTCTCAAATAATCATTGTTGTTAATAAATGTGATTTATTTTTAAAAAATAAAAATTTTTTTTTAAACATGAAGAAAAATAATATTTCAGTGTTATACATTTCAGCTAAGAACAGGATTGGATTAAATAGTTTAAAAAAGAGATTAATTAAAAATTTAAAAACTTCTAATTGGGATATGTCAGAAGATATCTTTTTAGTGAGAAATCGACATATCAGTATATTAAAGAAAACGATAATTTTTTTTAAAAAACTAACAAAAAAATGGAATTCATCTAAAAATATTGAACTATTAGCACAAGATTTATTTAATGTACAAACACTTTTAGGAGAAATTACAGGTGTTTTTACTACTGAAGATTTATTAAAAAAAATTTTTTCTAGTTTTTGTATTGGAAAATAATTTTATATTTTTTTAAAAAATAAATTTTATTTAAAACTTTTAATTTGCCCGAAGGCGGAATTGAACCACCGACACGGGGATTTTCAGTCCCCTGCTCTACCGACTGAGCTATTCGGGCGCTTTCTTTAGTATTTAATCATTAATTTTAAAATAAAGTCAATTATTTTTTTTAATTTTGAAAAAAAAAATTATATAGGTCTTGAAAGTTTACTAAACTATCCATATATCTGAAATTGTAGAATCATTTATTTTTTTTAAATTATTAACTTTTGTAATATAATAATTTGTTAAATGTGGAGAATTATTTAATGAAAATTCGTCCGTTACACGATCGAGTGATAATTAAACGTCAAGAATCTGAATCTAAGTCAGCAGGAGGAATTGTATTAACAGGTTCGGCTGCAGGAAAATCGACTCGCGGAACTGTTTTAGCGGTAGGAAACGGTCGAATTCTAGACAATGGTAATGTAAAATCACTTGATGTAAAAGTAGGTGATATTGTTATATTTAATGAAGGTTATGGTGCAAAAACAGAAAAAATGGACCATGAAGAAGTTTTAATTTTAACTGAAAGCGACATTTTGGCGATTGTTGAAGAATAATAATAATAATCAATAATCTAGTTTTTTTTAACTTAAGAAGAATTAAAGGAATGTCAAATGGCAGCGAAAGATGTGAAATTTGGTAATGAAGCTAGAGTTAAAATGCTTCGTGGAGTAAATGTATTAGCTGATGCTGTAAAAGTAACTTTAGGACCAAAAGGAAGAAATGTGGTACTAGATAAATCTTTTGGAGCTCCTAGTATTACTAAAGATGGGGTTTCTGTAGCTAGAGAAATTGAATTAGAAGATAAATTTGAAAACATGGGTGCTCAAATGGTTAAGGAAGTAGCATCCAAAGCTAATGATGTTGCAGGAGATGGAACAACAACTGCTACTCTGTTAGCACAGGCTATTGTTAACGAAGGATTAAAAGCTGTTGCTGCTGGAATGAACCCAATGGATTTAAAAAGAGGGATCGATAAAGCTGTTATTAATGCAGTTTCAGAATTAAAAGAACTATCAGTTCCTTGTTTAGATTCAAAGGCAATTACTCAAGTTGGAACTATTTCAGCTAACGCTGATGAAACTGTTGGAAGTTTAATTTCTGAAGCGATGGAAAAAGTTGGAAACGATGGAGTAATTACAGTAGAAGAAGGGACTGGATTAGAAGATGAATTAGAAGTAGTGAAAGGAATGCAGTTTGACAGAGGATATTTATCTCCTTACTTTATTAATAAACCAGAAACTGGAATAGTAGAATTAGAAAATCCATATGTTTTAATGGTTGATAAAAAAATTTCTAATATTAGAGAATTATTACCTATATTAGAAGCTGTTGCTAAATCTAGTAAGCCACTTTTAATTATTGCTGAAGATCTAGAAGGAGAAGCTTTAGCTACTTTGGTAGTAAATTCAATGCGTGGAATTGTTAAAGTAGCAGCTGTGAAAGCTCCTGGGTTTGGGGATCGAAGAAAAGCAATGCTACAAGATATATCTATTTTAACAGCTGGTACTTTAATTGCTGAAGAATTAGCTATGGATTTAGAAAAGTCTACTTTAGAAGATCTAGGGCAAGCAAAAAGAGTAGTTATAACTAAAGATGCTACAACTATTATTGATGGATCTGGATCTAAAAAAGATATAAAAAATAGAATTAAACAAATTAGGCAACAAATACAAGAATCTACTTCTGACTACGATAAAGAAAAACTAAACGAAAGACTAGCTAAGTTGTCTGGTGGTGTAGCTGTATTGAAAGTAGGTGCTGCAACTGAAGTAGAAATGAAAGAAAAGAAAGCTCGTGTTGAAGATGCTTTACATGCTACGAGAGCTGCTGTTGAAGAAGGTGTAGTTCCTGGTGGTGGCGTTGCATTAGTAAGAGTAGCTCAAAAAATATCAAAAATTAATGGTCAAAATGAAGATCAAAATGTAGGTATTAGAGTTGCATTAAGAGCAATGGAAGCTCCATTACGTCAAATTGTTTCTAATTCTGGTGAAGAACCTTCTGTTGTTACAAATAATGTTAAAGATGGAATTGGAAATTATGGATATAATGCGGCTACTGATGAATATGGAGATATGATAAAATTTGGTATACTAGATCCTACTAAGGTAACAAGATCAGCTTTACAATATGCTGCTTCTGTAGCAGGTTTAATGATTACGACTGAATGTATGGTTACTGATCTACCAAAAGAAGAAAAATCGGATTTAAATGTACCTTCTCAAGGAGGAATGGGCGGCATGGGTGGAATGATGTAAAGTAACGTAAGTAACGAACAAAAAAGTTACTTGTAATTATTATTAAAGTTTTTTTTCTTTTCCAGGTTGTTTTTTTATATAGTCTTTCTTATATGATAACAACCTGGATTTCTGAATTTTATTTTTTTAGTTTTTCTAAAAAAATAATTTTTATTATTATATTTTAAAATTTTTGAATTAGAAGAAATATAATTATATTGATTTTTTTATTTAGATATATAGAACATTTCTATATTATTTCTTTAATATTGAGAAAATAATGAAATCTATAAACAGTAATTTTAAAATAGGATTAAAAGTTATTTTTGAAGGAGAACCTTATTTAATTGAATCTAGCGAATTCATAAAACCAGGAAAAGGACAGGCTTTTATTCGTGTCAAACTGAGAAGATTGCTAACTGGACAGTTATTGGACAAAACTTTTAAAGTTACTGATTCTTCTTCTTTAGAACTTGCAGATATTGTAGATATTGATTTAATTTATTTATACAATGATGGTTACTTTTGGTATTTTATGAATAAAAAAAATTTTGATCAATTCTTAGTTGAAAAAAAAATTTTACAAAACACGTTGAAATGGTTAATAGAGCAAAATTCTTATTTAGTTACTTTGTGGAATAATAAAATTATATCAGTTGTTCCAAATAATTTTATTAAATTAAAAATCGTTGAAACAGAACAATTGAAAAAAGGTGATATATTTGGTTCTAGTGAAAAGATTGCTGTTTTAGAAAATGGAATTAAAATAAAAGTTCCGTTGTTTATTTCTATAGGAGACTTAGTGAAAGTTGATACTAGAAATTCTAAATATGTTTCTAGAATAAAAAAATAATGAGAAAAAATTTTTCATTTTTTTTTTTAATTTATTTAATTAAAATTCATTTCCTGTAATGTATTTTCTATAACTATCCCATTCAAAAGTAAGCCATAAACTATTTCCTAAACGCATTCTATCAATTACTCTTTCTCCAAGTAAAGCTGTCATTCCTTTATGATCTAAATTTGATAACATTCCTGTTGACCGTTTTGAAGAAGATCTTCTATCTACAATTTGATTTATTATTACTTTCTCATATCTTGATTCTGTTTGCATTCCAATTTCATCAATCATTAGTAAATCGACAGTACTAAGTGTATTTATTAATTTTTCTTCTGTTGTTCTACTCGCATTGTTAAAAGTATTCTTCATATTAGACATTAGATCAGCTACTGTAACTATTAAAACAGTTTTTCCATGTAAAATTAAATAATTTCCAATAGCTGATGCTAAATGATTTTTCCCAGTACCTGGACGTCCTGAAAAAATAAAACTTGCAATGTTAGAATTAAATTCTTCTGCATATTTTTTAGCAGAGTTAACTACCTTTCTATGTCCTTCATGTTGAATTTGATAATTATCAAATGAACAGTTCATATATAGTTCTCTTATTCCGGATTTTCCTAATATTTTTTCCATTTTAATTGCTTTATTTTCTCTAATTATGGATTGAGAAAATTTTTTTCCCTCTCTTTGATTCCAAGATAATAATTCTTTTTCATTTTTAAATTTTGGACGTATTCGACTTGGAATTAATTGTTTTAATTTTTTTAATATTTTTGAATGATAGTAATTTTTCATAACTTTACTTTCCTCTAAATCCTTCTGGAGTAATTAAATCAGGATTAGATAATTTATTTATATCTGTTTTTGTTGTTTTTTTTAGATTAAAATATCTACTTTGTTGTAAACTTCTAGCTAATTTTTGTTGCCATTGTATATGGTGAAACATTCTCCCTTCAGCTTTCCAATATGATATAAACAAAGCTAATTCACTTTTTTTGGGATATTCGTTTAAATCTATACCCCATAAAGCTGATTTGTTTAAAAAGTCTTTATCTGGATTCCATGATTCATACATAAGAAATTTTCCACATTGATTTTCTTTTATTTTATTTTCTTTATCTTTAAAGTTTTTTTTTAAAAATAATGATTTTAATAAATTTATATTTAATTTTGTTTCTTTATAAGCAGTTTCAATTGCAAGAAATTTTTTTAGTAATTCAGGTTCGATTAAATACGCAATTGGTAGATTATTATTTAATAATGCTAATATTTTTTTTCGACTTTTATTTATTTTTCCAATTGGATTTTTTAAAAAGTCAATTAAAGAAATATTTTCTATTTTGTTTTCATTATTCATTTTTTTATATTTGAATTAGTTGGTTTTAAGATTTTTATCTTATAAATAATTATTTTTTTTAATTAACAAAAGGACTGCAATTATTGATTTTATTATAAATTAAATATAAAACATTATTTTTTATTTTTTTTTTTTTAAGTTTCCATGTGTTTGGAACTATAACTTTTTTTTTATTATTTTCCATTTCAATATAAATAATTGAATTTTTTTTAAGAAAACAATTTTTTTCTAATAAAAAGGCTGTTGTTTCTACCATTTTTTTTTTAAATGGAGGATCAATAAAAGCTATATTAAAATTTATATTTCTTCTTTTTTTTAGCCAATTTAAAGTATCGCAGGTAACAAGTTTAATTTTTTTAACAATTTGTAATCTTTTTAAATTTTCTTTAGTTAGAAAAACATTTTTATTATTTTTTTCTAAAGCTATTACTGAATTTGCTCCCTGCGAAATAGCTTCAATTGACAATGCACCAGTTCCTGAAAAACAATCTAAACAATTTGATTGATTTATTCTTGGACGTATCCAATTAAATAATGTTTCTCTCATATAGTTTGTTGTTGGTTTTACATTGATAAATTTTTTTGTAAATAATATACTTCCTTTTAAATTTCCTCCAATAATTCGAATTTTTTTTTTATTTTTTTTTTTCATTATTTAGTTTATTATTATTTTTTTTAATATTAGGATTAAATAAAATTTGATTTCTTAAAACAGGTCTTTTTAAATATATATAAATTATTTTTTTTAAATTAGGATTATATTTTATGTCTAAAGATAAAAAAACAGGATTTTTTTCTTTTTTTCGTTCTAAAAATAAAGTTTTAAATTCAAATTTAACACGTGAAAAAAAAAAAGCATCTGTTGTTAACAAAAACAAAAAAATAGTATTAAATGAAGAAAGTATAAATACTTCAGTAACTAAAAAAGTCCACCAAAATGGATGTATGTTAGAAAATTCTAAAAAAACTATTTTTTCTCGTTTAAAGGAAAAATTATATAAGACTAGTCAAAATTTTTCAAAAGGTTTTAAAAAAATTTTCTTTCAAAAAGAAATCGATAGTTCTGTTTTAGAAGGTTTAGAGGAACAATTATTAGCTTCAGATATCAATATAGAAACTACGAATTATATTATTGACAGTATTCGGAAAAACGTAAAGAAAGAATATTGGAATAATTCAGATATTTTATATAATCAACTGAAACAAACAATGAGTATTATTTTAGAAAAAGTAGAAAGCCCGTTGCTTATAGAACAAATGAGAGATCCAACTATTATTTTAGTAGTTGGAGTTAATGGAGCAGGTAAAACTACAACAATAGGAAAATTATCAGGAAAGTACAAAAAACTTGGAAAATCTGTTGCATTTGTAGCTGGAGATACTTTTCGAGCAGCTGCATTAGAACAATTAGAAGAATTAGGAAATATATATAAAATTCCAGTTATTTCATCCTTAGATTCAAAACATAAAGATCCTTCTTCAATTGTTTTTAACGCGATTAATATTGCTAAAACAAAAAATATCGATGTGTTAATTATTGATACAGCTGGACGATTACATAATAAATTAAATTTAATGGAAGAATTAAAAAAAGTTGTTCGTGTTATTAAGAATAACATTTCTGTTTCTAGTATATTTGAAATAATGTTAGTCATTGATGCAACTATAGGTCAGAATGCTATTTTACAAGTAAAAATTTTTAATGAGTTTTTAGGTATTACTAGTTTAATAATTACTAAATTAGATGGATCTACAAAAGGAGGGATAATTTTTTCTATAGCTCATTTATTTTCAATACCCATTAGATATGTTGGAATTGGTGAAAAATCATCGGATTTGATTTTTTTTCGCAGTATTGACTTCATAAATATGTTATTTAAAAAATATAAATTGAAATAATTTTATTTAAAAAATATTTATAACAGTTAAGTAGTTTTATATAAAAGTTACAGAAAATACATTTTATGTTTATATGTGATATGATGTATTTAAATATACGTATTTTTTTATTAAAAAAAATAAGTATTTTTGTTTATACTATTTTAAAATTTTTGAGATCTTTTAAATATACAAGAGGAATAGAATGTTAGATAGACAAAAAAAATTATCAATTGTTTCTTTAGGTAATTTAAATGCTTATATTAGATCTGTTAATTCTAGTCCAATGTTATCCTTGGAAGAAGAACAAATGCTTTCTAAAAAATTATATTTTGAAGGGGATTTAAATGCTGCAAAAATTTTAATTTTATCTCATTTAAGATTTGTTATTCATATTGCTAGAAGTTATTCTGGTTATGGACTATCTCGTTCTGATCTAATTCAAGAAGGAAATATTGGTTTAATGAAATCAGTTCGAAGATTTAATCCTAAAATTGGAGTTCGTTTAGTTTCTTTTGCTGTTCATTGGATTAAATCAGAAATACATGAATATGTACTTAAAAATTGGAGAATTGTAAAAGTTGCAACTACAAAGTCACAAAGAAAATTATTTTTCAATTTAAGAAAAAACAAAAAAAGATTAGGCTGGTTTAATCAAGAAGAAATTAAAATTGTTGCCAATGAACTAAAAGTAAGTATACAAGACGTTAAAGAGATGGAATCGAGAATGTCAGCTCAAGATGTAACATTTAATTTAATTTCTGAAGGATCTGAAAATGAAAATAGAGCAAAATCCACAATTTCTCATTTTAGAGATGATTCTTCAGATTTTGCAACTTTATTAGAATTAAATAATTGGGAGGAACATGCTACTCTTAAATTAAATAATGCTATTCTAAAATTAGATGAAAGAAGTAGAAACATAATTAATGCAAGATGGTTAGATAGTAATAAAAAAAATACTTTGCAAGAAATAGCTAACAGCTATGGAATATCTGCTGAACGAGTTAGACAACTAGAAAAAAATGCTATGAAAAAATTAAGGATAGCAATTGAATCATAATAAACGTTTCAAATAATTAATATTTAAAATTAAAGATGTTTAAATAAAATTAACAGTTAATGTTTTTTTTATTTGTTTAAAAATTTGTATTTTAAATTTTCAAATAAATAAAAAAAATTATTTAATTTATAAAAGTGATTTAAAAAAATTTTTATCTTCTTTGAAAAATTGTTAAATTAATAATAATTATTTTGATTAATTAAAAATTAAATTTTTTTTTGAATTATTAAAGTATTAAAAATATTCATTTTTTTTTGAGGGTTTATGTATAAAGTTGTGATTTCTGATTTAGATGGAACGCTATTTAATTCGAAATATAAAATTACTAATTATACAAAAAGGATTATAAAATTATTAATTTCTAAAGGAATTAAATTCATAATTGCTACTGGTAGACATTATATAGATTTAATTAATTTAAAAGATAATTTAAATTTAAATTCTTATTTAATTACTTGCAATGGATCAAGAATTTATGATTTAAAAGGAAATTTAGTTTTTAATTCATTTTTAGACAAAAGTGTTGTCAGTTCTTTATTGAAAATAAAAAAAAATAATAAAAAAATAACAACTCAAATTTATACTCATGATAATTGGTACATAGACACCAATGAATATAACGATAATTTTTGTAAAAAATTATCATTAAAATATAAATTTTTAAATTTTGTTACTTTTTCTCTTAACAGAGTGAATAAAATTTTTTTTACTTCTTCTAATATAAAAAATTTAAAAAATTTAAAAAAAGAAATTATTTTTTTATGGGGAAGTAAAAAAAAAATAAATATTTTTTTTTCTTTTCCTGAATGTTTAGAAATAGTTCCATATAAAGCTTCTAAAGGAAAATCTTTAAAGTTTATATCAAACCTGCTAGGTTTTTCTACAAAAGATTTTATTGCTTTTGGAGATGGAATGAATGATAAAGACATGTTGGAAATTTCAGGTAAAGGTTGTATTATGGGAAATGCTGATTTAAAGTTAAAAAATACACTTAATTCAATGGAAGTAATTAGTACAAATGAACAAGATGGTGTTGCTCGTTATTTGAGTTCTTTATTTTCTTTATGAAATTTTATGTTTTAAAAACAGTTTTTTTCAATTTAAATGACAAGCTATTTAGTAGCTTAATAATTAAAAAATATTTTATTATGAAATAAATATATTTATATAAGGAATTTTTAAAATGTCTGTTTTAAGTCACATTCTTGGATTTCCTAGGATTGGTTTAAATCGTGAATTAAAGAAAGGACAGGAAAGCTATTGGAAGAAGGAAATTTCTTATAGAGATTTGACGAAAATAGGTTATGAATTACGTAATAAAAATTGGTTAAAACAAAAAAAATTAGGGATTGATTTTATTACTGTTGGTGATTTTTCATGGTACGATCATGTTTTAACTATGAGTATGATGTTAGGAAATATTCCAAAAAGATTTAAAAAATTAAACTATAAAAAAGAACGAAAATTAGATCTTTTGTTTTCTATTGCAAGAGGGATCACTAAAAACGATCAATCTATAACTGCTTCAGATATGACTAAGTGGTTTAACACTAATTACCATTACATAGTACCAGAATTTTTTAAGGATCAAAAATTTTTTTTAGGATGGAACCAATTATTTGATGAAGTAAAAGAAGCTTTATTATTTAAAAATAGAGTAAAAGTTGTTTTAATAGGTCCTGTAACATATTTATGGTTAGGAAAGATTAAAGGCGAACATTTTAACAAATTAGATTTATTACAGTCAATATTACCCGTATATAAAGAAATTTTTATAAAATTAAAAAAATTAGGTGTAGATTGGATTCAAATTGATGAACCTGCATTAGCATGTGATTTGTCAAAACAATGGAAAAAATCTTATTTTATTGCATATAAATATTTAAGTGGATTAAACAATTTGTTGTTGACTACTTATTTTGGTAGTATTTCTCATAACTTAGATGTTATAAAAAAACTGCCAATTCAAGGATTACACGTAGATTTAATATATGGAAAATATGATTTAAACCTATTAAATGCATCAATTCCTAAAAGCTGGGTTCTTTCTTTGGGTGTTATTAATGGTAGGAACATTTGGAAATCAAATTTATTAAATTGGTTCAATGTTTTAAACCCAATAATTAAAATTAGAAAGAATATATGGATATCTTCTTCTTGTTCGCTATTACATGTTCCAATTGATGTTTTAAAAGAAAAAAAATTAGAATTAAAATTAAAGAATTGTTTTTCTTTTGCAATACAAAAATGTGAAGAAATATGTTTATTATCTCAATCATTAAAATCTGGGTTGGATGTTGAAATAAAAAAATGGAGTAATCCTATTTTAAACAGGAATAAAACAAATACAAACAAGGAAAGTTCTATTTATAAAAACAGCAAAAAAAGAAATGTTTTTTCAAAAAATTTAAAGAGAAATAATCCATATAATATTCGTTATGAAATTCAAAAATCAAAATTAAAAATCCCTATTTTGCCAACAACAACTATTGGTTCTTTTCCTCAAACCAAAGATATACGGCAATTACGTCTTGATTTTAAAAAAAATATTATAAGTAATAAAAAATATGAAGAAGAAATTTATAATCATATTAAACATATAATATATGAACAAGAAAAGCTGAATTTAGATGTGTTAGTTCACGGAGAACCAGAAAGAAATGATATGGTTGAATATTTTGGAGAACATTTAGAAGGTTTTGCATTTACTGAACATGGTTGGGTTCAAAGTTATGGATCTCGATGTGTAAAACCTCCAATTATTGTAAATGATGTTAAAAGAAAAAAAAGTATTACTGTAAAATGGGCTGTTTTTGCACAGTCACTAACTAAGAAAATTGTAAAAGGAATGTTAACTGGACCTGTAACGATTTTGCAATGGTCCTTCTTTAGAGAAGATTTATCTAAAGAAGAAATTGCTAATCAAATAGCATTATCTTTGCGAGAAGAAGTTTTAGATTTGGAAAACTCGGGAATAAAAATAATACAAATTGATGAACCTGCATTACGAGAAGGATTACCATTACGACAAACTGACTGGTCAGATTATTTATCCTGGTCTGTAAATTCATTTCGTTTAGCTTCTTCTGTAGTAAAAGATCAAACACAAATTCATACACATATGTGTTATTGTGAATTTAATGAAATAATGCAATCAATAGTAAATTTAGATGCTGATGTAATAACTATTGAAACTGCTAGATCAGATATGGAATTATTAGATTTTTTTAAAAAATTTAAATATCCTAATTCTATAGGGCCAGGGATTTATGACATCCATTCTCCTAATGTTCCTACTATAGATTGTATGGAAAAATTTTTAAGAAAGGCATTAAAAACTATTCCTATAAGTAAATTATGGGTAAATCCTGATTGTGGATTAAAAACTAGAAACTGGCAAGAAACAAACGATTCCTTAAAAAACATGGTAGAAGCAGTAAAACTAGTTAAACTTAGTTTACTTAAAAAATAATTTTTTTATTATATTTTCATTTACGTTATAAACAAATAAATTTTGTTTATAACAAGATGCTTTTAAAAAAAGCATCTTGTTATCTTCTTTTTAAGAAAAAAATATTTTTCCTTAAAAAAAATTAAAAATTATGGAAAATTTTTTTTTAATTAATATTGTTATTGAAAAATACGATTTATTATTTTATTTGTTTCAAACATTTATTTTTATTTCTATTTTTTTTTTAATAAATATTAATTATTTAAAAAAAATTTTTATTTTTTTTGTTCGTCAATAATATATTACTATTTTTTATTATTGTTAAATAAAGCTAATTATTTTTTTAGTTTTTTATATCAATGTTTAAAACATCTTTTATTTGTAAATACCATTATCATATTATTTTCATTTGCAGTTGAAATTACTTCTTTGTCACGTATCGATCCTCCTGGTTGTATTATACAAGTAATTCCAATTTTTGCTGCTAATTTTATACTATCTGAAAATGGAAAAAATGCATCAGAAGCAATTGTTGCTCCGATAGTGTCTAAATTTTGTTCTATCGCTTTTAAATTAGATATTTTAGTGGAAAATATTCTACTAGTTTGTCCAGATCCAATTCCAATAGTTTTTCTATTTTTTGCAATAACTATTGCGTTGGATTTAACATATTTTACAATTTTCCAAGCGAATATCGCGTCTTCTTTTTCTTTATTTGTTATAATTTTTCTATTTGTTACTGTTTTCCAATATTTTTTTTGATTGTTTTTTTCAAATAAGTAATTGTCTTGTTCTTGAATTAACATTCCACCAAAACTTGATTTGAACTCTAAATTAAAAGTTGTATTTTTTTTTTGGTTTAAAGTAAGAACTATGATATTTTTTTTTTTTTTAAATATTTCTAAAGCATTTTGAGTAATAACAGGAGCTATAATTACTTCGACAAATTGATTTTTTAAAATAGTTTTAGCAACTATTTGATTTATTTTAGAATTAAAGGAAATGACTCCTCCAAAAGCTGAAACAGGATCGCATTGATAAGCAGATATATATGATTGAATAGTGGATTCGCTTTCACATACTCCACATGGAATTGAGTGTTTTACAATAGTACAAGCTGGATTTTTAAAATTTTGAACACAATTCCAAGCTATGTCTAAATCAAGAATGTTATTATAAGATATTTTTTTTCCTTGTATTTGTTTAGATTTTTCAAAAATATTATTTTTATTTTTTTCGTTTATATAAAAAGCTGATTGTTGATGAGGGTTTTCTCCATATCTTAAATGTATTTTTTTTATTAGATTTATTTTTATTATTTCTGGAAATTTATTTTTTTTTTCAGTTTTTTTTATTTTCTTTAAAAAATATTTAGATATTACATCATCATAATTTGAAGTATATGAAAAAGCTTTTTGTGCTAATTTTATTCTTTTTTCTAAAGGTATAGATTCTATACCATTTAAATCAATCATTTTGATAACTTTTGTATAATCTACAGGGGATACTATAACTAATACTTCAGAACAGTTCTTCGCAGCAGCTCTAATAAGAGAAACACCACCTATATCAATGTATTCACTTAAATTAAAAAAATTGTTTTTCAATGTTTTATATTTTTCTAAAAAAGGATATAAATTTACTATAACTAAATCAATTTTTTTAATTCCATATAGTTTCATAATATCAGTATCTTTTTTTTGTCTTCCTAAAATTCCTCCAAAAATTTTTGGATGCATGCTTTTTACTCTACCATTCATTATTTCAGGAAATTCAATATATTCAGATACTGATGTTACTGGAATGTTGTTTTTTTGTAGAATTTTTTTTGTTCCCTCTGTAGCTATAATTTTAATGTTTCTTTTATTGAGGAATTTTGAAAAGTGTATAATACCAGAAGTATTATATACGCTAATCAAAGCTATTTTTGTCTTTTTGTTTTTTTTCATTTTTATTATGATTATTAATATTGTCATTGAATTATTTTTTATAAACAAAAAAATAATTTTTTATTATTTTATATAAAACAAAAAAATAAATAGTTTATTTTTTATTTTTATTATTGTTTAAATAATATTTTTATTTTTTTGAATTTATGTTAGTAGCATTTAGTAACTCTGATAGATTAGCTGATGCTTCTTCGACACTAATTGGATGAGAAAAATTGATTTTATTGTTGATTTTTTTTTCATTTATTTTTTTTTGCCGTTTTAATCTTTTTTTATGATATGCATATCCAGTTCCAGCAGGAATTAAACGTCCTACGATGACATTTTCTTTTAGTCCTTTTAGTTCATCTCTTTTTCCGGCAACAGCAGCTTCTGTTAATATTCTTGTAGTTTCTTGAAAAGAAGCAGCTGATATAAATGAATCTGTTGCTAGAGACGCTTTAGTGATGCCTAAAAGATCTCTTGAAAATGTTGCAATATTTTTTTTTTGTTCTTCTAAAATTTTGTTAGAAATTTTTATTTTTGAATATTCTACTTGTTCTCCATCTAAGAAATTCGAATCTCCTTTATTAATTAAAGTAGCTTTTCTTAACATCTGTCTTATTATTACTTCAATATGTTTATCATTAATTTTTACTCCTTGAAGTCGATATACTTCTTGTACTTCATTGACTATATATTTAGTAACAGCTTGTACTCCTCGTAAACGAAGAATATCGTGAGGAGATTCTGGTCCGTCTGATATTACATCTCCTTTTTCTACTCTTTCTCCTTCAAATACATTTAATTGTCTCCATTTTTGAATCATTTCTTCATATGGTTCTTCACTAGAATTTTGTGAAGATATTATTAGTCTTTTTTTTCCTTTTGTTTCTTTACCAAACGAAATTATTCCACTTACTTCTGCTAGAATTGCTGATTCTTTTGGTTTTCTAGCTTCAAACAAATCAGCTACTCTAGGTAATCCTCCTGTAATATCTTTTGTTCCTCCTGACTCTTGTGGAATTCTTGCTAAAGTATCTCCTGGAAAGATTTTTCTGAAATTTTCTATTTGTACAATACTTTTTCCAGGTAAAAAGTATTGTGCTGGAACTTCTGTACCTGGTATTAAAACATTTTGATTTTTTGAATCAATGATTTTTAAAGCTGGTCTTAAATCTTTTCCTATATTTGTTCTTTCAGAAGTATCTAATATAATTATAGATGTTAAACCAGTTAGTTCATCGGTTTGTCTAATAATACTTTGTCCATCTATCATATCAATAAACTTTACAAAGCCTCCTACTTCAGTTATAACTGGCATAGTATGAGGATCCCATTGAGCAATTATGTCTCCTATATTAACAATTTCTTCATTTCTTTTATTCATTATCGAACCATAAGGAATTTTATAACTTTCTTTTGTTCTTCCATATTTATCAATAATACGTAATTCAACATTTCTAGAAATAATAACTAATTTTCCATTAGAATTTTGTACTGTTTTAGAATTTTTTAATTTTATTTTTCCTTTATTTTTTACTTGAATACATGATTCTGTTGCTGCTCTTGATGCAGCTCCACCAATATGGAATGTTCTCATAGTTAATTGAGTACCTGGTTCTCCTATAGATTGCGCGGCAATAACACCTACGGCTTCTCCTCTATTCACAATTTTTCCTCTTGCCAGATCTCTTCCATAACAATATGAACATACTCCGAAATTTGTTTCACAATTAACGACTGATCTAACTTTTACATTATCTATTGAGAATTTTTCCAATAAATCACACCATTTTTCATCAAGTAATGTGTTTTTTGGAACTAAAATTTTATTATAAAAGCTATTTTCGAATATATTTTCAGCAGTTACTCGTCCTAAGACTCTTTCTCTTAAATCTTCTTTAATATCTCCTCTCTCGATGAGAGAAGTCATTGTTATTCCTTCTGTTGTTTTACAATCTTTTTCTGTTACTACTAAATCTTGAGCTACATCAACTAATCTTCTTGTTAGATATCCTGAGTTTGCTGTTTTTAGTGCCGTATCAGCTAAACCCTTTCTTGCTCCATGAGTAGATATAAAATATTGTAATATATTTAATCCTTCTCTAAAATTAGCAGTAATTGGTGTTTCAATAATCGATCCGTCTGGTTTAGCCATTAATCCTCTCATTCCAGCAAGTTGTCTAATTTGTGCCGCAGAACCTCTTGCTCCTGAATCAGCCATCATAAATATATTATTAAATGATTTTTGTTTTTTTTCTATTCCGAAATTATCAATTATTTTTTCTGTAGATAAATTTTCCATCATAGCAGTAGCAACTCTTTCGTTAGCAGCTGCCCAAATATCAATAACTTTATTGTATCTTTCTCCAGATGTAACTAATCCAGACTGAAATTGTTCTTGTATTTCAACAACTTCGTTTTCTGCTTCCATAATTATTTCTGATTTTTTTTTTGGAATAACCATATCGTCAATTCCTACAGATGCGCCAGAACGTGCTGCGTAGGAAAATCCTGTATACATGATTTGGTCGGCTAATGTAACAGTTTCTTTAATTCCTAAAATTTGATAGCAAGTATGTAATATTTTTGAAATGGTTTTTTTTACTAGTACTTTATTTATTGTAGAATATGGCAATCCTTTTGGAATTATCATCCATAGAATGGTTCTTCCAACAGTAGTTTTTACTATTTTATCTTTTTTAAAATAATCATTTTTTTCGTTCTTTTCGTATTCAGATATTTTAACTATTATTTTTGAATGTAAATCTACAAATCCTAAATGATAAGCTTTTTCCGCTTCTTCTGGAGCACTAAACATCATTCCTTCTCCTTTTCCATTGATTTTAGATCGAGTCATGTAATATAATCCTAATACAACATCTTGAGATGGAACAATGATCGGTTCTCCATTGGCAGGTGATAAAATGTTATTTGTAGACATCATTAAAGCTTTAGATTCTAGTTGTGCTTCTAAAGTTAGAGGAATATGAACGGCCATTTGATCTCCATCAAAATCGGCGTTATATGCAGCACATACTAATGGATGTAGTTGTATTGCTTTTCCTTCAATTAAAATAGGTTCGAATGCTTGAATTCCTAATCTATGCAAAGTAGGTGCTCGATTTAAGAGTACAGGATGTTCTTTAATCACTTCATCTAAAATATCCCAAACTACCGACTCCTCTTTCTCAACCATTTTCTTAGCAGATTTAATCGTTGTTGCTAATCCTCTGACTTCTAATTTTCCATATATAAATGGTTTAAATAATTCTAAGGCCATTTTTTTAGGTAATCCACATTGATGCAATCTTAGATATGGACCTACAGTTATTACAGATCTTCCAGAATAATCAACTCTTTTTCCTAAAAGATTTTGTCGAAATCTACCTTGTTTCCCTTTTATCATATCTGATAAAGATTTTAGTGGTCTTTTATTAGATCCAGTTATTGCTCTTCCTCTTCTTCCATTGTCAAGTAGAGCATCTACTGATTCTTGAAGCATCCTTTTTTCATTTCTAACAATTATATCGGGAGCTGACAAATCTAATAATCTTTTTAGTCTGTTATTTCTATTAATAACTCTTCTATATAAATCGTTTAAATCAGAAGTTGCAAATCGACCACCATCTAATGGAACTAATGGTCTTAAATCAGGTGGTAAAACCGGTAATACTGTAAGTATCATCCATTCTGGTTTGTTATTTGATTGTATAAAAGATTCTAATAATTTTATTCTTTTGGTTAGCTTTTTTTTCTTAGTTTCTGAATGAGTTTCATTAATTATATTTCTTAAATTTTTGCATTCTTTTTTTAAATGTATTTTTTTTAGTAATAATTGGATAGCTTCTGCACCCATTTTAGCTTCAAATTCATCTCCGAATTCTTCTAAAGAATCTAAATATTGTTCTTCAGTTAAAATTTGTCCTACATTTAAATTTGTCATTCCTTCATCTATTACCACATAAGATTCAAAATATAATACTCTTTCAATGTCTCTCAGAGGCATGTCTAGAAGTAGTCCTATTCTTGACGGTAAGGATTTTAAAAACCAAATATGAGCTGTTGGAGAAGATAATTCTATATGACCCATTCTATCTCTTCTTACTTTGCTTTGTGTCACTTCAACACCACATTTTTCGCAAATTACTCCTCGATGTTTTAGTCTTTTATATTTTCCGCATAGACATTCATAATCTTTGATTGGTCCAAATATACGAGCACAGAATAATCCATCTCTTTCTGGTTTAAAAGTTCTATAATTAATTGTTTCTGGTTTTTTTACTTCTCCATAAGACCAAGAACGAATCATGTCTGGAGATGCTAATTCAATTTTTATTGCATCAAATTCTTCTTTTTTAGTTTGTAATTTTAAAAATTTAAGTAAATCTTTCACTGATTAGTTTCCATTTTAGTACAATTATATTAAGAATTTAGTCGTTATATTTGTTTAAATAATAAAAAATTATTTTTTCATTTTATAAAAGATAAATATTTATTCATCTTCTAGTTCTATGTTTATTCCTAAAGATCTTATTTCTTTTAAAAGAACGTTAAAAGATTCAGGCATTCCAGGTTCCATTTGGTGATTTCCGTCTACAATATTTTTATACATTTTTGTTCTTCCATTAACGTCATCAGATTTTACTGTTAACATTTCTTGTAGAGTGTAGGAAGCACCGTAAGCTTCTAATGCCCATACTTCCATTTCCCCGAATCTTTGACCACCAAATTGAGCTTTACCACCGAGTGGTTGTTGAGTTATTAAACTATAAGAACCAGTAGAACGAGCATGCATTTTATCATCTACCAAATGATTTAGTTTTAACATGTACATGTATCCAACTGTTACTGGTCTTTCAAATTTTTCTCCTGTTCTACCATCAAATAATGTAATTTGACCAGAAGCAGGTAGTTCTGCTAGTTTTAATAGTTGTTTTATTTCATTTTCTTGAGCTCCATCAAATACTGGAGTAGCTATTGGAAGTCCTTTTTTTAAATTATTTGCAAGATTTAATACTTCTTTATCAGAAAAATTATTTAGATTTATTTTTTGACGTAAATTATTGCCAATATCATAAGAACTTTGAATAAATTTACGTAATTTAGTTATTTGAATATTATTTTTTAACATCCATTTAATTTTGTCTCCTATCCCTTTTGCTGCCATCCCTAAATGAGTTTCTAATATTTGACCAATGTTCATTCTAGATGGAACTCCCAAAGGATTTAGAACAATATCTATTACATTTCCGTTTTCGTCATACGGCATGTCTTCTATTGGATTAATTTTTGATATTACTCCTTTATTTCCATGCCTTCCTGCCATTTTATCTCCAGTTTGAACTTGTCGTTTAACAGCTAGATAAACTTTTACTATTTTTAATATTCCAGGAGCTAATTCATCACCTTGAGTTATTTTTGTTCTTTTTATTTTGATTTTTTTTTCACATTCGTTTTTTATTTTTTTATATTGTTCTAATAATTGAAATATTTTTTTTTGATTTTTTTTGTCTGTAATTGGTATCGAAAACCATTTTTCTTTCGGTTTATTTATAAAATCTATTTCTTGTATACCTATTTTAGTAAATAAACTTTTCATTCTTATAAAAATAGCTTCTTCTAATATTTTTAGTTCTTCCGTTATATCTTTTTTTGTTTGTTGGATTTGCATTTCTTGGATTTGAAGAGTTCTTTTGTCCTTTTTTACTCCATCTCTTGTAAAAATTTGCACATCGATCACAGTTCCAAAAACTCCATTAGGAACTCTTAAAGAAGAATCTTTAACATCTGATGCTTTTTCTCCAAATATAGCTCTTAATAATTTTTCTTCAGGAGTAAGTTGAGTTTCTCCTTTTGGAGTTACTTTACCTACTAGAATATCTCCTCCAATTACTTCGGCTCCAATGTAAACAATTCCTGATTCATCTAGTTTAGATAAAGCATGTTCTCCTACATTAGGAATGTCTGACGTTATTTCTTCAATTCCTAATTTAGTATCTCTTGCAATGCAAGATAACTCTTGAATATGTATTGTAGTAAAACGATCTTTTTGAACTATTTTTTCAGATATTAAAATTGAATCTTCAAAATTGTATCCATTCCATGGCATAAATGCTACTCTCATATTTTGTCCTAGAGAGAGTTCTCCTAAATCAGTAGACGAACCGTCTGCTAAAACATCTCCTTTTTTTATGATTTCTCCATTTTTGACACAAGGCTTTTGATTAATACAGGTATTTTGATTAGATCGAGTATATTTTGTTAAGTGATAGATATCAATTCCGGATTCATTAAGATTTGTTTCTAAATCGTTTGCTTTTACTACGATTTTAGACGAATCTACAAATTGAATTATTCCACTTCTTTTTGCAACTACTGCTATTCCTGAGTCAACTGCTACTACTCTTTCCATTCCTGTTCCAACCAAAGGTTTTTCTGCTTTTAAGGTAGGTACGGCTTGTCTTTGCATATTAGCACCCATTAAAGCCCTATTAGCGTCGTCGTGTTCTAAAAATGGTATTAAAGAAGCACCTACTGAAACTATCTGTTGGTTAGAAACATCCATATAATTGATTTTAGTGCATTCGAATAAACCTGATTCTCCTTTGTATCTACATGTAACTAATTCTTCTAAAATTTTTCCGTTTTTATCAAAATTGGTGTTAGCTTGTGCAATTATAAAATTTCCTTCTTCAATTGCAGACAGATAATCTATTTGTTTCGTTACTACACCATTCGAAATTTTTATATAAGGAGTTTCTAAAAAACCGTAGTCGTTTGTTTTTGCATATACTGATAAAGAGTTTATTAATCCTATATTAGGACCTTCTGGTGTTTCTATTGGACAAACTCTTCCATAATGTGTGGGATGTACGTCTCTTACTTCAAATCCAGCTCTTTCTCTGGTTAATCCTCCTGAACCTAAAGCTGAAATTCTTCTCTTATGGGTGATTTCTGAAAGTGGATTATTTTGATCCATGAATTGAGATAGTTGACTTGATCCAAAAAATTCTTTAATAGTTGCAGAAATAGGTTTAGCATTGATTATATCTTGAGGCATTAAAGTATCCAAATCACCAACAGACAGTCTTTCTTTCACTGACCTCTCAACTCTGATTAACCCTAATCTGAATTGATTTTCTACCATTTCTCCAACAGAACGAATTCGTCTATTTCCTAAATGATCAATATCATCTATTTCTCCTTTTCCATTTCTAATCGATATTAGTTTTTTAATTACTTGAACTATATCAGCTTTACTTAAAACGTTATCTCCTTCTACATTTTTTCTTAATAAAGAACGATTAAATTTCATTCTTCCAACGGAAGATAAATCGTATTTTTCTTCAGTAAAAAATAAATTTTGAAACAATTGTTCAGCAGCTTCTTTTGTTGGAGGTTCTCCAGGTCTCATCATTCGATAGATTTCTACTAATGCACTGAGTTTGTCTTGACTAGGATCAATTCTTAACGTTTCAGAGATGTATGAACCGTGATCTAAATCATTTGTAAAAATTGTTTCAATTTTTTTATGATTGGATTTAAAAAGTTTTTGAATTAGTTCTATTGATAAAACACTATTAGCTTTAACGATGATTTCCTTTGAAGTTGGATCTAAATAATTTTTAGAAACAACTCTTCCGATTAAATATTCAATTGGAACATTAACAACATGAATTTTATTTTTTTTAAGTTTATGGATGTGTTTAGCAGTAATTCTCCTACCTTTTTCTACGTATGTTTTTGAGTTTTTTTTAATATCAAAAGAAGCAGTTTCTCCTCTTAATCGTTCTGGAATTAATTCCATTGATATATTATTTATGTTAGATATATCATAATTAGTTTTTTCAAAAAAATCATTTAGAATATCTTCGTTGTTGTAGTTTAGTGCTTTTAATAATATTGTAGCAGGAAGTTTTCTTCTTCTATCAATTCTAACAAACAAATAATCTTTTGGATCGAATTCAAAGTCTATCCAAGATCCTCTATAAGGAATGATTCTTGCGTTGTATAATACTTTTCCTGAAGTATGTGTTTTTCCTTTATCGCTATCAAAAAATACTCCTGGACTTCTATGTAATTGAGAAACTACTACTCTTTCTGTTCCATTAACAACAAATGTTCCATTTTCTGTCATTAAAGGTATTTCTCCCATATATACTTCTTGTTCTTTAATATCTCTAACTGTAGAATTTAAAGCTTCTCTTTCATATATAAGCAATCTTAATTTAACACGTAATGGAGCTGAAAAAGTTGCTCCTCTTATTTGACATTCTTTTACTTCAAATATTGATTTTCCTAAAGTATAATCAACAAATTGTAATTCTGCATTACCACTATAACTTTTAATAGGAAAGATTGATTTAAAAGCAGATTCTAATCCAGAGTTTTTATTTTTTGTTTTTTTTATAAATTTTTTATACGAATCTAATTGAATAGATAACAAATATGGTAATTCTAAAACTTTAGGACGTTTTCCAAAATCTTTTCGAATTCTTTTTTTTTCGGTGTTGGAGTAAATCATAAGATTCTCAATAAGCACGAAGAAAAAATGTGTTCTTCAATAAGTTTATAGAATATGCTACAAATTATATGAATTGTTTGATATTTTTTTAAGTTTAATGATTTTTTTGTAGCATTATTGTGAGAAGAAATATTTTTTTAATTGAAAAATTAAAAAATTTTTAAAACAAATTTATCAAGGCTGGTATAGAATTTTTACCAGCCACAAAAGATCTACATAAAAGAAGAAATTAATAAATATAAAAATTATTGAATTTCTACTTCTGCACCAGCAGATTGCAATGTTTGTTTCAAAGATTCTGCATCAGATTTGTTGATTTTTTCTTTTATTAAGGTAGGAGTAGATTCAACTAAATCTTTGGATTCTTTCAATCCTAATCCAGTAGCACTACGAACTGCTTTAATTACAGAAATTTTATTTTTTCCTATTTTTTTTAGTAATATGTTAAATTCTGTTTTCTCTTCTTTTTTTTCTTCTTTTTGTTGTGCAATAGTATTTAAAGGTACAATAGAAGATACTTTAAATTTTTTTTCCATTTCAGATACTAGTTCTGTAATATTCATTACAGACATTTTTGATATTGTTTCAATTATTTGTTCTTTAGTGATAGTCATAATAATTTTTCCTATAAAAATTGAGAAAATATTCTTTTGTATATTCTTTTTTTTATTTAGATTTTTTTAAAATTATATTTTTTAATGTTCGTATTAATTTTCCAATTGAAGATTCTTTCATTGTTGACAACAATTGTATAATTGATTCTTTATAAGTAGGAATTTTTGATAATTTTTCAATTTGACTTAATGTTAATATTTTTTTTTCAAATACTGCGTTAGTAATTTTGAAGTTATTATTTTTTTTGGCAAAATTTATAAGTAATTTAGCTGCACTACCAGGATGTTCCATAGAACAAGCAATTAATATAGGTCCAGAAACAAATTTTTGTAAACATTCGTAATCAGTATTCTTAATTGCTATATTAAATAATGTATTTCTAATTATTTTTATAATCACACCGGATTTTCTAGCTATTTTCCTTAATTCGTTTAATTCATTAGATTTAATATATTTTGTTTGTGCTAAAACGATGGATATTGATTTTTTGGTTATTTCATGAATATTAGAAATGATTATTTTTTTTTCTTTAGTTTTTAATACCATTTTGTTAGTGCTCCTGAATTTTAGAATTAATTTTTCTTAAATTATAATAATAATTTCTAAAAATTCGGTAAATATAAAGCATTTAAAAAAAATTAAAAAATAATTTTTTTTTTTAAATATTTTTAACAAAGATTATTATTAGTATTGAGACGAATCAAAATTTTATTCAAGTTTTTTCATATACATATTAAGATTATCTTAATTTTATATTTTTTATTATTTTTTTAAAGTATATAATCAATAGTGATTGCAGGTCCCATAGTAGTAGAAAAGAATACTTTTTTTATAAATATTCCTTTAGAAGTAGTAGGTTTTGATCTTTTTACAGATTCTAGTAATGTTGTAAAGTTGTTTTTTAGATTTTTAGTTGGAAAATCAATTTTTCCAATTGTTGTATGCAAAATTCCATTTTTTTCATTCTTATACCTAATTTGTCCATTTTTAAAATTTTTTATTGATTTTTCTAAGTTCTCTGTAACTGTTCCTAGCTTTGGGTTTGGCATTAATCCTCTTGGTCCAAGAATAGAACTTATTTTACTTACAATATGCATTGTATCTGGTGATGAAATAACTATATCAAATTTTATTTTTTTGTCTTTAATGTTTTTTACAAGCTCTTCTGTTCCAACAAAATCTGCTCCATTTTTTTTTGCAATGAAAGCATTTTCTCCTTGCGAGAACACAGCAATTTTTATTTTTTTTCCAGTACCATGTGGTAAAATTGTTGTTCCTCGTATGTTTTGATCTGATTTTTTTGGATCAATACCTAATTGTAAAATTACATCAAAACTTTCTATAAATTTAACTAAAGATATTTTTTTGAGAAGTTTAATTCCTTCTTCAACTTTATATTTTCTTTTCAAATCAATTTTTTTTAAAAATTTAGTTTTTCTTTTACTATTTTTTTTCATATTTTTAAAATTTAATCCTTAATTATTATTCCCATTGATTTAGCAGTTCCTTCTATAGATTTCATCATCTTTTTTATATTTTTTCCTGTCATATCTTTGGATTTTAAAATAGCAATTTCTTCTAGTTGAAGTTTATTTATTTGACCTACCGAATCCTTTTTAGTAGTTTTAGATCCCGATTTAATTCCAACTATTTTTTTTAATAGAATTGATGCAGGTGGAGTTTTAGTAATAAAAGTAAAACTTTTGTCAGAATATACAGTAATTATAACTGGAATTGGTAATCCTTTATCTAAAGATTCTGTTTTTTTATTAAAAGATTTACAAAATTCCATTATATTTAAACCCTTTTGACCCAATGCAGGACCAATTGGAGGACTAGGAGTGGCATTTCCTGCAGGTACTTGTAATTTTATGTAGGAATCTATTTTTTTCATTTTTTATCTTTAATTTAGAATTATAAATTTATTTTGAAATAGAAAGATTTATTTATTTTAAATAATAATTTAAATTTTTCTTTATTTAAAGAATAGAGTTTAGAAATTTTTTTCAACTTGACTAAAATCTAATTCCACTGGAGTAGACCTTCCAAATATTGAAACTGAAACTTTTAATCTATTTTTTTCATAGTCGACTTCTTCAACAACACCATTAAAATCAGCGAATGGACCATCTTTTACGCGAACAGTTTCTCCAGGTTCAAAGACTATTTTTGGTCTAGGTTTACTATTGCTTTTTTTTAGTCGTTGTTGAATCATTTCTACTTCTTTATCGCTGATTGGTGACGGTTGTTCCGAATTACTTCCAATGAAACCAACAACTCTTGGAACATTTTTTATTAGATGCCAACTTTTATTACTCATATTCATTTGTATTAAAATGTATCCAGGGAAAAATTTTTGCTGGCTTTTTTTTCTTTGTCCAGACCTAATTTCAATAACTGCTTCTTTAGGAACCATTATTTTCCCAAACGAACTTTTCATTTTATTTAATTTTATGTGTTCTTGAATAGATTTTACAACTTTATTTTCAAATCCAGAAAAAGTTTGTAGAACATACCACTTTTTTTTGATATTCATTTTTATAAACCTGAATTAGTAATAAATGATATCATATAAAAAAAGAATCTATCTATAATCCATAGTATTAATGAAATTAATGTTGTAACTATAGATATAGTTATGGTGATATATAAAGTTTCTTTAGTTGTTGGCCAAATAATTTTTTTTATTTCTGTTTTAGATTCTTTAATAATAGAAATTATTTTCTTTCCATTTGTTGTTTTTGAAAAATAAAATAATGTTATTAATATTAATAAAAATGTTGTTAATGTTTGTTTTATTTTATTAGTGTTAAAAAAATATAAATTTTCTAATATAATTAGAAATATTGTTGTTATGATAACAATCCATTTCTTTTTTTCTGTTTTGTTTAAATTATTTTGATTTTTATTATACATTGTTTATTCTTATCAGAAATGTTTTACTGTTAGGAAATTATATATATAAACCTTAATTATATATTAAAATTTGTTTAAATTTTTTAGTAAACATTAAAATAATCAAAATGTTTAATATATTTTTTAAAATTCCAAAATTATTGAATATTTTTTGATTTTTTTTAGGATTTATATTGATTAACAAAAAAATAAAAATCTATTTTTTTAAGAATTTAATTATTTTATTTCTAATTTAAAATAATTCAATTATTTAAATAATTTTTTCAATAAAATTTAAGAAAAATTAGTTTATTTATATTTAAGTGTTAAGAATGGTGCTGATACCCAGATTTGAACTGGGGGCCTCACCCTTACCAAGGGTGTGCTCTACCTACTGAGCTATATCAACATAATTTTGGAGCGGGCAGTGGGAATCGAACCCACATCATCAGCTTGGAAGGCTGAGGTAATAACCATTATACGATGTCCGCAGGATAAAAAAACAAGTTGTTAATTCTGATTTTTGGTGGGAGAAGGATTCGAACCTTCGAAGTCTAAGACGGCAGATTTACAGTCTGCTCCCTTTAGCCACTCGGGAACCCCACCTTTTTTAAATGCCGGCTACCGGAATCGAACTGGTGACCTACTGATTACAAGTCAGTTGCTCTACCTGCTGAGCTAAGCCGGCAATTATTAATTGCTATTTTACGAATAGATTTAAAATTTTGCAACAGAAATATTTTTTTTTATCGTTATTTTTTTAAATTAAGTATTTAAAATGTAATATATTAATATCTAATCAATTATTGATTTTTAAATAAAAACTAAAATTATACAAATTAAAAGACATACTAATACAAAAAAATATTTATTTAGAAAATAAAAGGTATTCATATATGTTTGATAAAAAAATAAATTTTTCGTTTGAATTTTTTCCACCGGTATCTAATGTTGTATCAGAAAGGGGATTTTGGGATTCAATAAAAAAATTATCGAATTTTAATCCAGATTTTTATTCAATAACAAGTGGAACAACTGTAATCAGGCAAAAACAAACGTTTAGTATCGCAAAAAAAGTTGTAAAAAAAACTAACATTGATATAGCTGTACACATGACATGTATAAACAATAGTATCGTTGAATTAGAACAAATTGCTAAAAATTACTGGAATCAAGGTATAAAAAGAATTGTTGCTTTAAGAGGAGATAAACAAAAAGATTGTAATAATAAGAAGATATTTGCTTCAGATTTAATTTCTGTTTTGAAAAAAATTGCTAATTTTGATATTTCAGTTGCTGCATATCCAGAAGTACATCCAGAGGCAAAGAATGCACATAGCGATTTAATGAATTTAAAACATAAATTCAATTGTGGAGCTAATAGAGCAATTACTCAATTTTTTTTTGATCCAAATAAATTTCTTCGTTTTAGAGACAAATGTATAAAAAATGGAATTTATTCAGATTTGATTCCAGGAATTTTACCAGTAATGAATATTGATCAAATTCATCGTTTTTCCAAAATGAGTAATATTTTTATTCCTAAATGGATATATAAAATTTTTAATAGTTTATCTAATTCTAATTCAGATCAATTAATTAACAAATTGATTGGACAAAGTATAATTATAAAAATTGTTGAAAACTTGTTTTATGAAGGAGTAAATCAATTTCATTTTTATACTTTAAATCAATATGAAATTCCATATTCTACATGTTTGATTTTAAAAATGAAAAATAAATTTAAAAATTTATGAACAACAAATAAAATTTATAATTTTTTTAATTATTGTTTTTGTTTTTTTTATATATAATATTTCTAAAAATTCGTTAGGTTGATGTGCTTGTTTTATGGAACCAGGTCCTAGTAAAATTGTTGGAGCTATTTTATTTAAGAAAGAAGCTTCGCTACAGTAGCTCACTAATTTTCTTTTTCGTTTAGTAATTTTTTCTACGATTTTTATAATTTTTTTATGTTGAATAGGTATTTCGTAACTTGGAATAGGAGGATGCAAATCTTTAATGATTATATTTCTTTTCCATTTTTTTTTAATTGGATATAAATGTTCTTCAAATATTTTGTTAAAAGTTTCGTATTGTAATTTTGGTAATAATCTTATATCAATGTGCAATTCACAAAATTCACAAATAGTATTTGATGAATGTCCACCTTTTATATAACCAAAATTCATTGTTGAATAAGGGATATCGAATTTTTTTTGAGAAATTAGATTTTTAACTTTTTCTTGAATTTTTAGTAAATAAAATATTGTTTCGTACATAATATTTATACTATTTATTTTATTTTCTGTATTACTAGCATGACCTGAATCTCCTATAGTAATTATTGATTTTGTAATGTTTCCTTTATGACCTATAATTGGTGTTAGTGTAGTAGGTTCCCCAATTATTATTAATTCAGGGGAAATAGTTGAAGATTTTAGAAAGAATTTTGCTCCCGACATTGAAGTTTCTTCATCTGCAGTAACCAGCAAATAGATTGGTTTTTTTAATTTTTTTATATTTATTTCCATTAATAAATCTAATATGCAGGAGAAAAAACCTTTCATGTCTACGGTTCCTAATCCATAAAATTTATTATTTGATATAGTTAATTTGAATGGATCGCTTTTCCAAGATTGTTCATTACAATTAACTGTATCAGAATGTCCGCTTAATAACAATCCTCCTTCTCCAGATCCTAGTTTCCCAATTAAATTAAATTTTTTATTGTTATTATTAACTTTTTGAATATTAATTTTAAACCCAATTTCTTCAAGCCATTCTGCAAGTAATTCAATTATTTTTTTATTACTTTGGTCAAATTCAGGATTTTGAGAACTTATAGAAGATGTATTAATTAACTTAGCATACATTTCTATAAATGATGGAATTGTTCTTTTCATGTTTTTTAAAATAAAATTTAGATTTTTTTTATAGTATTGATATTGTATATTAATATTAATTAATAGTATGTTTAAAAATTATTGAATTTAATAAAAATAAATAAAAATGAAATAATGAGAATAATGAGGATAAATATAATTGTATGTTAAATATTCTTATTGTTGGAGCAAGTGGATATTCAGGAGTTGAATTGATTTATTATCTTAATAAACATAAATATGTCAATAATATTTTTTTAGCTGTTTCAAACAATAGTAAAGATCTTGGAAAATCAATTTCAGAAATACATCCTAGACTAAAAGGATCAATTGATATTTTTTTAGAATCTATTGATAAGTTTACAGTTCGAAAAAATAATATTGATGTCGTATTTTTAGCTACTGATCATGTAGTAAGTTATAATTTAGTTCCAATATTTATTTCTTTTAAATATATAGTTTTTGATCTTTCCGGTGCGTATAGGATTAAAAACAGTATGAATTATGAAAAATATTATGGATTTTCACATAAACGTAAAAAATTGTTGAATAGTTCTGTATATGGTTTACCGGAATGGAACTCAAAAAAAATAAAGAACGCACAACTAATTTCTTTACCTGGTTGTTATGCTACTTGTATTGAATTATCAATAAAACCCATTATAGAAAAAAAAATAATTGATTGTTCATTTGTACCAGTTGTAAATGCTATTAGTGGAGTTAGTGGAGCAGGTAGAAATCCTAATTTTGTAAATTCTTTTTGTGAAGTTAGTTTACAGCCTTATAATATCTTTACTCATCGACATAATCCTGAAATATTTGAGCAAATTGGTAATTTTCCTATAATTTTTGTTCCTTGTTTAGGTAATTTTTCTAGAGGAATAATATCAATATTAACATGTAAATTAAAAAAAAATATGGATATTTTAGAAATAGAAGAAATTTTTTCTCATTTTTATGGTAACAAATTTTTTGTTCGACTGTTCAAAAACAGTATTCCTAGTATTTCTTCAGTAATAGGGCTTCCATTTATTGATTTTGGATTCAAAATTCAAGGTAAAATTTTAATAATTATAGCTGCTGAAGATAATTTGTTAAAGGGGGCTGCTTCACAAGCGGTACAATGTTTTAATATTCGTTTTGGAATTTTAGAAACACATTCTTTATTATAAACTTTTTTAGGAAATACTGTAATGAAAGATAATCCATTAGTTATAAAATTAGGAGGAGCCTTATTAGACAAACATAAGTCTATGAAAATATTTTTTGATTTTTTATCAACTTATTATCATAATTGTTTTCGAAATTTGGTAGTTGTACATGGTGGTGGAAAATTAATTGATGATGTGATGGAAAAAATGGGAATGAAAATTAGTAAAATTAATGGAATAAGAGTTACAAATTCTTCTAATATTGATATTGTAGTTGGAGTATTGTCTGGAATAGCTAATAAAAGAATTTTATCTCATTTGAAAAGAAATAAAATTGATTTTGTAGGAATTTCTTTGTCTGATGGGGATAGTGTCTTAGTAGAAAGATCTAAAAAATCAGATGTAACAAATCATATAGGAACTCCAAAAGTAGGAAATCCAAAATTTTTACTTGATTTACTAACAAAAAGAATTATTCCTGTTGTTAGTTCTATAGGAATTAGTAATTCTGGGGAATTAATGAATGTTAATGCAGATTTAGCAGCTTCTGTTTTGGCAAAGACGTTAAATGCTGATTTGATATTATTATCAGATGTGAGTTCTATTCTTGACAAAGAAGGTAATCGTATAGTTTCTATAGATAGAAAAAAATCTAATATACTTATTAATAATAGAACTATTCAAGATGGAATGGTTGTAAAAGTTGAGGCTGCATTAAATGCTTCTGAGTTATTAGGAAGGACAGTTCAAATTGCAAGTTGGAAAGAAAGTAATGAAAAGTTAAAAAAATTATTTAATGGAGAATCACAAATAGGAACTATTTGTACCAAATAAATAATAAAAAAATTTTTTAAGGAAATTATTTTATATGAAAAAGAAACGAAAAACGGTTGTTTTAGCTTATTCTGGAGGTCTTGATACTTCTGTTATAATTCCTTGGATAATAGAAAATTATAACTTTGAAGTAGTAGCTTTTGTTGCAGATGTTGGACAATCCAGAAAAGATTTATTGGGAATTAAAGAAAAGGCCTTGGTATCTGGTGCCAAATCAGTTTATATTTCTGATTTACGTAAAGAATTTATAAAAAATTATATTTATCCGATGTTACAATCTGGATCTATGTATGAAAATGGATATTTATTGGGAACAGCTATAGCTAGACCTGTTATCGCAAAATCGCAAGTAGAACTAGCAGAAAAAATAAATGCAGATTTCTTATCTCATGGATCTACAGGTAAAGGTAATGATCAAGTTCGGTTTGAATCTACTTATTTTTCTTTATCATCAAAATTTTCTGTAATTGCTCCTTGGAGAGAATGGAATTTTTCATCAAGAGAAGATTTATTAAATTATTTAGTTAACAAAAAAATTAAAACCAATGCTACAGCAAAAAAAATTTACAGTAGAGATGAAAACATTTTTCATATTTCTACGGAAGGAGGAGAACTAGAAGATTTGTCTAATTCACCATCTAAAAACTGTTGGACTTGGACATTATCCCCAAAAAAGTCTATAAATGTTCCAGAATCTATATTAATAGAAATAAAAAATGGTATAATAATTTCTATAAACAATGAAAAAACTACTTTATTAGATTCTTTAAAATATTTAAATAAAGTAGGTTCTAAGCATGGAATAGGTCGGATAGATATTGTTGAAAATAGATTAATTGGTATGAAATCTAGAGGTTGTTATGAAACTCCTGGTGGAACTATTATTAACAAAGTTTTACGGACAATTGAAGAATTAGTACTTGATAGAGATTCTTTAAAATGGAGATCTTTAATTGGATTAGAACTTTCTTATGTGATTTACGATGGAAAATGGTTTACACCACTTAGACAGTCTTTATTGTCTGCTTTAGCCCCATTTACAAAATTACTGAATGGATTTGTTGAATTAGAATTATACAAGGGTACAATAACTGTTAAAAAAAGAAGTTCAAAGAATTCTTTATATTCTAAAGATTTTGCTACATTTGGTAAAGAAAAAATTTTTAATCAACGTGATGCACATGGATTCATACAAATATATTCATTACCTTCACGAATTAGAAATTTAAAAAAACATAATTCATAAAGAAAACAATTATATTCATTTATGTATATTACTAAAAATGGAGTTTGCAAATGGCACTTTGGGGTGGTCGATTTTCTTCAAAATCAGATGTTTTTTTTAAAAAGTTTAATAGTTCTTTAGAAGTTGATTATTGTTTGGCTGAACAGGATATAATTGCTTCTATAGCATGGTCTGATGCAATTTTTTCTTGTAAAATAATTACTAAAGATGAACATGAAAAAATAAAAAAAGTGTTATCAATTTTATTAAATAAAATAAAAAAGAACCCAAAATTAATTTTAACTAGTGGAGAAGAAGATGTTCATAGTTGGGTAGAAACGGAACTGACAAAACAATTAGGAGTATTGGGAAAAAAAATTCATGCTGGAAGAAGTAGAAATGATCAGATTACTACAGATTTAAAGTTATGGTGTAAAGCTAAAATTTTTTTATTAATTAAAAGTTTAGTTGATTTAGAAACTGCGTTAGTTTTAACAGCTGAAAAATATATATCAGTTATTATGCCTGGATTTACTCATTTACAACATGCGCAACCTATAACTTTTGCTTATTGGTGTTTAGCCTATTTAGAAATGTTTAAAAGAGATAAAACAAGATTGAAAGATGCATTAAATAGACTTGATTTTTGTCCTTTAGGAAGTGGTGCACTTTGTGGTACTTCTTGGAATATTGATAGAAAATCATTGTCCAACAAATTAGGTTTTGCTGAACCTACAAATAATGCATTAGATAGTGTTTCGGATAGAGATTATGTCATGGAATTATTATCAGTAGCTTCTATTAGTATGATTCATTTATCTAGATTTTCAGAAGATCTAATTATTTTTAATTCCAATGAATTTGGATATGTTGAATTATCAGACTTATTAACTTCAGGTTCTTCCCTTATGCCTCAAAAGAAAAATCCTGACGTTTTAGAGTTGATACGTGGAAAAAGTGCTCGTGTGTGTGCATCAATGATGCAAATATTTTTTCTTTTTAAAAGTTTACCATTGTCTTACAATAAAGACATGCAAGAAGATAAAGAAAATTTTTTTGATGCTATTAAAACTTGGAATGATTGTTTAAACATTTCAACTATGGTCTTAAAAACAATAAAATTAAAAAAAGATAGATGTTTGTCTTCAGCTAAGAAGGGCTATTCCAATGCTACTGAATTAGCAGATTATTTAGTAAAAAAAGGAGTTAGTTTTAGAGAAGCACATTATATAATTGGAAATATAGTACAAGAATCAATTAAGAAAAAAAAGTTATTAGAAGAATTGGATATTTCTTTTTTTAGGAAATTTAGTTCTTACTTTGAATCTGATTTGTATAAGATTTTATCTTTAGAATCTTGTTTAAATAAAAGAAATGCTTATGGTGGAGTTTCAAATAGTCAAATTAAAACATCAATTTTAAAAGAAAAGAATAGGTTAAAAATCTTGTAAAAATAAAATAGTAAAGTCTAAAGTTAGTTTTTTGTAAATTCAATTTTTGAATTAAAAGTTTAACTATTATTGATTAGTGATTATGTTTGTTTTTTTTTGAACATAGTTTTAAGTTAAAAAATATTTTGTTAACTTCAATTAATATTCAAGAATATTAATTTTTAATATTTTTTGTAAATAGTTTAAAAAAAAGTTTTTCAATGTTGATAAAAAAATTACTATTTTTAGAACAAATTTAAAATTTATTTTTTTATATTTACATATACTATTATTAATAGTAATAGTAGTTTATGAATTTTTTGTGTGTTTTTTAAAAGCTTCCACTAATATTGATAAGGAAGCTTTTATTTTAATAACTCATTTGAAGTAGAATTATAAAAGATTTTGATTTATTTTAATCATCTAGAAAACTTCTTAATATTTCTGATCTGCTGGGATGTCTTAGTTTTCTTAAAGCTTTTGCTTCAATTTGTCTAATTCTTTCTCTAGTTACATCAAATTGTTTTCCTACTTCTTCTAAAGTATGATCAGTATTCATGTCAATTCCAAATCTCATTCTTAAAACTTTTGCTTCTCTTGGTGTTAATCCTGCTAATATATCATGAGTAGCTGAACGTAAACTTTCTGCAGTTGCTGATTCTAATGGTAATTCCAGTGTTGTATCTTCAATAAAATCACCTAAATGAGAATCATCGTCGTCTCCTATAGGTGTTTCCATAGAAACTGGTTCTTTAGCTATTTTTAAAACTTTTCTAATTTTTTCTTCTGGAATTAACATTTTTTCAGATAATTCTTCTGGTGTTGGTTCTCTTCCAATTTCTTGTAATATTTGTCTAGAAATTCGATTTAATTTATTTATAGTTTCGATCATATGTACAGGTATTCTAATTGTTCTTGCTTGATCAGCAATAGAACGAGTAATTGCTTGTCTAATCCACCAAGTAGCATATGTAGAAAATTTATATCCTCTACGATATTCAAATTTATCTACTGCTTTCATTAATCCTATATTTCCTTCTTGTATTAGATCTAAAAATTGCAATCCTCTATTAGTATATTTTTTTGCTATAGAAATTACTAATCTTAAGTTTGCTTCAACCATTTCTTTTTTTGCTCTTTTAGCTTTAGCTTCTCCTATTGCCATTCTTCTATTAATATCTTTTACTTGATCAATAGTTAAACCAGTTTCTTTTTCAATTTGAATAAGTTTTTTTAAACTTAAGGAAATTAAATCTTTAACTGATTTTATATTATTAGCCCATTTTTTTTTAATTTTTTCAAATTTATACAACGAGTTTTTATTCGTTTCATTTTTGTTGAAAAAATAAATAAATTTCTTTTTAGGAATTTTACACTTTTCTATGCACAAATCCATGACTCTTCTTTCTTGTTTTCTTACTTCTTTCATCATTTTTTGCATATTTTTTACTAAAATATCAAATTGTTTTGGTACTAATCTAAATTGTTTAAATATTTCTGATAGATTGTTAATGGCTAATATAGATTCTTTATGAAATCTATTTTTTTGTTTTATTGTTTCATTAGTAATGAAATATTGATTTTTTAATTCGGAAAATTTCTCTTTAGCTAATTTTGGATCTATTTGGTTTTCTTCTGTTTCATTTTCTTCCGATTCTAATTTATTTACATGTTCTTCCAAAGATAATTGTGATCCAATATGTGAAATACTATTATTGTCTGTTTCTCTTACATTTGGATCAATAAATCCAATAATTAATTCTGATAATTTTATATCTCCTGATTGAACTTTTTCATATTGGTTTAATAAATAGGTAATTGCTTTAGGGTATTCTGAGACAGATGATTGAACTTGATTTATTCCTTCTTCTATTCTTTTAGCAATATCAATTTCTCCCTCTCTAGTCAATAATTCGACAGACCCCATTTCTCTCATGTACATACGAACAGGATCAGTAGTTCTTCCTAGTTCTGATTCTACACTAGATAAGACTTGTGCAGCTGCTTCTACAGCATCTTCGTCTGCATCATTTGTGCTTTCGTTTAGCATTAAATCATCGGCATCGGGAGCTTCTTCTACAACTTGAATTCCCATGTCATTTATCATTTGAATGATATCTTCAACTTGATCAGAATCAATGATTTCTTCAGGAAGATGATCATTAACTTCTGCGTAAGTTAAATAACCTTGTTCTTTACCATGATTTACAAGTAGTTTAAGTTGTGATTGTGGGTTTTGTTCCATAATACATTTCCACATTTTTTATTAGTTATATATAAATTGAATTGTTTTTTTTAAATGTTCTTTTAAAAATTATATTTAAATAAATATTTATTTTTTTGCTTTAAATAAAGATATATTAATATTCCATAGTTTTTTTTTTTCATTTGTATTTAGTCCTATATTTCTTTCTTTAGAAATAAGTTTTTCCAGTTTTTTTTCTAATTGTTGTTGATATATATTATTTAATATATCTATGAACATTTTTTTTATTTGGTCTTTTTCTACCATATAGTCTAATATAGTTAATTTTTTTAATATTTTTCCTATTTTTGAATTACGAAACATTTCTAATATTTGTATAGTGTTATAATTTGGATGCTTCATACAAAATTTTAATAACTGTAGAAAAATAGAAAATCCTGAAATATTTAAATTAGTTTTGATTACTTCTAATGGAACTAATTGAAAAAGTTCTGGATTTTGAATTAATAATCCAATTAAAATTCGTATTGGAGTTTTTTTTATTATTTGTAAATTTATATTTTGTTGTGTTTTTTTTTTTAGAATTTGTTTCAGTTGATTTATTTCTAAAATTCCTATTTTTGATCCTAATTTTTGTAATAAATAAAATTGAATAGTTTTTCCTGGTATTTTTTTTATTAATGGAATTATTAAAGAACTAAATTTAGATTTGTCAGAAATAGATATTAGAGAATTATTTTTAGAAAATTTTTTAAATATAAAATCTGAAAAACAAATTGATTTTTTAATTCTTTGTTCAAATAGTTTTTTTCCTTCTTTTCTAATTATGGAATCTGGATCATATCCTTTTGGCAAAAATATAAATTTGATATTTTTTTTATCTTCAATGTGTGGAAGTGAAATTATTAATGTTCTCCATGCTGCTATTTTTCCAGCTGGATCTCCGTCATAACAATAAATTATTGTATTAGAGATTTTAAACAAATATTGAATTTGTTTTTCATTGATAGATGTTCCTAGTATAGCTACTACCGGACATTCAATATTAAATTGGGATAGGATTATGACATCAAAATATCCTTCTACTACTAGTAGTACTTCTGTATTTTTATTTTTTTTTAAAATTTCATAAATTCCATAAATTTGTTCTCTTTTTTTAAAGAAAGAAGTTTCTGATGAATTTAAATACTTCGGTTGTCTTAAATTATTTACTATTCTTCCTCCGAATCCAGAAATTTTTCCATATTTATTTTTAATAGGAAATATAATTCTATTTCTAAAGTGTTCATAATTTTTTTTTTTATTTTTATCGGTTATTATTTTTGATTTAATTAGAACTTGTTTTTCTTCTTCTGTAAATTTTAAAAAAATGTTATTTTTTTCGTTAGCATATCCAATATTGAATAGTTTTATTGTATCATTTTTTACTCCTCTATTTTCTAAATATTTTAATATTTCATAATTTTTTTTTATAAATAAATTTTTTTGATAAAATTTTTGTATTTTTTTCATTGATTCAAAAAAAATATTTTTTTGAAAAAAATAATTATTTTTTTTTATAAAAAAAGATCTAAAAATGTTTTTTTGACCATTAATTATACTTAATTGTTCAATAGAATCTAAAAAATTCAATCTTTCATAATTTATTAAAAAATCAATTGCATTTCCATGAGCATTACATCCAAAACAATAATAAAATTGTTTTTTTTCATTTACTGTAAAAGATGGTGTTTTTTCATTATGAAAAGGACAAAGAGATTGGTAATTAATACCTTTTCTTTTTAGTTCTATTTTAGATTTAATCAAGTCGACAATATTGGTTTGCAACAATAATTCATTAATAAAACTTTGAGGAATTTTCCATTTGTTCATTTTTTTATAAAAATTATATTTTTTAATTTCTAATTAGTTATTGATTAATTAGATATACATCATGTACATGAAAATTTGATAAAAATTAATACATTCTTATTCTTTTTGAATTTTCTCTTGCTAGTTTTTTGGATAGTCTTTTTATTGCAGAGGCTTTAGCTCTTTTTCTTTCAGTGGTTGGTTTTTCATAAAATTCACGTTTTCTGATTTCTGATAAAATTCCAGCTTTTTCACAAGATCTCTTGAATCTTCTTAAAGCTACATCAAAAGGTTCGTTATCTCGTACTTTTATTATTGGCATTCTTTTTCCTTGTGTTATAAATAGAAAAAAATAAAAAAATATTTTTTATATAAAATAAAATAACTTATACTATTACATAAAAATTTATTTAATTCAAAATTTTATTTTTTTAGTTGTATGTGATTTTTGCATTTTTTTATTATTTGGAAATATTAAAAGTATGTGGTTTTTGCATTTTTTTATTATTGGAAATATTAAAAATATGTGATTTTTGTATTTTTTATTATTGGAAATATTAAAATGAGAATATTAGGAATTGAAACTTCTTGTGATGATACTGGTGTTGCAGTTTACGATAATAAATTTGGTTTAATTATAGATAAATTACAAAGTCAATCTTCTTTGCATGATAAATATGGAGGAGTTGTTCCAGAAATTGCAGCTAGAAATCATCTAGATCAAATTTTTCTTTTTCTTCAAAAAATTAAAAACAAAGAAAAGTTTTTTAGTTCTATTGATTCAATTTCTTATACAGCCGGACCTGGATTAGTAGGTTCTTTATTAGTAGGTGCTACAGTAGCATGTTCATTAGCTTTTTCTTTAAATGTTCCAGTAATTCCAGTAAATCATATAGAAGGTCATTTATTATCTCCTATGTTAGATAATAGAAATTTGAATTTTCCATTTTTAGGTTTGGTGATTTCTGGTGGTAACACACAATTGATTCATGCAAAAAAAATAGGAGTTTATGAATTGTTAGGGAAAACATTAGATATCGCTGTAGGCAATCTTCTTGATAAAATAGCAAAAGCATTAGATTTAAAATATCCAGGTGGACCAAATATTTCTAAATTAGCAAAATTTGGAAGGAACGGAATATTTAAATTTCCTAGACCGATGTTAACCCACTCTAATTTAAATTTTAGCTTTTCTGGATTACGAACTTTCATTGAAAAGTTAATAAAATGCTCTGATAAAAGTTTTCAAATAAAATCAGACATAGCTTTGGAATTAGAAGAAACAATTATAGAAATTTTTATTTTTAAAGTTTATCGAGCTTTAAAATTGTTGAATTTAAAGAATTTAGTTATTGTTGGAGGGGTAAGTGCAAATTCTAGATTAAGAAATTATTTTTTTGATTTTTCAAAAAAAAATAATTTTAATTTATTTTTAGCATCAAAAAAATATTGTACTGACAATGCTGCCATGATTTCTTATGTTGGATTTTTAAAATTTAAGTCTGGAATTTGTTCTAAAAATACAGATGTTTTCGTTGATCCAAAATGGTGTATTAACAACCTTAACAGATAAAAAAGAATTAAGTTATTTTTTTTTTTGTTTTAAAAATTTTTTTATATCTTCTATAGTCAATACTGAAATATTATATTTTCTAGAAAATTTGATAATTTCATCTGTTTTAGACATGGAACCATCTTTATTAGTTAGTTCACATAATACTCCTGTTGGTTTTAAACCTGCTAATTTTGTCAATTCTATGGTTGCTTCAGTATGTCCTGATCTCATTAACAAACCTCCTGAATGAGCACATAGTGGAAAAATATGTCCAGGTTTATTTAAATCATTTGGTTTTGCTGTTTCTGATATAGCTGTTCGAATAGTAGTAATTCTATCTTTTGCTGAAACACCGGTAGAAATTCCTTTTGCGGATTCTATAGATACAGTAAAAGGAGTACTAAAAGAATTGGTATTTTTTTTAACCATCATTGGTAACTGTAATTTTTTTCTTTTTTCTTCAGTTATACATAAACAAACTATTCCACTACAATACCTTATTGTAAAAGCCATTTGTTTTATAGTCATTTTTTCAGCAGAAAAAATCAAATCTCCTTCGTTTTCTCTATTTTCGTTGTCTAATAAAATTATTCCATTACCTTTTTTTAGTTCTGCTATTGCAATTTCTATTCTTTTTTTTGGTGTTCCAAATTCGGATAAAAGAATTTTTTTTCTCATATGTTTCTCCTAAATCTTTACTAGTGTATTAGTTTGTAATTAAAATTATAACAGTTTAAAAATAGTTTTTTGATGAATAAAAAAATTTTTTTTAATATTTAAATTTTTAAACTTAAAAATTGTATTTGTCTAAAATTTTTTTTTAATTATATGTTATATATATATTATAATCCGACGAATTATTGAAATATATATATATATAACACATAATTATTTTAAAAGTTAAATTAATTTAATTTCGGATAAGTAATTTCGTGAAAGTATATTTGGTAGGAGGAGCTGTAAGAGATAGTTTATTAAAATTATCAATACATGACAAAGATTGGGTGGTGGTAGGATCTTCGATAAAAAAATTATTGAAAAAAAAATTTAAACAAGTAGGAAAAGATTTTCCTGTTTTTTTGCATCCAGTTAGTTACGAAGAATATGCTTTGGCTAGAACTGAATACAAATCAGGAAAAGGATATATAGGTTTTAAAACTGATTTTAATGCAAATATTACTTTGGAAGAAGATTTAAAAAGAAGAGATTTGACTATAAATGCTATAGCTAAAGATAAATATGGAAATTTTATAGATCCATTCTTAGGAATTAGAGATTTAAAACTAAAAATATTAAGACACGTTTCTCCTGCTTTTGAAGAAGATCCTTTGCGAGTTCTTCGAGTAGCTAGATTCGCTGCTAGTTTTTCTAGATTTGGATTTATTATAGCTAAAAAAACTATGGTTTTAATGAAAAAAATAGTTAATAGTAATGAATTACTACATTTAAAAGGAGAAAGGATTTGGAAAGAAACAGAAAAGGCATTGAATACAATTAATCCTCAAATATATTTTAAAGTATTAGAAATGTGCGGAGCAATTTTTGTTTTGTTTCCGGAAATTTATCAATTATATTTATTTAGTTCAATTTGCTTTTATCATAATAACTATTGTAGTTATATGAAAAAAATTTTTAGAAACTTATCTTATATTTCTAAAAAAACTAAAGAGCTAGAGATACGTTTTTTATTTTTGTTTTGTTGTTTTGATTATTTTCCGTTTTTTTTAAAAAAAAAGGATATTATTGAAATATATAATAAAAATCATATTTTTTTAATTAAAAATTTTTGCAAACGATTGAATATTTCAAATGTTATTCGAGATTTTTGTATCATAATAATTAAAAATTATATATTTTTAAAAAACATTAAGAGTCAAAGTTCAGAAAAAATAATTAATTTTTTTAATTCAATAGACGCATGGAGAAATTTTGATCGAATTAAAAAAATAGTATTTCTAATGAATTTAAATTTTTTAAGTAAAACAGAAAATTATTATCATGATGTTATAAATACTATAAAGAAAGGGGATTTTTTATTTTCTATTTATTTAATTTCTAAAAATGTATCTGTAAAATCAATTGTATCGAGTGGTTTTAAAGGTATAAACATTAGAAACGAATTATTTAGATTAAGGGTTCTTGTAGTTGAGAATTGGAGAAAAAGTTTATTTATTCAAAATAAAAAGTATTGTTTTTTTTAAACTTAATTTTATGAATAACTAACTTGTAAAAAATTTAAGTTTTATTATTTTAAGCAGCTAAATTGTTTGTTTAACTGCTTAAATTATTACTATTTTTTTTTAACGTACATTACTACAGTAGTTCCTGCAATAGTAGTTCCCTTCATTTTTTTTAATTCTTGTATTTCCTCCATGTTTGATATGATAACAGGAGTTAAAATTGATTTTGCTTTTTTTTTTAAAATAGATAAATTATATTTCAGGATTAAATCTCCAATCTTTACTTTTTGTCCTTCTTTTGCTATTTGAGTAAATCCTTCTCCATTAAGTTCTACTGTGTCAATTCCAAAATGTACAAATATTTGAATTTTTGGATTTTTAGATTCTATGGAAAAAGCATGTTTGCTTTTAAAAATTTTTCCAATTACTCCATTTATTGGAGATAGTATTCTTTTTCCTGATGGTTTTATTGCTATTCCATCTCCTGCTATTTTTTCTGAAAATACAACATCTGGTACATCTTTTAATTTTACTATTTTTCCTGACAATGGAGCAATTATTTTTATTTCTTTATCATTGTTTTTATTCTTTCCAAAAAAACTAGAAAATAACCCCATTAGTATTTTCTCCTAAAAATATTTTATTTTATTTATAAATGTAAATTATTTTCAGTAAATCTATTTATTAATTTTTTTATTTCAATTGAAGTGGACATAGTTAAGGCTTGATTAGCTAAATTGATTGCTTGCTTATATTTTACCTGTCTGATTATTTTTTTTACATATGGTATAGAAATTGGACTCATGCTAAATTCATCTAGTCCCATTCCTAACAAAACGATGGTAGCATTTGTATCTCCTGCTAACTCTCCACACATTCCAGTCCATTTTTTTTCTTTATGTGAAGCATCTATCACTTGTTTGATTAGTTTTAATATTGGAGGACTCATAGGATCGTATAATTTAGAGATTAGTTTGTTCCCTCTATCTACAGCTAAAGTATATTGCGTTAAATCATTTGTTCCTATACTAAAAAAATCTACTTCTTTAGCTAAGAAGTTTGCAATTATTGCAGATGCAGGAGTTTCTATCATAATTCCTATTTCTATTTTTTTATCGAAAGGAATTTTTTTATTTTTTAGTTCTTTTTTTAAAAACTCTAATTCATTCTTTAATACACGTATTTCTTCTACTGAAATAATCATTGGGAACAAAATTCTTAACTTTCCAAAAGCAGAAGCTCGAAGTATAGCTCGTATTTGTGAATGTAAAATATCTTTTCTTTGTAAAGATATTCTAATAGCTCTCCAACCTAAAAACGGGTTTTCTTCTTTTGGAAAATTCATGTATGGTAACTCTTTATCTCCTCCAATATCCATTGTTCGAATAATAACTGTTTGTTTATCCATAATTTCTGCAATTTTTTTATATGCAATAAATTGTTCTTCTTCGCTAGGAAGATTTTTTCTTTCCATAAATAAGAATTCAGTTCTATATAATCCAATAGATTCTGATCCATAATGTTTTGCTCCGTTTACATCTCGAATATTACTAATATTTGCACTAATTTCTATTTTGTGACCGTCTAATGTTATTGCTGGTAATATTTTTAGGTTTTGTAGTTGCTTTTTTTCAGCGAGATATTTTTTTTGTATTATTTCTATTTTTTTTATTTGTTCTTTTGAAGGATTTATAAAGATTTGGTTGTTTATTCCATCTAGTATAACAAAATCATTGTTTTTTACTTTATTTGTAATATTTTCTGTTCCAACGATCGCTGGTAATTCTAGTGATCTTGCAATTATGGATGTATGTGAAGTTTTTCCTCCTAAATCGGTTATTAATCCTAGTATTTTTTTTGAATTGATTTGTGCTGTTTCAGATGGTGTTAGATCTTTTGCTACTAAAATTACTTTATTTTTTATTTTTTCTAAATTGTGGACATTTATATTAAATAAATTATTTAACAGTCTTAATCCTATATCTCTGATATCAATTGCTCTATTTTTTAGATATTCATCATCTAATTTTTCTAAATTGTTTGCTTGTTTGTCAATAATTGTTTGAATTGCATAATCAGCTGATTTGTGTTTGTTTTTAATTAATTTAATTATGTCTTGTTCAAATTCCTCATCTTCTAGTAGTAAAATATGACTATCAAATATTTCCTTATTTTTTTTTATTTTATTTTCTGTGTCATTTTTTATTTTTTCTAGTTGTTGTATCGTTTTTGTTCTTGTTTTTAAAAATTTTTTTATTTCTGAGTTTATTAAATCAGGTGAAATATTTTCCTGGTTAATAATTATTTTTTGTTTTTTTAATAAAAATACTTTTCCAAAAGCGATACCTGGTGATGCTAAAATCCCTGAAATCATAACATTACCTTTAACATAATAACGACGATAATTATTTAAAAATTTTTATAAAAAAATTTTTTTATAAAAATATATAATTTAACATTTTTTTTGTTATTTTATTTATTCTGTTTGTAAAATTAATTTTTCTAGTTTTTCAATAGCTAATTTTTCATCGTTTCCTTCTGCAGTTAAAATTATTTCGCTATTTTTTACTATTCCTAAAGTTTGTAATTTATATAAACTTTTTGCATTTACGGATTTTCCTTGAAATATTATATTTATATAAGAATTAAATTTTTTGGCTTCTTTTACTAATTTTGCAGCAGGACGTAAATGCATTCCGTGTTTGAATCTTATTTTTATTTTTTTTTCTAACATAATAATTAATCCTAAATTTTATTAATTTTTTTGATTTTTTTTAAATGTTATTAAATTTTTTATTTTTTTAAATCGGTTTACATATTAAATAAGTATCTATGAATTAAAAAATTTTTAAATTTCTTAAAATTTTTTTTTTAATAAAAAGGAAGAAACAATTCATTTTTTGTTTTTTTGAAACAGTATTATTTTAATTTGAATGAATTTTTAATGTAAGTTTTTTATTTTATGTTTTCTAATATCAATTTTCAATCCCTGTATTATTAGAAATATATAATAACTTTAGTTAGATTTAACAACTATTGAATTTATCCATATTTGATTGCAAGTATCTTTCTTTGTGAATTTAATAGATAATTGTAATTATTATTCTTATTGATTAGATTGTATAAAAGTATAAATTTTTTCATATATTTTATATTTTATACTAAATTTTAAAAATTATTTTATTTGATGAGAATAAATTATTTGTCAGAATTTAAATAATTTATATTTGAATAATCTATATATAAATCAATTTACAGATACTTGTATTTGCAATTTTTTAGTAAAAACTATTTTTTTTTAAATTTTAGAATAATTTTATAATTATGAAAACAATGTTTACTTAAAATTAAATTGTATTTTATTTATATGAATAACTAGTTTGAATGAGTATATTTTGTACTAAATTATAATTTAGGTTATAGAATTTTGTTTTTTACAGTTAACAATATCAGTTTAATTTATTAATCACTATTAATGGTTTATTATTAAAAATAGTTTTTTTTTATACTTTTTTGTAAAAAACTGGTTTTTAAATTTTTTATTTAAAATTTTTTACAATGAACTTTTTATATAGAAATCTAATTTTTTATGTATTTAATTTTTTATAAATAATTTAAAATTATACTGAAGAGAAGTAATGAATTCAATTAATAATTGTAAACTCATTTTTTTAGAAACTAATTTGAAAATTAATTTAATATTATAAATTTAATTAAAAAAAATATTAAATTATTTGTTATTAAAATATTTTTTGTTTTCAATGTGAATGTTATGAAAAATATAAGAAAAAAAATAAAAAAAATAGAAAAAAGAATATGCTATCATTCATATTTATATCATACTCTAGACAAACCTGAAATTTCTGATTTAGAGTTTGATTTTTTGGTTGAAAAATTAGATAAATTAAAAAAAAAAGTAGGGTTAAAAAAAGATATTTTAAATTTAAATAAAATTGGATCTTCTTTATCTCAAGAATTAAAAACTGTTAAACATTTAACAAATATGTTGTCGTTAAAGTCTGTAAATTCAATTCAACAATTAGAACGATTTTTTGATAATGTAGATTGTTGTTCAAAAAAAAATAATTTAGAGAAACCGTTGTTTTGCTGTGAATTAAAGTTTGATGGAGTTGCTTTAAGTTTAGTTTATAAAAATGGAAAATTAATAAGTGCTGCAACCAGAGGGAACGGGATTATTGGTGAAAATGTTATTCATAATGTTTATAAGATAAAATCAATTCCGAATGAATTAATAGGAAAAAATATTCCTAAATTACTAGAAATTCGTGGAGAAGTGATTATTTATAAAGATGATTTTATAAAATTAAACAAAAATTTTTCTAATAAAAAAATTCAGCATTTTTCTAATACTAGAAATACTGCAGCTGGTTTTTTAAGACAATTAAATCCAATAACATCAAAAATAAGAAAGTTATCATTTTATTGTCATAGTATTGGATTTCATACTCCAATCGTAAAATTTTCAAATAGTCACTTTTATTTTTTAAAACTTTTAGATTCTTGGGGATTACCTGTTTATAAATTAAGAAAATTATGTGCTTCTGTTGAAGAAGTACTTTCTTTCTATAAAAAAATAAAAAAAGACAGATCTTTTTTAAAATTCGACATTGATGGAATTGTTATCAAAACTGATTCAATTAGTTTACAAAAACAATTAGGTATTTCTTCTAAATTTCCTAAATGGTCAATAGCTTATAAATTTCCATCTAAGAAACAGATAACAAGAATAATGGATATTAACTTTAATGTAAGTAGAACAGGGTCAATTATTCCAGTTGCTAAATTATTTCCAGTTTTTATAAATGGAGTAAAAATAAAAAAAGTATCTTTGTATAATCAAAATAAAATGGAAAAATTTGGTTTTTGTATAGGAGATGTAGTTACTATTTGCCGTTCTGGAGATGTTATTCCAAAGATAATTGATATTAATATGGAATACAGGACTAAAAATAATTTAAAACCAGTTAAATTTCCTACCAATTGTCCATCTTGTAGATCTGAAATTAAAAAAAGCTCTAGAGACAATATCTTAAGATGTTTTTCTGGATTTCAATGTATTTCGCAAAGAGAAAGAATGTTAATTCATTTTTTTTCGAAGAATTCAATATATATACGTGGTTTTGGAAAAAATTTAATAAAACAATTAGTTAAAAAAAATGTTATTTTCAGTCCAGTGGATGTTTTTAATTTAGATCATCACAGTTTTTCAAATATAAATCGTTTTGGAAATGTTTTAATTAAGAAATTACTACATGAAATATCTAATTCTAAAGAAATTACGCTGTCTTGTTTTTTATATTCATTTGGAATAAAAGAAATAGGAAAAATTATTTCAATTAATTTATCATCTTATTTTAAGAATATAGATAATATATTAAATGCAAAATTTGAAGATCTGTTATTAGTTAAAAAAGTAGGTAAAAAAATTGCTAATAATTTTTTAATTTATATAACAAAAAAGAAAAATATAGAAGTTATTCGTTCTTTATTGAAAATACTTAAAATTAAAAGTGATTAATAGTTTTATTTATGGGCTGTGCAGGATTTGAACCTGCGACCAATTGATTAAAAGTCAACTGCTCTACCAACTGAGCTAACAACCCTAATTTATTTTTTGGGCGATGACGGAATTGAACCGCCGACATCCTCCGTGTAAAGGAGGCGCTCTACCACCTGAGCTAATCACCCTTAGTTGTAACTGATCTTCTATTTTAAGGATTACAAAGAAGTAGTCAATCTTTTTTTTTAAAATTTCAAAATATAATTTTTTTTAAAAAATATTTTTTAATTAGTTTTTAATTAAAAATATAACTTTTAATTGATTGGAATCATATAATATGCAAGTTAAAACTCGTTTTTCTCCCAGCCCTACCGGAATTTTTCACATAGGAGGAGCAAGAACAGCTCTATATTCTTGGTTATTTGCCAAACGATACAATGGAAAATTTTTACTTCGAATAGAAGATACGGATATAAATAGATCTAATAGTCTTTATAACAACTCTATTATGAAAGGTTTGAAATGGTTGAATTTAAATTGGGATGAAGGACCTTATTTTCAGAGTAGTCGTTTAGCTCGTTATAACTACATAATTAAATTAATGTTAGAAAATAAAATGGCTTATAAATGTTACTGTTCGACTGAAAGATTATTAAATTTAAGAAAAAAACAAATTATATTAGGTAAAAAACCGAAATATGATGAAAAATGCAGAAATATACCAGATGATTATTACGATTCAAATCTTTCGCATGTAGTTAGATTTTGTAATCCAAAAAGAGGAAAAGTTGTTTTTTTAGATCAAGTTAGAGGCAAAATTGAATTTTGGAATGATGAACTAGATGACTTAATAATAAAAAGATCAAATGGTCTTCCGACGTATAATTTTTCAGTAGTAATTGATGATTATGATATGAAAATTACTCATGTTCTCAGAGGTGAAGAACACATAAATAACACAGTTAGACAAATCAATATTTTACAAGCTTTAGAAAAAGAAGCTCCTGTTTATGCCCATTTATCAACGATTTTAAATCATAATGGAAAAAAAATTTCTAAAAGAGATAAAGATAGTTTTTTTGATGTTTTAGAATATAAAAAATTAGGATTTTTTCCAGAAGCTGTAGTCAATTATTTGCTAAGATTAGGTTGGTCCCATGGAAATCAAGAAATATTCACGATTAAAGAAATGAAAAATTTTTTTTCTTTAAAAAAAATAACTAAATCATCTAGTTTATTTGATAAAAAGAAATTACTATGGATCAATAAACGTTATATGAATATTTTATCAAAATCGGATATAATCAATGAATTAAAAAATTTTTATTTGAAACAAACAATTGACATTAACAACGGTCCAAACATAAAACAAGTATTTGATTTAATGAAAAATAGATGTTCAACTTTAACAGATATAGTAGAATCTTCTCGTTTTTTTTATGAGGAGTTAGTTATTGATTATAAAAAGTTAAAAGATCATATTAATATTAAAAATATTTTTGTATTAAAATTTCTTTTAAAAAAAATAATTTTTTTAAATGACTGGACAGTAGAACAGTTGTCTAAATTACTTAAATTTTGTTCATTTCAATTAGGAATATCGTTTAATACGGTTGGAAAAATAATTAGATTGTCTTTGACTGGAAAAGAACATGCTCCATGTATTACAAGTATACTATATCTTCTTGGAAAAAAGAAATGTATTCTGAGAATTAAAAATTCTATTAAAATCTTTGAATAGAGTTTTTTTATATGAATAGAATTTTTTTGTGATTTATAAAAATGTTTTTTAAAATTTAAAATGTTTTTCAAGTTTTTAAAATTTTAAATTGACATATTTAGTTTTTTTAATTATAAAATTTATAATTGTTAAAGGTTTTATCTTTAACATATTTAAAATTAAAAGGGGGTAGTAGCTTATTTTGGAAAAGCATTTGCATGGCATGCAAAAGATTAGCGGTTCGAATCCGCTCTACTCCAAATGTTTTTTTAACAATGTTCACTACTAATTAATTTCTTAATTTACTAACTAAATTGAGTAGTGAACGAGTAACATAAATAAAAAAAAATTTTAGACAGGCATGTTCATAATTTCATGATAAGCAGATACTAGTTTATTTCTAATTTGTACTGCTAATTGCAAAGATAAAGATGATTGTTGTAAATCAATCATTATTTTAGGTAAAGAAATATCATTTATTTTATTTAGAAAAGTTTTTTGATTCGAAAAATCATTTTCATTTTGTAATGATAAAATATTTTTTTTAAATTCAGAACTGAATTTATTTGAAAGAATAGAAGACTTGTTGAAATTTGGATTTGTGTTTTCTATCATTTTCAGACCTTCAATAAACATAATTACCTCAACAAAAATATTTATGGATTTTTTTTGTATTATACCAGTACACAATATACTAAATAAAGTATTTTTTAAAATCAATGTTGTTTATAATTAATTCGCAAAGATTTTTATCTAAGAATAGTCTCATTATAGAAATAATTTTTATATGTTTTTTGTGTAAAAATGTTATAAAAATAATTTTCCAAGCATATCTTTTTTCTTGAATAATATTAAAAGTTTACTTATAAAATAGGAAGATTTCATGAACGTTGGTAAAACAAATAATTTTAATTCAAAGAAATTTATTGAAAATTTTTTTAGTCGTTTTTACATGAATTCGAAATTAATGCTTATATCGATTTCTTTTTTATTAGCGATTTTTTTTTCTTTATTTTTATGGATTAGGGAAGATTCTTATCAGTTGTTATATGATAATTTATCTCAGAAAGATCAGGAAGAAATTGTCCTTCAGTTAACGAAAATGCACATTCCCTATCGTACATCTAAAGGATCTGATGGTATTTTAGTTCAAAAAAAACAACTATATGAAGTTCGTTTATTATTATCTGAAAAAGGAATTGCTAAAAATATTTCAAATTCAGAATTTGATTTATCAGACGAAAAACAAAATGGAATTATTAATTTCTTCTCTGAAGAAAAAAATAATCAATCAATTTTAGAGAAAGAATTAGCTAAAAGCATACTTTTAATTCATGGAATAAAAGATGTAAAAGTTCATTTATCTCTTCCAAAAGAATCTATCTTTTTAGATGAAAAAAAGAAGATTTCTGCTTCAATTATTTTAACTTTATTTTCAGATAATACTTTAAATACTAATCAAATAAATTCAATTACACGTTTTATTTCAAATAGTGTGTCTGGTTTATCTATGAAAAATATTGTTATTTTAGATCAATTTGGTCAATCTTTAAATAGAAAGAAAAATGATCTAGATCTAAGTTATAAACGTTTTAATTATATAAACTTCGTAGAAGAAAGTTATAAGTCGAAAATTGAATCAGTCTTATTTCCTATGTTAGGAAAAAATAATGTTCATATTCAAGTAAAAGCTAATATTGATTTAAACACAAAAAAAATTAAAGAAAAAAGATATTATCCTAATTTTTATAATCAGGACAAATCCATTCGATCAGAAGAAGGGACTATTAAATATCAAGATAGTTCTTCAATAATTAACTCGTTACGAAAACAAAAAGATTCAAATGATTTTCAAAAGAAAAACAAACCGATTGATTCAAAAATTAAACCAGAAGATTTTAAAAATTATGTTTCAAAAAAAAATAGTAGTATTAATTATGAGTTGAGCCATGTTACTAAAGATACTCAAATTAATCCTGGTAAAATAAATCAAATTTCAGTTTCCGTTTTGGTAAATAAAGTATTAAATACTTCAGATGGGAAAAAATTTTTTTTAAATGATAATCATGTAAAAAAAATCAGAGAAGTTATAACTGGAATAATTGGTTTTTCTAAAGAAAGAGGAGATCATATTAATGTTACTAAATCTTTTTTCTTTAAAGATTCACGAGAAAATAAACGAAAAATACATCCAGTTAATAATTCTTTTTTAAAAAATGATGATAAAGACAATATTTCAATAAATAATACATATTCATATTTCATTACTTTTTTAATATTCTTAATATTGTTGAATCAATTTAAATTTTTAAAATATAAAAAAAAAATAAATAATTCTAGTGAATCTGATTTAGAAAGAAATAAAACAGACAAATTAGAGCAATTAGAGAATAACAAATTAGAAACAACAGAAAACAACAAATCAAAAAATATAGAGAACAACAATTTAGATAAAGACAATAAAAAAAGTATCGATAAAGATATTAAACTTGATGATAAAAAGAAATCTAATGATTCTTTAAAAAAAATGATAGAAAAAAAATCAAAAATCACTGCTTCAATTATTAAAAAATGGATGAATGGTGATAAATTATGATACTTAATGGTGTAGAAAAAAGTGTTGTTTTATTAATGTCTATGAATTTAGAAAACTCATCTAAGGTATTAAAACATTTAAGTTCTACTGAAATAAAGAAATTAGTTAGCGTTGTATGTTCTATGAAAAAAGTTACTTCTGAAGATATTGATGCAGTATTCGAGGAGTTTAGTAATGATTTTTTAGAACAAAAAAATTCAATATCTAATATTATTAAAAATAATTTATTTAAAAATTTAGGAAATTTTTTTGGATGTCAAGAAACAGAACTTTTATTTAATGAAGAATCTGAAATTAGAAATATAGATAATTATTTAAAAGAACTAAATCTTCTTGTAGCTAATGAATTATTCTTTTTGATTAAAAATGAACACTTGCAAGTTATTGCTATGATTTTTTTTCATATAAATAGAAATTTAGCTTTAGAAACTTTAAATATTTTTGATAATTCTACAAAAATTGAAATTATTTTAAAAATTTCAAAAATTAAAATTATAAAAAGATGTACCAAAATTTTATTTTCTAGAACACTTCAAAAAATTCAAAAACGAAAACGAGAAATTTTTGGAGAAATATTAGGTATACGTGCAACTAATAATTTATTAGAATTAATGGAAAAAAATAAAAAAATAAATATTTTAAAGAAAATGAAGTTTTTAGATTTAATGACAGTAAGAAAAATTATTTGTTTTGGATTTAAATTTGAAGATATTATTGATTTAAAAGACCTTTATTTAAAAGTTTTAGTGAAGGAATTAAATTTAAATAAATTAGTTAAAATTTTAAAAGTTTCTGATCGTAATATACAAGAGAAGTTTTTAAGAAATATGAATGAAACTGATATAAATAATTTTAGAAAGGAATATTCTAAAAAAATTTATTTTTCTAAGTTAGAAATAGAAAAAGAGAAGAATTTTGTAGTACATTTGATCAGAAATTTGTTAAGAATTGAAAAAATATCGATTGATCCATTGGAATAATTCTATGTCTAGATTTGTATTATCTTCTAAAAAATGGAAAAAATGGTATCCAAATGACTTATCTATGGATGAAAAGAAAATAAAAAATAAGTTATTTAAAAATAAAAAAATTATTAACGATTCTGAAGAGATAGTTAATACATCTTCTAACAAAAATTTTGGAAATATACATGATAATTCTGTTGTTAGTAATAACAGTAATAATTCTTTTAAGACGAAAAATTTTTTAAGAAATGACAATCAAAAAGAAGAAAAAATAGAAAAATTAAATATACAACTAATTCTAAAGAAAAAATTATCTATTTTTAAAAAAGAAAAAATAAAATTTTTTGAAAATATTGAAAATTTTTTAAAAGATTTAAAATTTTCTTTAGAGTCATTAGAAGAAATAATGTCTGCTAAATTAGTTAAATTAATATTAAAAATTGTAAAGAAAATAGTTGGAGATACTATTTCTTCAGTTACTGAAGAGAAATTAACATTAAATCTGAAAAAAAAATTGAATAAAGATTTTATGGTTTTTAAAAAATTAGAATTACATATTCATCCTGATAATAAATTATTAGCAGAAAATAATTTTAAAGACATTTTTTCAAATCATGGATGGAAAATAGTTGGAGACATTAATATAGACAAAGGAGGTTGTAGAATTTTTTTTTCTAACGGAGGTAAAATCGATTCTTGTATAACTACTCGATGGGAAGAATTTTGTCAATTAATTGTTTTTAGAGATAAATATTAATGATAATAAAAGGAAGCAAAATATTTATTGATACGATTGATTTTCTTGAACAACAAGTAAATAAAATTAATGATTCTATTTATTCAGGTTCAGTAGTCACTATTCAAGGACTAGTCTTATTGATTAGTGGTATCAATTTACCAGTAGGTTCTCTTTGTTTTATTAAAAAAAGAAAAAAAAAATATCTTTATAGAAAAATTTTTGAAGTAATAGGATTTAAAAAGAATCTTATGTTTATCATACCATTAGATGGTATAATTAGTGGGATTTGTCCAGGAGATCGAGTTTTTCCTATTATTTCAGAATCTAATAAAGAAAAAAATATCTTTTTAGAACAGAAGTTTCCAATTGGTGAAAATATGTTAGGTCGTGTTTTAGATAGCAGGGGGAATACTATTGATGGATTAGGAAGTTTTGTTCCTGATATGTATGATAGTATTAGTAACTCTACAATTAACCCCATGTTTCGTAAACCTATAAATAGTATATTAGATGTTGGAATAAGATCTATAAATTCATTATTCACCATTGGATTAGGACAACGAATTGGATTATTTTCTACTTCAGGAATAGGTAAAAGTGTTTTATTAGGAATGATTACAAAATATTGTTCTTCTGACGTAGTTGTTATTGGTTTAATTGGAGAACGAAGTAGAGAAATTAAAGAGTTTATAGATAACGTTTTAGGTCCTTTTGGAATTGCCAAGTCTGTAATTATAGCAGAACCAGCAGGTGCATCTCCTTTATTACGAATTCAAGGAGCTATGTTTGCAACTAGAATCGCTGAATATTTTAGGGATGCTAAAAAAAAGAACGTTTTATTAATTATTGATTCTTTAACTCGTTATGCAATGTCTTTACGAGAAATAGCATTATCAATGGGAGAATTACCTGTTTCTAAAGGTTATCCTGTTTCTGTTTTTTCTAAATTGTCGCATTTATTAGAAAGAGCAGGAAATTCTTCTTTAGAATCAGGATCTATGAGTGCTATTTATACAGTGTTAACAGAAGAAGATGAAGGAAATGATCCAATAGCAGATATATCTAAATCTACTTTAGATGGACATTTAGTTCTTTCTAAAGAACAAGCGCAGTTAGGAATTTATCCAGCAATAGATATTGAATCTTCTATAAGTCGGGTTATGACAGGATTGGTTTCTGCTGAACATCATTCTTATATGTTACGTTTTAAACAATTGATGTCTGTTTATAAAAAGAACAAAGAATTAATAAATATAGGAGCATATATATCTGGTACTAATTCTGTTATTGATGAATCTATTAGTAAATATGATAAGTTAAATAATTTTTTACAGCAGTCTATAAATATCAATGTTGATTTTTACAATTCAATTAGAGAATTGAAAAAAATATTTGTAAATAAGTAAGTTTTAATTCAACTATGGATTTTTGATAGATGTTAAAAATAAATTTGTATCCAATTTTAGAGAAAATAGAAAAGTTAAAATTACAAAAGATAATTTCTTTGCTTAAAGAGAAAAAAAATGTTATAGAAATTATTAAAAAAGAGAAATTAATATTAATAAATTACAAAAATGAATATGTGAATAGTTTTAAATTAAAAAAAAATAAGGGGATTAATGAAATTGAATGGAAGAATTATGACTCTTTTTTAAATTTAATAGATAAAAATATTATAGTTAAAGAAAAAATTTTCGAAGAAAAAGAAAAAGAGATAAAAAAAATTTTTTTTTCTTTTAAAAATAATTTTAAAAAAATGAATGTTTATAACTGTTTAAAAAGTATTGTATATAAACAAGAAAAAACGAAAGAACAATTTTTAAATCAAAGAATTTTAGATGAATTAATGATTCTTTTTTGTTTAAAATGAAGGATAATACATCAAATGTTACTTAAAAATTTAGATAATTTTAATAAAATTAATAGTTTTAGAAAAAGAAAACGTTTGAGTTCTATTTTTTATCCTAAAAATAAAAGATTTAAAAATATTTATAAAAATTTAAAAAATAAAAAATATTTAAAATTTGGAAATTTTTATAAGAATTTTATTTTTCCTGTTAATTGTGCATCTTTTTACAAAAACATAAATAATTTAAAATTAAATTTTTCATATAAATATAATAATAATTCAATTGATAAAATTAATAGATTAGATTTTTGTCAAAAAAAAAATAATTGGACAAATAGTAGTTTAAATTTGTTAAAAAAAAAGTTTTTGTTAGATGTAAGAAGTAATATTTTTAATAAGTTAAATATTAATAACAAATTTAAAGAATATCATTCCTGTAAAATTAAAAATTTTAAAAATTTTGAGATGTATAATTTTAATAATTTTTTTTTATTATCTAATAAAATTAATGATAATTTATTATCATCATTAAATTATTTTGAAAAAATATTGAATAAAAAAATATTCATTTCCAATAAAAATGATTTTACAACATTGGAATTTGACAAAAATAAAAGTCATAATAATGAAAAAAACATAGATGTTGATAAACAAAAAATTTTTTTTTGTTTAGTTGATCAAATAAATAACAAAAATAATTTTTTTTCGATTGTTATTTTTAAGAATTTTTTTTATGAAACAGAAGAATTTAAAACATTTTTTTTGGAACAAATATTAAACAATCTAAAAAAAAATAAAAAAAAAAAATTAAAAGTTTTAATCATTTCTAGTAATCTAGAGAATATTTTAGTTGAGTTTAATATAAAAAGTAAAAAAATTTCGTTAAATCTTTTTTCTAATAGTTCAATTTTATGCTCATTTTTGAAATCTTTTTTACCAGATTTAAAAAAACGATTAAAAAAAAATAAAATATTTATTGGTGAAGTAGAAATTTTTGAAAAGAATTTCTTCGATTGTTTTAAAATAGATATTAATAAAAATAAGAGTGTAAAACCTCTAAAAAATAATTTTTATAAAATTTTTGAAAACAAGTATTGTTCTGAAAAAAATACAAATTTTTTAAATTTAATTAAAAAATATCAGTATTCAAATGTTTTATTACATAAAAATGGAATTTATGTTTAGTTTTTTGTAAGTATAGTATAGAAAAAACTTTTTATTGCTAATTTTAAAAGAAAATTTTTAATGTTTTATTATTTTTTTTAAAAAATTATTTAAAACTAAAAAAAAAGAGATATTAAATAGTAATTGCTTTTTAAGGAGTATGTAATGGACGATATTATTAATGCTAAATCTAGTTTTAACAATTTTTCGATTTTAAATTCAATAAAAAAAAGAAGTGTTAATGCATTTAATATTAGTGATGATGAAAATTTTATAAATATCAGAAAGAATTATGTGCTAAATAAAGAAATATGTATTTTTGATATTATTTCTAGTGTCTTTATAAGTGTTTTTGAAAAGAAATTATGCAATTATTTTGAATTAGATAAGATCAATCTTTCTTTTAAAAAGAGTGAAATTGTTTTTTATTCTGATTTTTATTTAAAAAATTATAATTTTTTGCAATTCGATTTCTCTAGAATTTTTTCTTATTTTGATTGTTCATTTATTAACTTTTCACCAGAGTTTTTAACTATAATACTAGATTTATTGTTTGGTGGAGATGGTTATTATCCCTTTGACAAAATTGAAAAAAGAAGATTTACATCTAATGAGATTAGAATAATAAAAAAAATATATGAACTAGCAATTCAATCTTATTGTATTGCTTGTAATAAACATTTTAAATTAAATTATAAAGCTATAAGTTTAAAAAATGATTTTATTAAAAAAAAAGAGCAAGTTCATTCTAATAATACTAAGTTAATAGTTTCAATTTTTGAAATAAAAATTAATAATATCAGATTAAGTTTTAATATCGGTATATTACTTTCTAAAATAGATGAAATTAAACATGCAATTGTTAAAAACAAAAACTTAAATATCTTAAAAAATCAAGATAAAAATAAAAATTCTTTTGTTAAAAATTGCAATGATATAAAAATTAATATAAAAGTTAAATTTAAAGATTTTTTTCTTCCTGTTTCTGAAGTTAATGAATTAAAAGTTGGTGATATTCTTTCTATTGAAGATCCAGAAATAGTTAAAGGATACTCTTTTGGAAAATTTTTACTTTCTGGAAAATATGGATTATCAAAAGGAAAACATGCAATTTTTATAAAAAAAATAAATAATTAAATTGATTTTTTATTTTGAGGAGTAATTATTATGAATAAAAATGAGAAAAATATTGTTGGTAGTCATATTTCTAATAAAAATAATTCAATTAAAACATTGAAAGAAAATTATTCAGATACTACTATCAGTAGTAATAGTAATAAAAATGAAAATTTTCAAATTAAAAATGAAACTATAAATAATGTTAATATAGAAAATAATAAATTAACCTTAGTCGGTTCAATACCAATAAAACTTTCTGTAGAATTAGGAAATACAAAAATTTCTATTAAAGATTTTTTAAAATTGTCTACTGGTTCGATTTTACCATTAGATAAAAAAGTAGAAAAACCATTGAATATTTATGTTAATGATTATTTAATAGCAAAAGGAGAAATTGTAATAATAGAAAGTAAGTATGGAATTAGAATTACTAAAATTTTATCTGTTAGAGACAAAGTTCATAAATTAGAATAATGTATAGAAATAAAAAATAATTAACTTAATTGAAACCATTAATTTTATTTTACAAATATTTTTTATTGTAATAAAATTACTATTCTTAATTTATTTTTTTTTATAAACATTAATAAAATTTGATTATTTTTTATTAATTATATAAATTGAAATAATTAATCTAAAAAAAAATGACGATATTCTTTAGTTTTAAATAATGTATGATATTTTTTTTAAAATTAAAGTAGAATAAAACAACTTAATATCTTGGAAAAATACGATGATTTATCAGATTGTTCCATTATTATTTTTAACTTTAATACCTCCTACAACATATGCAAAAAACATACCAGGATTAATAACTCAAAATTTATCAAATGGAGAACAAATTTGGTCGTTTCCAATTGAAACTTTGTTTTTTATAACATCCTTAACTTTTATACCTGCAGTTTTATTAATGATGACTAGCTTTACAAGAATTATAATTGTTTTAGGATTTCTTCGTAGTGCTATTGGAACTCCTTATGCTCCATCTAATCAAATATTGTTAGGTTTATCTCTTTTTTTAACTTTTTTTATTATGAGCCCTGTTTTTGAAAAATCTTATAAAGAATCTTATATTCCATATAGTGAAAATAAAATTTCTGCTGTTACTGCAATTCAAAATGGTTTTCAGCCATTTAAGAAATTTATGTTAAAACAAGTTCGTAGAAGTGACTTGGAATTATTTTGTAAATTATCTCATACTTCTTCCAATTTTCCTAATAAAGAACTCATACCAACTAAAATTTTGTTTCCTTCTTTTATTACAAGTGAATTGAAAACAGCATTTCAAATTGGATTTACTATTTTTATTCCATTTTTAATAATTGATTTGGTTGTTTCTAGTATATTGATGTCGTTGGGAATGATGATGGTTCCTCCATCTAGCATTTCTTTACCTTTTAAGATTATGTTGTTTGTTTTAGTAGATGGGTGGGATTTACTTATTAGTTCTTTATCAAATAGTTTTTTTTAATTTATTAAAAAAAACTATTAAAAATTGATTAATTGTTTTTCATTATGAATTAAATTAATTAATTAAATAAAAAAAATTTAATCAATTAGTTTTAACTAACTGTTTTTTTAAATAGTTTATATTTTTATTTTAAAAATTTTTATTTATTTCTATATATAATATATAGAATAGTAGATGGAGTATTTATGACTAGTACTGAATTAGTGACGTCAATGTTTAGTCAAGCTATGAAAACTTCATTGCTTTTGTCAGCTCCAGCACTGGTATCAGCATTGATTACTGGTTTGTTTGTTAGTATTTTTCAAGCATCAACTCAATTAAATGAACAAACTCTTTCATTTATACCTAAACTAATATCGGTAGTTGGATCTATTTTTATTTTTGGTCCATGGATGTTACATTTAATGATCAATTATATAAATACATTATTTATTAATTTACCTGCCATAGTACATCAATGTTCAATTTAAACGGTATTGAATTATTACATTTTTTAGAAAATTTATTTTTTCCGTTTGTTCGCGTATTAACATTTATTTTAGCGGCTCCAATTTTAGGAGAAACAATTGTTAGTAGTCGAATAAAAATTGTATTGTCTTTTTTAATTAGTTTTCTGGTTTTTCCATTTATACCAAAAATAGAATTTAATAATTTTTCTTCTTCTGTAATTATTGTGGTATTACTTCAACAAATTTTAATAGGATGTTCTTTTGGATTTGTCATAAAATTAGCATTTGCTTCTTTAGAAATGGCAGGAGAAATAATTTCTTCTCAGATGGGTTTGTCTTTTACAAACTTTTTTGATGTTAGAAATAAAAATAATATTTCTTTAATTTCTCATTATTTAAGATTATTAACTTATTTTTTATTTTTGTTGTTTAATGGACATTTATCAATAATCTTAATTATATGTAATAGTTTTTATGATTTTCCAATTAGTGACGTGTTATATATAAATCCTATCTTTTTTTTAGTTTTAGTAAATTATTCTGTTATAGTCTTTTTAAGTGCAATAAGATTTTCTTTTCCAATTTTTTTAACTTTATTAATTTTGAATTTTGTTTTAGCAATTTTAAATCGTATTTCTCCTCAAATTTCTATTTTTTCTATTGGATTTCCTATAACTTTACTAGTAGGAATGTTTCTCATTTATACTTTAGTACCAATTTCAATTCTATTTTTTAAACGTTTATTTTTAGAGACATACGGTTATTTTACTTAGTTTTTTAGTATATTTTTTTTGAATTAGAATTGGCAATGAAATCTTTTAGTAAAAAAATAAATTTATATTGTTTTTTAAAATAAAAATTACCAATTTACGTTCTATTAGAATGAAATTGGTAATTGATTAAATTAAAAATTTATTTTTTTAAATAACTTTTTTTAAAAAAAACTATTTTTTTATTTTAGATTCTTTATAAAGGACATGTTTTCTTATTAATGGATCATATTTTTTTAGTTCTAATTTTCCCGTTGTATTTCTTTTATTTTTGGTAGTGGTGTAATAATGACCACTCCCAGATGAAGAAATTAATTTTATTTTTTCTCTTGAGCTTTTAGCCATTTCTTATTTTTCCCCATTGTTTTTTTCAAGAGCCTTTGTTATTCCATTTTTATCAATTGTTCTCATTCCTTTGGCTGATACTTTGATACAAACAAATTTTCTTTTTTCAGGAATCCAAAATTTATGATTATGTAAATTTAAAAAAAATTTTCTTTTTTTTGCGTTCATTGCATGCGATCTTTTATTTCCAAACATTGGTTTTTTAGATGTGATTTTACATGTTTTTGACATTTTTATATCCATTTTATTTTTTAATATTTTGTAATTTATTTTCTCAATTATATATTTTTTTTTAATTTTATTTGAAGTATTTGTACATTTAATAATTTATCAATTTATATTTATTTTTTAAAATAAGTCACAAATTTTAATAGATTTTTTTTCTTTGACATTTTTTTTTTGGTATTTATATTTTAAGATTTAAAAAAAATATAAATTTAATCTATCTTAGTTTTTTTTTTTTTTTTAAAATTATGATTTTTTTATTTTTTTTCTTTCAATTGATTTTAGAATTACTTTCTTTGCAACTTTTTTATTTTCCCAAGATAATATTTTTACCCATTTTCCTTTTTCTAGTTTTTTATAATTTTCAAAAAAATGTTCTATTTGTTTTTTTAATAGAACAGGGAAATCTGATATATCGTTTATAAAATTATATTCTTCCGAAATTTTTTTATCTGGAACAGCTATTATTTTTTCATCTTCTCCGGATTCGTCCTTCATTTTTAATAAACCAATAGGTCGACATTGAATCACGGAATTTGATAGTAGTGGATATGGAGTTACAACAAGAATATCTAATGGATCACCATCTAAAGATAAAGTATTATTTATATATCCATAATTACATGGATAAATCATATTACTTGCTATAAATCTATCAACAAATAAAATGTTGTAGTTTTTATTCATTTCATATTTTATTGGACTAGAATTAGCTGGTATTTCAATAATAGCGTATACATCTTCAGGTACATTTTCCCCAGAGACAATTTTGTTTACGTTCATTTTTCTTTCCATTATTAATAATGATTGATTATTTTTTTTTATTGAATAAAATATAATTAAAAAAAATTTAATATTCGTTTAATAAAGATAATTGTTTATTAGTAATTTTTGTTTGCTTAACAAATTATTTATAACAGATTTTAAAATAGTTAGGAAGGTTTTTTGAATGTGTTTAATTTATTAATTTAAATATGGATAAATACTATGGGAAAATATAAAGATATTTTAGAAACTGAAAAAAGATTGAGGGAATTTGTTTTATTTTCTTTAAATTTAATAAAAAAAAAATTTTCTTCTTTTTCTGCTATGGTTGTAGCAAATTATAATTTTGGAATTAATTTAAGTGTTCGTTGGGGAAAATTAGAAAATATTGAATTTCAAAAAAATAAAAATTTCTCTGTTATTATATTTTATAATCATAGGAAGGGAATTGCTTCTTCTAATGACTTTTCTTTGTTTAAGGTGAAAAAAATTATACAAAAAGCAGTAGATTTTTCTATATATACAAGAAAAGATCATAATTTTAGTTTACCAGAAAAAAAATTTTTAGAAGTATTTGATGACGATTTAAAAATATTTTTCCCTTGTAAAAATAAGATCGAAAACAATATAGAAATTGTAACAAATATTGAAAATATTGCATTAAATTCAGATAGAAGAATCATTAATACTGAAGGTTCTTCGTTATTAAGTAATACAAATATTAACGTTATTGGAAATAGTTATGGAATAATTAATTCATATAAAAATACTGTTCATAGTATTTCTGTTGGAGTATTAGCAGCTTCTAAAAAAAATAATAAAAATATGGAAAGGGAATATGCATATACTATAGCAAGAGATTTTCAAGATTTAGAATCTCCTATTAAAATTGGGAAAAAAGTAGCAAAAAAAGCTGTCTTTAGATTAGGAGCAAAAAAGATTTCTTCTATGAAAGCATGTATAATATTTTCTTCTGATGTATCTAGTAGTTTATTTTCCTATTTTGTACAAGGGATTACTGGAAGTAACATTTATAAAAAAAATAGTTTTTTATGTGATAAACTAAATAAATTAATTTTCCCTAATTGGTTAAACATAGTAGATGATCCTCATGTAAAAAAAGGGCTTTTTTCTAGACCTTTTGATGGAGAAGGAGTTAGAACTAAAATTTTAAAGGTCGTAGAATCAGGAATTTTAAAAACTTGGTTATTAGATTGTTATTCATCTAGAAGATTAGGATTAAACACTACTGGTCATTCTGGAGGTATTCATAATCTTATAATTTCTACAGAAAATAAAAATTCACTTTTAACATTTAAAGAAATGTTGTCTGAAGTTCGTTTTGGAATATTAGTTACAGAATTGATGGGAGATGGAGTAAATTTAATAAATGGAGATTATTCTAGAGGAGCTTTTGGGTTTTTAGTAGAATATGGAAAAATTAAATATCCAGTGAAAGAAATTACTATTTCCGGAAATTTAAATGAAATCTGGAAAAATATTGTATATCTTGGAAAAGATATTGACTATAAAAAAAATATACAATGTGGATCAATTTTTGTTTCAGAAATGCAAATTTCTGGTTTATAAAACCCACAAAACATTTATATAAAAAATATGTTCTATATAAATGTTTTTGAAATAAATTTTTTAAAATTTTTTATTAAATTTTAAAAATTTAAATTTCTTATTTTTATTAAAAGTGAAATCAAATAATCTGTAAGCCGGATTCTGTTTTTAATAGTCATTTATCTAGAATAATAATTGCTTATTATCTCAAGCGGCCTACCCAGATTTTTAAATACGGGTTATATTGAACAAATCTTTATTTGGCCTTGCTCCAGGTGGAGTTTACCTTGCCAAAATTTATTTCTAAATTTTCGGTGTGCTCTTACCACACCTTTTCACCCTTACCAAATTATATTTTTTTTGGCGGTTTTTTTTCTGTGGCACTAGTCGTAGAATTCCCAGGTGTTACCTGGCACCTTACCCTGTGGAGTCCGGACTTTCCTCTATTTTAAAAAATGTAAAATAGCGACTATTCGATTAATTGAAATCACTTGTATTATGAATAATAATACCAAATTTTTTTTTATTTGTCATCTTTTATGTTTTTTATTGCTTCTTTATATATATAATTTTTTTTTGCTTGACATATTTTTGAAGTTAGTAATATCGATTGTTTTAAAGATAGTTCTTTACTTAAAATATTTAGTATTCTTTTGGCTTCTTTTTTTTTTTCTTTTTTTACTTTTATTTTTTTAATTAGAATAATAAATTCTCCATTTTTGTTTTTGGTATCTTTTTTAAGAAATTTTAATACTTTTATAGCTGTAGATTTATAAAAAAGTTCCCAAATTTTTGTTATTTCTTTTGCTATAGTTATTTTTTGATTTTCTCCTAATTCATTAATGATTTCTTTTATAGAATTAATAATTCTATGAGAAGATTCTAAAAAAATTGTAGTTCGTTCATTTTTTTTTATTTTTTTAAATGTTTGTTTTATGTTTTTCTTTTTTGGAAAAAATCCTTCATAGGAAAATTTATCAGCAGGAAGTCCAGATCCTATAAGAGCAGTAATAATTGAACAAGCTCCAGGTAAAGGTATTATTTTTATTTTTTTTTTTTGACATGCTTTAACTAAAATAAATCCAGGATCATTAATTATTGGAGTTCCTGCATTGGACACTAGTGCAATTGTTTGTCCTAATAGTAATTTTTTAATTAAATATTTTGTTTTTTTTTCTTCGTTATGTTTATTAAAAGAAATAATTTTTTTTTTTTTATATCAAAATTTTTTAGTAAAATTGTTGTATGAAAAATGTTTTCAGCAGCAATAATATTTACTTTATTTAAAATTAATAATGATCTTTGCGTAATATCTAGAAGATTTCCTATTGGCGTTGGAACAATATATAAACAGTTTTTGTTAATTATGTTTTTAAGATGAACTGGGATATTTGTTTTCATTTTTAAAATATTTTATTATTGTAAATAATATATAATAATTTTATTAAACTAAAAAAAATAATATAGACAATAATTTATTGTATCATTTTTTTTTTTTTTTTTTTTAATTTTTTAAAAAAATTATTTTTTATTTTTTTTAAGGAAAAATAGTGAAACGAGTAGTTATAACAGGAATAGGAATTATTTCGTGCATTGGAAACACTGAAAAAGAAATATTAAATAATTTAAAAAATGGAAGATCAGGAATTTTTTTTTCTAAAAAAATGCATCAGTTAGGAATACGTAGTCACATTTGTGGAAAAGTTAAATTTAAAAAAAAATATATAGATAGAAAAAATCTTAGATTTATGACAAAAATTTCAGAATATGCATATGTAGCATTAAAAAATGCTATTGCAAATTCTGGGTTAATTTCTAAAATTTATGAAAAGAACAATAGAGTAGGAATAATTATTGGTTCTGGATTAGGTATTATGAATTTAAGAAATATTTTCAATAATATTCTTAAGTTAGAAAAATTTCAAGATCCTTATTCGATAATCAAATATATGCCTTCTTCAATTTCTTCGATTTTATCTGTAATTTTAAAATTACATGGAGTCAATTATGCAATAAATTCTGCATGTACAACTTCTGCTAATTGTATTGGTCATTCTTATCAATTAATAAAAAATGGTTATCAAGATATAGTTTTTGCAGGAGGGACAGAAGAAATAACTAAAGAAGCAGCTATTGGTTTTGACAAAATGAGGATTTTATCTACAAATTACAATTCTATTCCAAACAAAGCGTCTCGTGTTTTCGATAAAAATCGAGATGGATTTGTTTTGTCAGAAGGAGCTGGAATATTAGTTTTAGAAGAATTGAATCATGCTTTAAATAGGAAAGCTCCAATAATTTATGGGGAATTAATCGGTTATGGATTTTCTTCAAATGGTCAAAGCATGGTTTCTTCTTCTGAGATTAGTTTGATTCATTGTATGAATATGGCGTTAAATAATTTAAAAAAAAAATCAATTGATTATTTAAATCCTCATGCTACTTCTACTAAAAAAGGTGACATTATAGAATTAAATGCTATTAGAAATGTATTTAAAAAAAATAATATTCCGATAATTTCTGCAACAAAGTCTATGACTGGTCATTCTTTAGGAGCATCTGGAGTACATGAAATTATTTATACATTAATTATGATGAAAAATAATTTTATAGCACCTAGTATTAACATTGATTCATTAGATATTTTAGCTAAAGGAATGAATATTTCAAAAAAAACAATAGAAACTAAAATTAATTATGCTATGTCAAATAGTTTAGGTTTTGGAGGAACAAGTGTCAGTTTAGTTTTAAAAAAAAGTAATAAATATAGTTCTTAGTAAATATTTTTTTTATTTTTTTGACTATGTAAATTTTTATTTTTTTAAATAAAGTATTTTTTTTATATTAATTTTTATTAATAAAATTTTTTTTATTAATATTAAATAGCATTAATTTAATTATTTATGGAGTTTAAAATTGAATAGTTTAAATTATTTAAAAAAATTTTCAACTGTTGTTGTTGACACTGGAGATGTTAGTTTAATAGATAAATTTCTTCCCGAAGATGCTACAACTAATCCTTCTTTAATTTTAAATGTTTGTAATTTAAATCAATATAAAAAAATAATTGATAAAGCAATTACATGTTCTAAAAAACAAGGGATGGATGAAAAAAAATCAATAAATTTTATTATTAATAAATTGTCTACTGGAATTGGAATAGAATTACTAAAAAAAATCCCAGGTTATATTTCAACAGAAATAAGTGCGGATCTTTCTTTTGATAAGTCAAAATGTATTGAAGAATCGAAAAAAATAATTGAAATGTATGAAGAAGCAAATATAGATAGGTCTAGAGTTTTAATTAAGTTAGCAGCAACTTGGGAAGGTATTAAAGCTTCAGAAGAATTAGAAAAATTAAATATCAAATGTAATTTGACTTTATTATTTTCTTTTGCTCAAGCTAAGGCATGTGCGGAAGCAGGTGTTTTTTTAATTTCTCCGTTTGTAGGAAGAATTAGTGATTGGTATAATATTAATTATCCTAATCAACAGGATTCGTATAATGTAAAAAAAGATAAAGGAGTACAATCTGTAATTAAAATTTTTAATTATTATAAAAAACATGGATATAAAACTATTATTATGGCAGCTAGTTTTAGAAATGTTAAACAAATATTAGAATTGTCTGGATGTGATAAGTTAACTATATCTCCAATTTTATTAGATAAATTAATGAGGTCTTCAAAATTAGTCAAGAAAAACCTTATTGTTACTAATAAAGTTAGTAAAGTTCCTACGAAAAGATTATCTAAATCTGAATTTTTATGGGAACATAATTTAAACCCTATGGCTGTTGAAAAATTATCAGAAGGAATTCGACAGTTTTCAGCAGATCAAAAAAAGTTAGAAAAAATTATTATTTCCAAATTTTATTAGTTCATTGAAATATTTTTTAAAACTAGTTTTAAAAAAAAAGGACATTTATAAAATTTAAATATTTACAATTGATTTATGGAGTACATATGATTTCTAGAAGAGAATTAGCTAATGCAATTCGTATATTAAGTATTGATTCAATTGAAAACGCTAAGTCAGGACATCCAGGAGCTCCAATGGGAATGGCTGATATAGCTGAAGTATTATGGAGGAGCTTTTTACGCCATAATCCAAATAATTCCAAATGGTTTGATAGAGATAGATTTGTTTTATCTAATGGTCATGGATCTATATTACTATACAGTATATTACATTTGACAGGATACGATTTGTCAATTAAAGATTTAAAAAATTTTAGAAAACTAGATTCAAAAACTCCAGGTCATCCTGAATCATTTCAAACTATTGGAGTAGAAACTACTACTGGACCATTAGGTCAAGGATTAGCAGCAGCTGTTGGAATGGCTATTGCAGAACGAACATTATCAGCTAGTTTTAATAAAAAAGGATACAATATAGTTGATCATTATACCTGGGTTTTTGTTGGTGATGGCTGTTTAATGGAAGGAATTTCTCATGAAGTATGTTCATTAGCTGGAACATTAAAATTAGGAAAATTAATTGTATTCTATGATAAAAATCATATTTCTATTGATGGAAATATTAATTCTTGGTTTACTGATAATACTCATAAAAGATTCTCTTCTTATGGTTGGCATGTAATTGATTCCGTAGATGGTCATGATGCAGATTCTATTTTTAATGCAATTATTCTGGCTAAATCTGAAAAAAATAAACCATCTATTATTATTTGTGATACTACAATTGGATTTGGTTCTCCAAATAAATCCGGAAAAGAAATTTGTCATGGTTCTCCATTAGGATTGTTAGAAGTAGAATTAACAAGAAAAAAATTAAATTGGAAAAATACTGATTCATTTAAAATATCTAAAGAGATTTATAAAGCATGGAATGCTAAAGAAAAAGGAATTCGTTTAGAAGAAGAGTGGAATAATTTAATTAATTCTTACAAAAAAAAATATCCATCTTTATATGATGAATACATTCGTCGTATGGAAGGAAATATTCCTGTTAATTTTATTGATTCTATTAATAAATTTATTATTTCTACAGTTTCTAATACAGAAAAAGTTGCTACTAGAAAATCATCACAAAACACATTAGAAATAATAGGACCATTGTTACCAGAACTATTTGGTGGTTCAGCTGATTTATCTCCTAGTAATTTAACTATGTGGTCAGGTTCTAAATCAATAAAAAATTTTTCTAATGGAAATTATGTACATTTTGGAGTGAGAGAATTTGGAATGACAGCTATTGGAAACGGAATTTCTAATCATGGTGGTTTTATTCCATATACAGCTACATTTTTAATTTTTGTAGAATATGCAAAAAATGCTGTTCGAATGGCTGCATTAATGAAAATTAAACATATATTTATATACACACATGATTCCATTGGTTTAGGTGAAGATGGTCCTACTCATCAACCTATTGAACAAATAGCTAGCTTGAGAATTGTCCCCAATTTAAGTGTTTGGAGACCAAGCGGTTCGTTAGAAACAGCGATAGCATGGAAATATGCTTTAAATAGATCATCAGGACCTACTGCATTGGTTTTATCTAGACAAGATATAATTAATAATCCTATCGATAAAAATATAATAAAAAATATAATTCGTGGTGGTTATATTTTAAAAAAAACAAGTAAAAAAAAGACGATAGATTTAATTTTAATTGCAACTGGTTCTGAAGTAGAATTATCTTATAATGTTTTTCTAAAACTAGAAAAATTAGGGTTTGCAGTACAGATGGTTTCTATGCCTTGTTGTGATGTTTTTGATGATCAAGATGAAGAATACAAACAATCTGTAATATTGCCTAATGTTGTTCAAAGAGTAGTAATTGAAGCTGGAGTAAGTAATTTTTGGTACAAATACATAGGAATTCATGGAATTTGTTTTGGAATTAATCAATTTGGAGAATCTGGATCAGCTCAGTGTTTGTTTTCTAAATTTGGTTTTACCGTTGAAAATATTGTGAAAAAAATAAATAATTTATATATAAAATCTTCAAATTAATTTTTTTTATAGGGCTTTTATAGCCCTTTTATTGTTTTAGAAAAATATATTTTTTAAAATTTCTATACTTTATTATTTCTATTATTTAATTTCACATTCAACTTAAAAGAAGTACATTATGGGATTTTAAAATGATTCCAATATCAGTAATTGAATTACTTAAACAACTTGTAGAAATTCCTTCAATCAGTCCGTTAGATCTAGGATGTCAAGATATAATTGAAAAAATATTAGTTTCATTAGGATTTAAAACAGAAAAATTTTTAATTAACAAAACTAGTAATTTATGGGCTCAACGTGGAAAAGGAAAAACATTAACTTTCCTAGGTCATACTGATGTAGTACCTCCTGGAAATATAAAAAATTGGAATTCTAATCCATTTGATTTAAAGATTAGTAACAATTATGTTTTTGGTCGTGGAGTAGTTGATATGAAAGGATCTATAGCTGCTATGTTAATAGCTGTTCGCGATTTTATTTCTAACCATCCTTTTTATGATGGAAGAATATCATTCTTAATTACTTCGGATGAAGAATCTACTGGAATTGACGGAACTATAAAAGTAGTAGAAAAATTGATTCAAAGAAATGAAAAAATTGATTTTTGTTTGGTTGGAGAACCTACTAGTGAATGTATTTTAGGAGATGTGATAAAGAATGGTAGAAGAGGTTCTTTAAGTGCTCAATTAATTATATATGGTACTCAAGGACATGTTGCTTATCCTCATTTATTTGATAATCCAATACATAAATCAATGTTAGTACTACAAAATTTAATAAAATATAAATGGAAAGATGAAAATGATTTTTTCCCATGTACTCAATTACAAATCTATAAAATTGATTCTAATGTGAATTCAAGTAATATAATACCTGGTGAACTAAAAGTTGAATTTAATGTTCGATTTAATCCAGAAACATCAGTAGATAAGATTAAATCAACCATATCATGTTTATTAGATTATAATAACATAAAATATAAACTAAATTGGAAACAATTTTCTAATCCTTTTTATTCTAGTCCTAGTAAATTAATTCCTATAGTAGAAAAATCTATCAAATCAATTCAAAATATTTCTACTAGAATATCCACTTCTGGAGGTACTTCAGATGGAAGGTTTTTTCTAAAAATGAATAGTGAAATTGTAGAACTAGGTTTAGTGAATAAAACAATCCATCAATGCAATGAAAGTACTTCGATTTCTGATTTAAAAAAATTGGTTTTAATTTATAAAAAAATCATTTTTAATTTATTTAATTAATTTTTTATAAACTAAGGAACTTTTATAAAATTTCAGAGTATCAAATTGATACTCTGTTTTTATTAAATTACAAATCTTTTTTTTAATTTTTGTTTTTAAAATATTTTAATTTAAAAAATTTTGTTTAGTAAAAACATTGAAAAAAAATTTATTTCATATTTTTAAAATTATTTGAATTTTTTAAAAGATACTAAATAACTTATTTTTTTTGAAGTGTTTGTTTCTAATGATGGATTTGATTTTTCTAGTTTTTCTTCTTTTCTAATATTTTTAGACGGATTAAAAATATTATTTTTATATAGTTGTTGATTTGAACAAGAAGACATTAATAATGATAATATAAAAAATAAGCATAAATAGATGGTTTTTTCTTTATAAAGAATCATTTTTTTTCTCTTTTTTATAAATTTTAGCACTTTTTAATGCATGGGTTAATGTTATTTTTGTTTTATCAGAAATTTTAGTCAATGGCAATCTTATTGAATCTGATAAAATTAGATTTATTTTTTTTGCGACCCATTTTATTGGAATAGGATTTGATTCTATAAATAATGATTGATGTAATATTTCTAGTTCTTGATTTATTAATCGTGCTTTTAGAAAATTTCCTTTATTTGCTAACTGACAAATTTTTCTCATTCTTTTTGCTGCAATATTAGCTGTAACTGATATTACTCCATTTCCTCCTAACTGTATAAAATCTAGAAAAGTACAATCATCCCCACTAATTAAAATAAAATCTTTTTTTACCTTTTGTTTAATTTTATTAACTCTTGACAGATCTCCTGTAGCTTCTTTTATTCCAATTATGTTCTTAAGTTTTGATAATTTTATTACAGTATCAGGAATTAAATCACATCCAGTTCTAGAAGGCACATTATATAGTATTTGAGGAATTTCAGTATTTTCTGATATAGACTTAAAATGCTGATACAATCCTTTTTGAGTTGGTTTGTTATAATAAGGAGTAACACTTAAACATGCAGCTATTCCACTGTTTTCAAATTGTTTAGTTAAAGAAATACTTTCTTTGGTAGCATTAGCTCCAGTTCCAGCTATAATTGGAATTTTTCCGTCAGAAAATTCTAGTGTTAACATGACTACATGTATATGTTCAGATTGATTTAATGTAGCTGATTCCCCGGTAGTACCAACTGAGACTATTGCTGATGTTCCATTTTTTATATGATACTTAACTAATTTTTTTAAACTAAATTTACAAATTTTACCTTTCTCATTCATTGGTGTAATTAATGCAACTATACTTCCTTTGAACATTATATGTTTTGTCCTAAAAATTATTTTTCTTGTTTTTTTAAAAATGCATTTAGCAAAAATAATTATAAATAAAAATTAATATTTTAAATATTGTTGAATTTTTATTTTTTTAAAATATATATATATTTTATAGAAAGCATTTTTTATAAAATAATTTATTTAATAACTTATTAGATTATAAAAATAAATATTTATTATACAACAATGAATATATTTTAAGTAATAATTATTAATCATAAAAATATGGTTAAGTATCTATATTTTTAAAAATTTAAAAATTTTATTAATTATTACTACAGATTAGATTATATCTAAATATAAATGATGAATTCAACATTTTTATTTATTAAAATAATTTATACATGAAAAATATGTTTTTTTAAAATTTATTTAAATTAAAATTGTTTTATTCGTTAAAACTGATTGTAAGATAGTTAAATTAACATTATTTTTTAAAATTATTGAATATTGTTCTTTTATTATCATTTGTCTATGTTTATTTCTAACAAACATTAATTTTTAACTTAAATATTAATTTTAATTATTGATACTTACTTGTTAAATATTATTTTTTTTTAATAGTTTTTACTGATTCATGAATTAAAAACAAATTTTTGTAAAAAAAGTTTTATTTTTTTTAATTATTTTTTATGATTTGATGTAGGCATTGTGCTTGGTTTCTTAACAAGTGATCCATCAATACAATTGAAAGCATTGCTTCTACAATTGGAACAGCTCTAATTCCTACGCAAGGATCATGTCTTCCTTTTATTATGATTTTACAATTTTCTTGTTTGTTATTAATTGTCGTAACTGGAATTCCAATACTTGAAGTAGGTTTAAATGCTACTCTAGCAATAATAGTATTTCCATTACTTATACCTCCGAGAATCCCACCTGAATGATTACTTTGAAATTTTTCATCATCGTACATATTATCCCTACTTTCGCTTCCTTTTTGTTTAATTACAGAAAATCCATCTCCAATTTCTACTCCTTTCGCGGCATTAATACTCATTAATGCATGAGCAATATCGGCATCTAGTTTATCAAAAACTGGTTCTCCTAATCCTATAGGAACATTTTTTGCTATTACAGTGATTTCAGCTCCAATAGAATTTTTTTCTTTTTTAATTTTATTTAAATAATTTTTAAGTTTTGTTAGAATTTGTTTATTTGGAGAAAAAAATTGATTTTTTTCTACTTCTTCTAAAGAATCAAATTCACAGTTAATTTTTCCTAACTTTGATAAATATGCTTTTATAATTATTTTATGATTAATGAATAAGTATTTCTTAGCAATTGCTCCTGCTGCTACTCGAATAGCAGTTTCTCTTGCAGAAGATCTTCCTCCTCCTCTAAAGTCTCTAATTCCATATTTTTTTTCATAAGTAAAATCTGCGTGGCCAGGTCTATATATATCTTTGATATTTTCATAATCTTGTGATCTTTTATCTTGATTGTAAATAATTAATCCTATGCTAGTTCCAGTAGTTTTTCCATTAAACACTCCAGATAAAATTTTTATTTTATCTGGTTCGCGTCTGGGTGAAGTATATTTAGATGTTCCGGGTTTTCTTTTTTCAAGTTCTTTTTGTAGATCGTTTTCAGATATTTTAAATCCTGGAGGAACTCCATCAACGACACCTCCTAAGGCTATTCCATGTGATTCTCCAAAAGTAGTTACTTTAAATATTTTTCCAATACTATTTCCTGGCATTTTTTTTCCTTATTGTTTGAAAAATTAATTATATTAATAATATATTTTTTATTTTAAAACTTTTTTTTTAAAATATAAATATTTAATTTATAATTCATAATCTAAATATTACTTAAAAAAAATATTTAAAATTAAGTACAATTGATTAATTAATCAATAACATTTAAAAATATTCTTTTCAAATATAATTTGAGATTATTTTGTTTTAATAATAAATAAAAATTTTTCGGTTAAGTTATGACTAAAAGACAAAAATTGTTAAATCTGAACAAGTTAACTTTTAAAGAATATATGATTGGTACGAATAAAATAGTGCAAGATAAATTTTATCAAAACAAGCGTTTTTATATAAATGTTAGATCTTGTAAAAAAAAAGAAATCATTGAAGAAGAGTTACATAGCTATTATTTTACTAATACAAAAAAATATTTTTTATTAAAAGAAAATCCAATATGTTATATTCGTAATAACATGTTTTCTAGTTGTCTTAAAAATTTAAAAAATGGAAAATATTTTCCGGAAATTACATTAGATTTGCATGGTTTAACTAAAAATCAAGCAAAAAAAGAATTAGGTAAACTATTTTTCATTTGTGAAAAAGAAAAATTTTCTTGTGTTTCTATAATTCATGGACATGGGAAAAATATATTGAAATTAAATATTCCGTTTTGGTTGTCGCAACATCCAAATGTAATAGCATTTCACGAGGCTCCAAGAAAATTTGGAAAAAATATAGCAATATTAGTTTTATTAGAAATGATTTGAAAAAATAATTAGTTTATAGATTTTATTTTTTTGATTTATACATAATAATTTTGTTACATTTCTTATTTAAGAAAATAAATGTTCTATAAATAATAGATTATTATTAAATTTGGATTTAATTTCATTTATTTTTTGATTTTAAAATTCAAAAAAAATTATTTTAAGGCATTATTAATTATGAACAATAATAATCGGTTAAGAATTGCTATACAAAAATCAGGTCGATTGAGTGATGATTCAATTGAATTATTATTTCTTTGTGGAATTAAAGTTAATTTAGAACAACAACATTTAATTTCTTTTTCTCAAAATATGCCAATAGAAGTAATGAGAGTTAGAGATGATGATATACCGGGATTAATCATGGATGGTATTGTAGAATTAGGAATTGTTGGAAAAAATGTTTTAGAAGAAATCGCCTTGTCTCGTAAAGATCAAAATAAAAATATTAGATATAAATTACTTAGAAACTTAGATTTTGGAGTATGTAGATTGTCTTTGTCAGTACCAGTAGACAAGGAATATTTTAATTTGCAATGTTTAAATAATTCTCGAATTGCAACATCATATCCTTATTTATTGAAAAAATATTTAAATAAAGAAAAAATTCATTTTAGTTCTTTTTTATTAAATGGTTCTGTAGAAGTTGCTCCTAGAGCTGGTTTATCTGATGCGATTTGTGATTTAGTATCTACCGGTAGTACTCTGGAAATTAATGGTTTAAGAGAAGTAGAAGTAATATACCATTCACATGCATGTTTAATTAGTTCTAGCAATAAAATTTCAAATCTAAAAAAACAAATAATTGAAAAGTTATTGGTTCGTATAACTGGAATAATTACAGCTAGGGAATCTAAATATATTATGTTGCATGTTCCAATTAATAAAGTTAAAGAAGTAATAAATTTATTAAGAGGAGCTGAACGTCCAACGATTTTAAATTTAGTAGGTGACAAAAATCGTGTTGCCATGCATATGGTTAGTAGAGAAAGTATTTTTTGGGAAACTATGGAAAAATTAAAAATATTAGGAGCAAGTTCAATTTTAGTTTTACCCATAGAAAAAATGATGGAGTAACATATAAATGTTAAAGAATGTTTTTTTTTGGAAAGAACTAGATGAACAACAGAAAAAAAAAGTTTTATCTCGTCCAAATATTTATATAAAAAAAAAATGTACGCAGTTAGTAAGAAAAGTGCTTGTTGATGTTTTAAATTATGGTGATTCAGCTTTAAAAAAATATTGTTTGCTGTTTGACAAAAAAAGAATAGAAAAATTCAAAATTGAAAAACACATTATTTCTAATTCTTATTTAAATATTGATAAAGAACTAAAAAAATCTATATTAAATGCTAAAAATAACATTGAATATTTCCATAAATTTCAAAAGAGAAAAAATTTAGATATAGAAATAAAACCAGGGGTGAGATGTCAGCATATTTCTGTTCCAATTGAGTCTGTAGGTTTATATGTTCCTGGTGGATCATCTCCGTTGATTTCGACAGTGTTAATGTTAGCTATTCCAGCTACAATTGCTGGTTGTAAAAAAATAATTTTATGTTCACCGCCACCTATATCTAATGAAATTTTATACTGTGCTCATATTTGTGGCATACAAGATGTTTATCAAGTAGGTGGATCTCAAGCAATTGCAGCTATGGCATTTGGAACTAAAAGTATACCTAAAGTTCAAAAAATTTTTGGACCAGGTAATGCATATGTCACTGAAGCAAAAATACAAGTTAATAGTTTTACAGAAGGTGTCTCTATAGATATGCCAGCTGGTCCTTCAGAGGTGTTAGTAATTGCGGATAAAAGCGCTAATCCAGATTTTATTGCTGCTGATTTATTATCACAATCTGAACATGGAACAGATTCACAATCCATTTTTGTTACTACAGAATATACATTAATCAAACAGGTAATCTTTGCAATTTCCAATCAAATGAGGAAATTTTCTAAATTAGATTTAATTATTCAATCGATAGAAAACAGTAGATTTATTATAGCTGAAAGTTTATTAGAATGTATAAATATATCAAACAGATATGCTCCTGAACATTTAATTATACAAACTGTCAATTCTAGAAAATTATTAAAATACATTGTTAATGCAGGATCTGTTTTTTTAGGAAAGTGGTCTCCTGAATCAGTAGGAGATTATGCTTCTGGATCTAATCATGTTCTTCCTACTACTGGATATGCATTATCATATTCAGGATTAAGTGTTTTTGATTTTCAAAAAAACATAACTATACAAGAATTAACGAGAAATGGATTGATTGATTTATCTTCTACTGTTTTAACAATTGCATCTTTTGAAAAAATGGATGCACATAAAAATTCTATTTTAGTGAGAATAAAGAAAAATTTAATGGAGAAAGAAAAAATTTGAAAATTATAGATTTAGTACGAAAAAATATTAAAAATGTTCAACCTTATCAATCGGCTCGTCGAATAGGGGGAAGCGGGGATATTTGGTTAAATGCAAACGAATTACCAATTTCAACTTTATTTAAAGAAAAGATTAAAAATTTAAATCGATATCCTTCATTTCAATCTAAAAAATTAATTTCATATTATTCTAGTTATATTGGTTGTAAGAAAGATCAAATATTAGTTACTAGAGGTGCTGATGAAGGAATTGAATTATTAATTCGAGCTTTTTGCGAGCCTAAAATTGATGCAATCATAACATGTCCTCCAACATATGATATGTATAGAATTTGTGCGCAATTATTTAATGTTGAAAACAAATTGTGTTTTAGATTATCCAATTGGAATTTAAATATTTTAGACATTGAAAAAAAAATAAATAATGTAAAAATAATTTATATTTGTAATCCTAACAATCCAACAGGAAATTTAATTAAAGTTAATGATATAAAAAAAATTTTAGAAATTAGTTTTGATCGTAGTTTAGTAGTTGTCGATGAAGCATATATTGAATTTTTCCCTGATGGAAGTTGTTTATCTTTGTTGTCCAAATACACTAATTTAGTAATTTTGCGAACTCTTTCTAAAGCTTTTGGGTTAGCTAGTATTAGATGTGGTTTTGTGATATCTCATTCTGAAATTATAAACATGTTATCCAAAGTAATTGCTCCGTATCCATTGCCTGGACCTGTAGAACAAATAGCTATTTCGTCACTAAAAAAACAAAAAATTTTTTTTATGAATAATTATATCAATTCACTAATTGAAACAAGGAATTGGTTTTTTAATGAATTAAAAAAATGTAGTTGTGTTAAAAAAGTTTTTAATAGTTTTGCTAACTTTTTATTAGTAAAGTTTAATTGTTTTGAGCTAGTAATTAGTTTTTTAAAAAAAAACGGAATTGTAATTCGTAATCAAACAGAAAAATATGGATTACAGAGATGTATTAGAATTTCTATTGGAACTCATAGTGAATGTTTATTTTTTTTAAAAGTAATTAAAAATATAAAAAATAGAAAACAAAAATGAAAAAAAAAAAAATAAAAAAAATTTTATTTATCGATAGAGATGGAACTTTAATAAAAGAACCTAAAATTAATTTTCAAGTTGATAACTTAGAAAAGATTAAATTTGAAAAAGAAGTATTTATATCTTTAATACAATTAAAAAACTATGGATATAGTTTTATTATGATTACTAATCAAGATGGATTAGGAACGGAAAAATTTCCATTGTCTTGTTTTAATAAGGTTCAGAAATTTATAATAGATACGTTTGCATCTCAAAAAATTTTTTTTAAAAAAATTTTTATTTGTCCACATGAAGAACAAGAAAATTGTTTGTGTAGAAAACCAAAAATAGGGTTGGTTAGAGATTTGTTGAAAAAAAATTATCTGTCTAAAAATAGTTGTTACGTTATTGGTGATAGGAATACAGATATAGAATTTGCAAAAAATATTGGAATAACTGGTTTATTGTATCATTCTAAAAAAAATAATTGGTCTAAGATATCTAAAAAACTTATTTTATCTAAGGATAGATATGGTAAGTTTGTTAGAAAAACTAATGAATCATCAGTTTTGGTTGAAATATGGTTAGATCGAATTGGAAAAAGTAATATAAATACTGGAATTCCATTTTTTGATCATATGTTAGATCAAATTGCTGTTCATGGAGCATTCAAAATGAATATTTTTACTAACGGAGATGTACATGTAGATGATCATCATACTGTAGAAGATACTGCTATAACTTTTGGAAATGCTTTTTTAAAATCTTTGAGCAAAAAGGTTGGAATTGGTAGATTCGGATTTACTTTACCAATGGATGAAAGTATAAGCACTTGTATATTAGATTTGTCGGGACGACCATATTTGTGTTATGAGTCAGTTTTTAAATATCAAAAAATAGGTGATTTAAGTACAGATATGATTAAACATTTTTTTAGTTCAGTTTCTTATTCTATGATGTGTACAATTCATTTAAAAGCTAAAGGAGAAAATGATCATCATATTGCTGAAAGTATATTCAAATCTTTTGGAATGGCTTTAAAGCAGGCAAAACAGATTACTGATAATTACTTACCTAGTTCAAAAGGAACTTTATAATTGTGAAAATTATAATTTTAAACACAGGTTGTTCTAATCTTCTTTCTGTAAAATTGTCAATTAAACGATTAGGTTACTATCCGGAAATTACTCATGATTCTAATAAAATATTATCTGCTGATAGGGTTATTTTTCCTGGAATTGGTACTGCATCGTCAATTATGAAAAATTTAAATAAATTTAATTTGATTAAAACAATAAAAAAAATTAAAAGTCCAATGTTAGGAATATGTTTAGGAATGCAAATTTTGAGTTCTTTTAGTATGGAATCTCATGGAATTAAAATGCTTGGAATTATTGATTCCAAAGTATCTTTACTAAAATCAAATGGATTGGTACTTCCACATATTGGATGGAACAATGTTTTTATTAAAAACAATCATCCATTATTTAAAAATATTGATAATAAATCTAGATTTTATTTTGTACATAGTTATTCTTTTCCAGTTTGTCAATTTACTATTGCTAGTTCTTTTTATGGACAAAAATTTAGTGCAGCTATACAAAAAGATAATTTTTTTGGTGTTCAATTTCATCCTGAAAAATCTAGTTTTTTAGGTTTACAGTTATTAAAAAATTTTTTAGAGATACTTTAATTATGATAATTCCTTCATTGGATATTTTAAACAAAAAAGTTGTACGTTTATTTCAAGGAAATTATAAAAAAAAAACAATTTATAAAAAAAATGTTTTTGAGGAATTGGAAAAATATAAATTAAATGGAGTGGAATATGTTCATCTAGTTGATTTAGAAGGAGCAAAAGACCCAAAAAATAAACAAATGGATTTTTTTAAATCAATATTAAATAAAGTAAAAATAGGTTTACAAATAGGTGGTGGAATCAGATCTGAAAAAGATATTGAAGAATATTTCTCTTATGGAATAAAAAGAGTAGTATTAGGTTCTTCTGTAATTGAAGACGAAAAAAACGTAAAAAATTGGTTATTGAGATATGGTTCTGAATCAATAGTTTTAGCTATAGATATAAATACTTCAGATGGAAACAAAATTTTTATAAATGGGTGGAGGAAAAAAACCAATTTTGTTTTAGAAGATTTATTAAAAAAATATGAAGATTTTGGATTGAAACATGTTTTATGTACAGATATATCTAAAGATGGAACTTTAAAAGGACCTAACATTAATTTATATAAAGAACTATGTCTATCATTTAGACATTTATGTTTTCAATCCTCTGGAGGTGTTAGTGCTTTAACTGACATTTTAAAATTAAAAAAAAATGGAATATCCGAAATTATTATAGGAAAAAGTTTTTTAGAAGAAAGATTTACTGTTTTGGAGGCTGTTGAATGTTGGCAAAAAGGATAATTCCATGTTTAGATGTATTAAATGGACAAGTGGTAAAAGGAATACAATTTAAATCGCATAAAATAATTGGAGAAATAGTTCCATTAGTAACTCGATATTTAAATGAAGGAGCAGATGAATTAGTATTTTATGATATTTCAGCTTCAGTATGTAATTCTTTAGTAGAAAAAAAATGGGTTACTAAAATAGCAGAAATAATTGATATTCCATTTTGTGTAGCAGGAGGAATAAAAAGTTTGAAAGATGTTCAAAAAATTTTGTCTTTTGGAGCAGATAAAATATCAATAAATTCTCCTGCTATTGAAAATCCAAACTTAATTTCTAGAATAGCAGATCGTTTTGGAAGTCAATGTTTAGTAGTTGGAATTGATTCATGGTTTGATAAAAAATCTAAAAAATATAAAGTGTATCAATTTACTGGAAGTGATAAGAAAAAAAGAAAGACTAATTGGAATGTTTTTGATTGGGTAAAACAAGTTCAATTGTTAGGAGCTGGAGAAATAGTTCTTAATGTTATGAATTCTGATGGATTAAGAAAAGGATATGATCTTATTCAACTTTCTAAAATACGAAAATTTTGCAAGGTTCCGTTAATTGCTTCTGGAGGAGCAGGCTCTATATTTGATTTTTATAATGTCTTTAAAATCTCTAAAGTTGATGGAGCTTTAGCTGCTTCGGTGTTTCACAAAAAAATATTAAATATAAAGACCTTAAAAAAAACATTGTTAGAACTTGAATTGGAGATTAGAAAATGACATTTTTATGTACAAAAAACAAATTAAATGTAAATTGGGAAAAAATAAATGGAATGTTGCCAGTTATTGTTCAGAATTATTTTTCTGGTGAAGTATTAATGCATGGTTATATGAATAATATAGCATTGGAAAAGACAATGTCGACTAAGTTAGTTACGTTTTTTTCTCGTACAAAAAAACGTTTATGGGTTAAAGGAGAGAGTTCTGGAAATTTTTTAAAAGTAATTGATTATACACTTGACTGTGATAAAGATACCTTATTAGTTTTATCTAATCCTATAGGAAAAACTTGTCATTTAAATAAAAAAAATTGTTTTTTTGGTTCTAAAAAAAATATATTTTCATTTTTATATGAATTAGAAAAAATTATAGAAAATAGAAAAAATAAAAAAAAAAAGGAATCTTACACATATCTTTTATTTAAAAATGGTACAAATAGAATAGCACAAAAATTAGCAGAAGAAGCAGTTGAAACATCATTAGCGTCAGTTTCAAATAACAAAGAAGAAATAATTAATGAATCCTCTGATTTATTATACCATTTATTAGTCCTATTAAGCAATCAAAAATTAACTTTTTTTGATGTTTTAAAAAAATTAAAAAATAGAAATAATTTTATGAAAGGATAGTCATATATTTTTTAAATTTAATTTTAAATTTATTTTTTTTGATTAAATTTTTAAATCCTAATAAATAAAAATTAATTAATTAATAAAATTTTAAATAAAAATAAACACTTATTTAATATAGATTTTTTGTAAAAATTTATTTTTTTAGGGAGATAAATAATGAGTCAAGGAAACCAAATTGGTATAGTTGGTTTATCAGTAATGGGCGGAAATCTAGCTTTAAATATTTCTAATTGTGGTTATTCTGTCTCTGTTTTTAACAGATCCAAAGAAAAAACTAAGATTTTAATTAAAAAAAATCCTAATTCAAAAATTTTTCCTTTTTACGAAATACAAGATTTTATTTTATCTTTATCTTCTCCACGCAAAATTTTATTAATGATTCAGGCTGGAATAGCAACGGATGAAACAATTGATTTAATTGTTCCTTTTTTGATGAAAGGAGATATTTTAATTGACGGCGGTAATTCTTTTTACAAGGATACGAATCGTCGATGTATTGAATTATCGAAACTTGGAATTAGATTTATAGGAGCTGGAATTTCTGGAGGAGAAGAGGGAGCGTTAAAAGGTCCGGCTATTATGCCAAGTGGCGATAAAAGTGCATATGATGTTTTATCTAAAATTTTTAATAAAATAGCGGCTAATTATGATGGTGATCCTTGTGTAAAATATATTGGACCAAGTGGATCAGGACATTACGTTAAAATGGTACATAACGGGATTGAATATAGCGATATGCAGCTAATTGCTGAAGCATATTTATTACTTAAAAAAGTAGTAGGAATGAATAATAGTGATTTATCAAATATATTTTCGGAATGGAATAAAGGAGAATTAAATAGTTATTTAATAGAGATTACTAAAAATATTTTACTCACTAAAGACAACGATGGAAAATATTTAGTAGATTTTATTTCAGATCAAGCAGAAAACAAAGGAACTGGAACTTGGACAAGTCAAAGTGCATTAGAGTTAAATGAGCCGTTAACCTTGATTACAGAATCAGTTTTTTTTAGATATATTTCATCTTTAAAATCTCAGAGGATGATTGCTTCAAAAATATTATTTGGACCAAATAAAATTAATTTTTTAAAAAATAAAAATAATTTTATTGAAAAAATTAGAAGAGCTTTGTATTTAGGAAAAATAATTTCTTATGCACAAGGTTTTTCTCAACTAAGAACTGCTTCAGAAAAATATGCATGGAATTTAAAATATGAAGATATTGCTAAGATTTTTAGATCTGGTTGTATAATTAGAGCTAAGTTTTTACATAAAATAATAGATTCTTATAAAAATAATAAAAAAATATTTAATTTGTTATTAACCCCTTATTTTCAAAAAATTGCTAATAAATATCAGCAATCTTTAAGAGAAATGGTTTCTTTTTCTATTTTAGAAGGTATTCCTATACCTACGTTTTCTTCTGCAATATCATATTATGATAGTTATAGAAGTAAATTGTTACCTACAAATTTAATACAGGCTCAGAGAGATTATTTTGGTGCACACACTTATCGAAGAGTTGATGTAGATGGAATACAACATACGAAATGGAATACTTAATTTTGAAAAATTTTGGTTTATTTTTTTTATGTAAACGTTGTAAAGTAAAAAATAATTTTATTTTTTGTTTTTTTTAGATTTTTATTTCTATGTTTAGAAATAGAGATGCTTGTTAGCATCTCTATTAGTTTTTTAATAAACAATTTATTTTTAAAATTTTAATAAAAGACATTTTTTTATTAATTTTAATTTATTCAAAATAGAATTCTTATGGAAATAATTATGAGATTATCAGATAAAGACATTGAAATATGGTTAGATAAAGGATGGTTACAAGTAATTCCTACTCCTAAAAAAAAATTTATAAATGGAGCAACAATAGATTTGAAGTTAGGAAATCGATTTAGGGTTTTTAAAGATCATTCTTTACCTTTTATTGATTTAAGTGGTTCTAATAATGTAATCAATGCTTATAAAGATAAAGTTATGAGTTCAGAAATTGTTTTATCAAATGACGATTTTTTTTATTTACAACCTAGATCTTTATCACTTGCGATTACTGAAGAAAAAATAATTTTACCAAATAATTTGATTGGTTGGTTGGATGGTCGTTCTTCCTTAGCTAGATTAGGTTTAATGGTACATGCTACTGCACATAGGATAGATCCTGGTTGGAAAGGAAAGATTGTATTAGAATTTTTTAATTGTGGAAAAGTTACTTTAGCTTTAAAACCTGGAATGTTAATAGGAGCTATTAGCTTTGAAATTTTATCAAGTATTGCAGTTAGACCATATAATATTCGTTCTAGTTCTAAGTACTTTAATCAATCAAGTATTCTATAAAATAGAATAGATTTAAAAACATTAGTTTTTAATTAGATCTTTATGTTTTTATTTAAATTTTAAATTAACAATTAAAAAAAATAATTTATTTTTTATTTTTTTCTATTTTAGAAAAATATTTTTATTGTATTTTTTTAATTTTGTTTTTTTAGGAGAATTTATATATGTTGAAAGTTAAAAAAAAAATCTTAGTAACTTGTGCTTTTCCATATGCAAATGGTTCTATTCATTTAGGTCATTTATTAGAACAGATTCAAGCAGATATTTGGGTTCGTTTTCAAAGAATGCAAGGAAATATAGTATGGTTCATTTGTTCAGACGATAGTCATGGTACGGCTATTATGTTGCAGTCTAAAAAGAAAAAAATAATTCCAGAAAAATTTGTGTCTTTAATATTAAAAGAACATAAAAAAGATTTTTCTTGTTTTGATATTTCACATGATTATTATTCTTCTACACATACTAAAGAAAATTATTATTTTGTAAAGAAAATTTTTTTTTCTCTTATGAAAAAAGGGTTTATAAAAAAGAGACATATTTTACAAATGTATGATTTACAAGAAAACATTTTTTTACCTGACAGATTGATATTAGGGAGTTGTCCAGTTTGTTCTTCTTCTAATCAGTTTGGAGATAATTGTGAAGTATGTAGTTCTATTTATGAAGCACACGAATTGATTAATCCTATTTCTTGTTTATCTAAAAGCAAACCTGTTTTACGTCGTTCGAAACATTTGTTTTTTGATTTACCTGCTTTTAAAGATATGTTAATTAATTGGATTAATTCTGGAGTATTATCTAATTCTGTGTTAAATAAAACTAAAGAATGGTTTGCTACTGGATTAAAAGAATGGAATATCTCAAGAGATTGTCCTTATTTTGGATTTAAAATTCCTAATTTTCCAAAGAAATATTTTTATGTTTGGTTTGATGCACCTATAGGTTATATAAGTTGTTTTAAAAAATTTTGTAAAAAAAAAATAAATATTTCTTTTACAGAATACTGGAATAGCAACGATAGTCACTTATATCATTTTATTGGAAAAGATATAATTTATTTTCATAGTTTATTTTGGCCAGCAATACTAGAAGGTAGTGGTTTTAGAAAACCTACAAAAATTTTTGTTCATGGTTACGTAACTATTAAAGGTCAAAAAATTTCTAAATCTAAAGGTTCAGCAATATTAGCAAAAGATTGGATCAAATATTTTGATTCAGATAGTATTCGTTATTTTTATGCTTCTAAATTATCATCTAAAATTGAAGATATTGAAGTTGATTTAATAGAAATAATACAGAAAGTAAATTCTGACTTAGTAAATAAAGTAGTTAATTTAGCGACTAGAACTGGTAAAATAATAAGTTCTTATTTTTCTAATATTTTATCCGATTCTATTGATAATAGCATATACAATAAAGTAATTGATACTAGTAAAGATTTTCTAAATCTAATTCTTAATAGAGAATATAAGAAAGCAATTATTTTAGTTATTTCTTTAGCTAATTTAGGAAATAAATATGTTAATTTAAAACAACCTTGGAATATAGTTAAATTGTATAATTCTAATGATTTTAATATAAAAGAAGCTCAATTGGTTTGTACAACAGGAATAAATATTTTTCGTGTTTTAATGATTTATTTAAAACCTATTACAACTGTATTGGCTAAAACAACAGAACGTTTTTTAAACACAACATTATCTTGGGAAAATATAAATGTTCCTTTATTAAATCACAAAATTTCTTATTTTTCTCCAATTTATTCAAAATTAGATGAAAATATGGTTCATTTATTATTAAAAAAATAAATATGTTAATATTATTAGCAATAAATTTTTAAAAATATTTAAACTTGTTTTAAGTTTTGTTTTGTTCCCAACAAATACTCCAAGTTTTTTTTTTTATTTTATCTTTTTTAAAGGATGAAAAATAGTTTAATGCTATAATAAATTTGTTTTTATAATATAAAAATGGAATTTTAGTTCTTTCCCAAATTGGTATATTATTTTCATTCCAAAATTTTTTAATTGTCGTTTTTTTATTTTTTTTTATATAAAAGATTTTTTGATTTTCAACTAAAAATCGAATGTTGATTGTTAGTTTTTCTTCTTTGCTTATTGGTATTCTGTTTTCTTCTTTATTAAAAGATTTACTTTTTTTTAGTAGACCTAATTTATTTGGTAATACAAGTGGTATATTAATGTTTTTCCAAAATAAAATTATATTTTTATTATTTTTTTCTTTCTCTATTATATAAATGGAATGTTTATATCTACAAATTTTATATTTATTAAATAATAAAACAGGATTCGTGTTTTTTGGCATTAAAATTACTTTTTCATATATTTGTTTAATCATTTTACACGATGGTTTCTTTTTTTTATGTAAAGAAATCCAATATCTTAAAATTAAATTTATAAAAGATTTTTTTAGATTTTTAAATCCATCTATATTTAGTGATTTATCTTTGTTAATTTTTTTTTTTATTTTTTTTTTTGTTGTAATTTCTAATAATTTTTTTTCTTCAGCACAAAGTTGAATACTTCTATAACAAGTATTTTTAAAAAAATACCATCTAGATTCAAACAATGGAATTATTTTTTTTCTTATAAAGTTTCTATCATTTGTTGTATCTTGGTTAGATGGATCTTCTATCCAAGATAGATTTTTTTTAACAGCCCATTGAATTATTGTTTTTTTTGTTATTCCTAAAAACGGTCTAAGATGTAAATTTTTTCCAATTTTTTTTTTATAAGACATAGATGAAAGTCCAGTTGGACCACTTCCTCGTTTCAAAGCTAAAAAAAATGTTTCGCATTGATCGTCTAAATTATGAGCTGTTAATAAAATTTCATCTTTTTTTAGTTCTTCTTTTATTTTTTTATATCTTTGTTTCCTTAGACTAGCTTCAAGTCCGTTTTTTTTACAGCAAATGTTTTTTATTTTTTTTATTGTAATTTCTACTTTTTGTTTTTTACATACATCTTTGCAAAATCGACTCCAATTGTGAGATTCTTTTTGCACGGCATGATTAATGTGAATTGCTCTAAATTTAATTTTTTTGTTTTTTTTTTTTATAAATATAAACTTATGTAGTAAAACTGTGGAATCTACTCCTCCACTAAATGCAATTAAAAATTTATTTTTTTTATATTTTTCAACAATATTTTTAATCAAAATAATTTTTCCAGATTTTTTTTAGATTTTTTTTAAAAAAATTATACGTCCGAGTGGATTTGAACCACTGGCTTTCACCGTGTCATAGTGATACTCTACCTAACTGAGTTACGGACGTAGATTTATTGAATAAATTGAATGTTTAATATAACAAAAAACGTATTTTCGTAGTTATTTTAACCAACTATTTTTTACATTGCAATATTTTAGTTTTTTTTTAAAATTTTAGTTTATTATTTTTTAATATATTAAATAAGAGGAATTAATCAATTTGTTTACTGGAATAATTGATACGATAGCAAAAGTTTTTTCTTTGAAACAAAAAAATGGGTTTTTAGTATTAACTGTCTTTATAAAAGATTCGGGTTTTTTAAATGATTTAAAATTAGGTTCTTCAATATCTAATAACGGATGTTGTCTAAGCGTAGTTAAAATAAATGGTAATTTAGTTAGTTTTCAGATCATAAAAAAAACTTTTAGTTCTACTAATTTTTGTTTTTTAAAAAAAAATGATAATTTGAATTTAGAGAAATCTAAAAAGTTTTCTGAAGAAATTGGAGGACATATTGTATACGGACATGTTTCAGCAGTTGCTTCTGTTTTAAAAATGGAAAATTATTTCAATAATAAATCTATTGAATTAATAATGAGAGATAAAAAAATTAATAAATATTTAATTGAAAAGGGTTCAATTTGTATAGATGGAATTAGTTTAACAATAGGTAAAGTTACACAAAAGTCTTTTTTTGTTTATTTAATTCCAGATACTTTAATTAGAACTAATATCGGTGATAGAATGGTTGGGGATATTGTTAATATTGAAGTTGATTATATTACAAAAGTAATTGTAGATACAGTTTTAAATAATAAAAATTTTGTAAAAACATTTATTTAGAATTGTTTAATACTGTTGGAGATCTAGATTCTAAAAAAATAAAATGAAATATTAAAATATTAATTTAAAGGTAATTTATGTAAAGTTAAATTTATTTAATATAATGAATTTTATTAGATTTTTTATTTCATAATTATTTTATTTATAAGTAAAAAATTAAGATGAATAAGTTAAAAAGATTAGAAATATTAAAAATATTTAACAAAAGCAATCCATTTCCAAAAACAGAACTAAAATACAAAAGTTCTTTTGAATTATTAATTGCAATTTTATTATCAGCTAGATCTAAAGATTCAATAGTTAATAAATCTACAAAAAATTTATTTTTAGTAGCAAACAATCCAAAAAAAATTGTTCAATTAGGGTTGAATAGATTAAAAAAATATATAAAAAATATTAATTTTTATAATAAAAAAGCAAATTATATTATCAAAATATCTAATATATTAGATAAGAAATATTTTGGGAAAATTCCAAATAATAAAATTAATTTATTACAATTACCTGGGGTAGGAAGAAAAACTGCTAATGTTTTTTTAAATACTGTTTTTAATAAAAAAACAATTGGAATAGATACTCACGTATATCGTGTTTGTAATAGAACTAATTTTGCTGTAGAAAATAATTATTTTTCATTAGAGAAAAAAATAATAAAACTTATTCCTAATAAATTTAAATTAAATTTTCATAATTGGTTTGTTTTACATGGTAGATATATTTGTACTGCTAGGAGAATGAAATGTAAAATTTGTATTATTAATGAATTATGTGAGTTTAAAAATAAAAATATTTAAAAAAAACTTTAAAAAAAACTTAAAAAAAATATGTTAAATTCAATTTATTGATAAATATTTTCATGAAAATATTTAAATTTGAAATTTGATTTTCGAAAGGTATTTTGATATTTTTGTTTTTTAAAATAAAAACTTTAAAATTTGGATATCAGTTGGTTATACTACGTGTTGTTTTTCCTATTTTTTCGGAGAAAAAATTTGAATATTTGTTTTTAAAAAATAAAAATATAGACTATTCTATAATAGGATCTCGTGTTTTAGTTCCATTTAAAAAATTAAAATTAATAGGTATTGTTGTTTCTTTTTATTTTTCAAATAAAAAAAATATATATATTAAATTGAAAAGAATTTGTGTTGTAATTGATAAAAGTTCTATTTATACAATTAATTTGTTAAATTTTTTGAATTGGATTTCAAAATATTATTTGAAACCTTTCGGATATACTTTATTCTATTTTTTACCAAAATTATTTAAGAAAGATAAATTTTTACAAACTGATTTATTTTTTCATTGGAAAATAACAAAAAAAGGGAAAAAAAGTAATTTAAATATATTTTCCTATAATAAGGAATATTTTCAAGTTTTAGAATTATTAAAAAAAAAAAATATTTTTCCATATGAACTAATTAAATTAAAAATTTCTTCTTCTATTTTAAAAAAAATAAAAAATGATGGATTATGTAGTTTTTCTTTAGTTTCTAAAAAAGATTCTATTTGGTTAAATTTAATTAAATTTAAGTCTTTGATAAAAAAAATTAAAAATAAAGATTTTATTTTTGATGTTTTTGGGAAATATGAAAAAAAATTTTCTATTTATTTACTAATTGAACTTAGAATAGTTTTTTTACAAAATATTTTTTTTAAAAATTTATTTAATTTAGTATTAAACAAGGGTTCGCAAATATTAATTTTAGTTCCTAGCAAAGTTGATTTACGTGCTTATTTTTCTTTCGTTCAATCTAATTTTAACGTTCCTGTTGATTATATACATTCAAATACTTCTAATAAAAGACATGCTTTAGTTTGGAACAAAATAAATAATTCAGAGATTGCTATCTTAGTAGGAACATCTAGATCTTTGTTTATGCCTTTTTCTTCTCTCGGTTTAATTTTAGTCGTTGAAGAACATGATCTGTCTTATAAAAAATCAGGTGTAATATCTTTTAATGTAAGAAATTTAGCTATTCTTCGAGCTAAAATTGAAAATGTTTCCATAATTCTTCAATCAAATACTCCTTCTTTAGACAGTTTGTATAATTTAAATATTGGTAAATATAAAAAATTAAAAATTAATTCATTTTATAAAAATAAAAAAAATAACATAATAAAGACAAGTATAATAAATGCAAACAAAGGTAGCTTTTATGAAATATTTTCTTATGAATTGATAGAATATTTAAAATATTCCTTAAATAAAAATAATTCGATAATTTTAATTTTTAATAAATTAATAGTATTTTTTTTAAAATTAACATGTATAAAATGTAAATGGGAAGCAAGATGTTTAGTTTGTTTTTGTCTTTATAATTTTAATCCTAAAAATAATCTTTTATTTTGTAGAAATTGTCTATTTAGTATTTCTAAGCCGGTTGTATGTTTGAATTGTGGTTCAAATTTTTTAAAAACAAAAAAATATAGTTTTAATGATTGTATAAAATTAGTAAAAAAAATTTTTTTTAACTATAATCAAAAATATTTTTTTGATTTTTTAGATAAAAGTTTTTGTTTTGAATTAAAAAAATTAGATTTTAATTATAGTTATAATTATATTTATATATATAAAAATAAAGAAAATTCTTCTATTTTTACTAATTCATACAAAAAAATCATTATTTTTTTATCCATAGACCACATTTTTCATGTCTATAGTTATCGTGTTTTTGAATATTTTTCTCAATTTTATTTTCAAATAATTAATTTATTTTTAAACAGTGTTAAAATAATTGAAATTTTTTTTCAAACTACTTTTATTAATGAAAGATATTTTGTAAATTTAATGAAAAATGATACTTATTTTGATTTTTCTAAGTATTTATTTCTTTTCTGTAAAAAAAAGAAACTACCTCCTTTCAGAAATCATGCAATAATAAGTGTTGTTAATAAAGATTTATATTATTGTATTGATTTTTTTTCTTTTTTAAAAACTGTTATTTTAGATCTATGTATAATCAGTTCAGAATGTTTATGGATTTACGGTCCAATATTTAATTTTAAAAGTTTTGTTTTTAAATTTAATTCTCATATTCTTATGATACAAACTTCTTCTAGATATAGTACACATAGATTTTTAAGAAAATTAGTTCGTATTATTAAAAAAAATAGATATTTTGAAAAAATTAATTGGAAAATAGACTTAGACCCTGTTGATTTTTAACTTTAAAAAAAAACAAACAATTATTATTGTTTTAATAAAATTTATAAAACAAAAATTTATTTTCGTTTTTTAAAATTGAACTGAAAATGTTTTTTTAATGATTTTTATATATTTAAAACCATTTCAGTTAATAGTTAGCGTATTAAATTAAAAAATCAGAATTTAGGAATTAATTATTATGTTTAAAAATATAATTGATGAATTAAAATTAAGAAATTTAATTTTCCAAATTAGTGATGAAAAAAAAATAGTTAAAGAAATTAAATCATCAAACTTGCGTTCAGTTTATTGTGGTTTTGATTCTACTGCAGACAGCTTACATTTAGGACATTTAATACCTTTATTAGTTTTAAAACGTTTTCAGAATTTTGGATTTATTCCAATAATTGTAATTGGAGGAGCAACTAGTTTAGTTGGAGATCCTAGTTTTAAAAGAAAGGAAAGAGTATTAAATACTGTTAATGATATAAAGAATTGGAATACAAAAATATCGTTGCAAATTTCTTCTTTTTTAAATAAAAATAGTAAATCAAATCATGCAATTATTTTAAATAATTATGATTGGTTTAAAAAAATGGAAATTATTTATTTTTTACGAGAAATAGGTAAACATTATTCAATTAATAAAATGATTTCTAGAGATTCAGTAAAAGAGAGGATTGATCGTATAGGACATGGAATTTCTTTTACAGAATTTTCTTATAGTTTATTGCAATCATATGACTTTTATATTTTGCACAAAAAATATAAAGTTAGTTTGCAAATAGGAGGTTCAGATCAATGGGGTAATATTGCTTCCGGTATCCATTTAATAAAAAGAATGTCTGGAAAACAAGTATTCGGATTAACTGTTCCTTTGTTTGTTAACAGTTCTGGAGAAAAAATGGGGAAAAGTCAAGGAAAACCGATTTGGTTAGATTCTACTAAAACCACCCCATATTTGTTTTATCAGTTTTGGATAAATATAGAAGATAAAGATGTATACTCTTTTTTTAGGTGGTTTACGTTTTATAGTTATAAAAATATTGAAAAAATGGAATTTGAAAATAGTCTAAAAGATGATTTTTGTAGTAATGACCGAATAAAATTAGCTAAAACAATAACAAAGTTAGTACATGGAGAATTAGCAATGAGATCAGCAGTTAGAATTACTGAATGTTTGTTTTTTGGTTCGATAGAGAAATTACAGATTTCTGATTTTGAACAGTTAGAAAAAGATGGGTTATTTTCTGTTAGAATTAAAGGAAATATTGCTCTAAAAAAAGCATTGGTAATTTCTAAATTATGTTCTTCTCAAACACAAGCAAAACAAATGATTTTTTCTAATGCAATTTCTATAAATATGAAAAAAGTATTAAATGAAAATCATATCATAACTAATGATGAAAAGTTATTCAATAGATTTACTTTGTTACAAAAAGGAAAAAAAAATTTTTCTTTGTTATGTTGGGAATAAAATAGTTCTATGTATTGGTGATTTTTTTTATTTTATATTAAAACTTTTCCCACAACCACAAAAGTTTTCTATTTTTGGATGTTCAAATTTAAATATTTTATTAATTCCATCCTGTACATAATCTATTTTCAATCCATGAATCATTTGTATATTTTCTATAGGTATAGAAATAACAAAATTTGAATAATTAAAAGTTAAATCTTGTTTTTTTTTTCTAAATATTGTTTTTAAGTAATATTTAAATCCAGCACAACCAGATTTTTTAATATTAATTCTAACCCCCATACTTTTTTTTTTAGAAATTAGTTTATTAATTTGTTGTTCAGCATTTTTAGTAATTTTTATATTATTATTATTTTCATTTGAATTTATTAAAAATAATGTATTATTTTTATTTTTCATAAAATTTTATAAAAATGTTATTAGTTTTTAAAGTTAATTAATCATCATTAGATGATAATATCATATCATTTTTTTATTTAAATTTTTACTTTTTTTAAATATTTTTTAGATTATATAATAAATTTATTTTTTATTGTTTTTTTTAGTCATTTCTTAGTTTAAAAAAGTTTAGCAATATACAAAAATTATTTAATGATAAAAATTTTCAATAAACATTATAAGATTACATTGTTTAAATTATGACAAAATTTTCAATATTAATTTTATTAGTTTTTTTGAGTTTTATTATTCGTGATTTTAACTAATTTATAAAAATTAAAGATTTAACTTTTAATTTTTAATTTTGATGTTGTTTTGTTTAATTTTATTTTTTAATTTAGAAAAAAATCTTTTTAATTAATCATTTATATTTTGATATATAAAATATTTAAAAAAATTTTTTAAAAATTATGTTTTGATTTTTAAAAATTTGTTTTATTAAAAATAGATTTATTTTTCTACTAAATTTTATATCATTTGTATTAAATACTTTAGAAACATTAAGATAATTAAATATTAATTTATTTTTTATATTTGATTTATAAGGTTTTGTTTAGTATTTTGTTATCAATAAAAAAAGAATATTATTCTAATGCAGTTATTTTTTTAATAAGTTAAATTAGTAAATAAAATTTTTTTAAATTAATTTATTTTTTAAAGTTAAAGTAAACATAGTTTTTACTATTTTTAAAAAAAATATTTATAGAAGATAAAAAAATATATTTTTTTATTATTTTAAAAAATTTGTTTTTTAAAATCTATAAAGATTATTTGTAAACAAACCTTTATTTAGCATTATTTTTAAAGTAGCTTTAATTTTTTAATATTGTTTTAAACTATAACATTATAAATTAATTATTATTACGAAATATCTTTATAAGTACATAAAAATTCATATGAATGTGGTGGTTTTAGAAAGGTTTTTTAAAAATATTTAACTAAAAATGATTTATTAAAAATTGTTTAAAAAAAAATAAAAAAATTAGATGAAAAATATAAATTATAGAGAGCAATATGAAAAAAACAGATGAATTGCGTACAGTCAGAATAGATCCATTGATTACTCCATTAGAATTGGCAAGAAAATATCCAATTACTCCAGAAATTATGGACAATGTAATTTTAGCTAGGAATAATATAGCAAAGATTATTACAGGTGAAGATAAACGATTGCTAGTAGTTATTGGTCCTTGTTCAGTACACGATCCTATAGCAGCTATGGAATATGCTCATAATTTAAATAATTTAAGAAATAAATATAAGGATCGTTTAGAGATTATCATGAGAACTTATTTTGAAAAACCTAGAACTGTCGTCGGTTGGAAAGGATTAATTGCTGATCCAGATTTAAATGGTAGTTTTAGAGTTAATCACGGTTTATCGGTTGCTAGAAAACTATTATTAGATATCAATGCTATAGGAATGCCAGCTGCAACGGAATTTTTAGATATGGTAATAGGTCAGTTTATAGCTGATTTAATTAGTTGGGGTGCAATAGGTGCAAGAACTACTGAAAGTCAAATTCATAGAGAAATGGCTTCAGCATTATCTTGTCCAGTTGGATTTAAAAATGGTACTGATGGTAACATTAATATTGCTATTGATGCTATTAGGGCAATTAAAGAAAGACATTTATTTTTAGCTCCAAATAAAAATGGACAAATGACTATTAATCATACTAGTGGAAATCCTTATAGTCATATAATTATGAGGGGAGGAAAAAAACCCAATTATCATTTTTCTGATATTTCATGTGCTATTAAAAAACTAAAGGAATTTTCTTTAAATGAATATTTAATGGTCGATTTTAGTCATGGAAATTCTTTGAAACAACATAAATTACAAAAGAAGGTTTCTTCTTCTATATCCAAACAAATAAAAAATGGTAATAGTAGTATTGCTGGAGTAATGATTGAAAGTTTCTTAGTAGAAGGTACACAAATAGTTACTGGAAACAAAAAACAGTTGGTTTATGGAAAATCTATTACCGATTCTTGTTTAAATTGGTTAGATAGTGAAATTATTTTAGAAGAATTATCTTGTGCAATAGATGCTCGTTTTTAGTTTTTTGCAGAATTATTATTTTCTAGATAGTACAAGTTAAATTTATTTAAATTTAATTTGTATATTATAAGTTAAAATTTTAAAAAATTTAAATAATTTGTTTTTTATTTTTATATAAAGTATATATATTAAAAATATAATTTGTTTTTTTTGTTTTGTGTCTTTTATTGTATATTTTTTTTATTTACAGTATTGTATGTAAAAACCAATAATGTTCTATCTGAAATTAAGATATAAAAATTATTTTTTTTTTGATATTATTTATCAAATAAAAATAATTTTTATTATTTAAATAATATTTTGTGAAAAATAATCAAAAATTTATTTTTGATTTTTTTATAAAAAAACAAATTTTATAAAGTTATATAATTTTCAAATAAAATATAGAAATTATTCTTTCTAAATAATATTAATGGGAATAATGTTGAAACAAAAAAATAAAAATATAATTTTGGATCGAAACAGAGATCATCGAATTATTGGAAAAAAGTTAAATTTTTATCATATCAATGATAATTCTCCAGGAATGGTTTTTTGGCATTCGGATGGATTGATCATTTTTAGATTACTAAAAGATTTTATTAGAAAAAAATTATTAGAACATAACTATAGAGAAGTACAAACACCAATACTATTGGATGAAATAATTTGGAAAAAAAGCGGTCATTGGGAAAATTATAAAAATTCAATATTTACAACTGCTTCAGAAAATAGGAAATATTGTATTAAACCAATGAATTGTCCTGGTCATGTAGAAATATTTAATCAAGGTTTAAAATCTTATAAAGATCTTCCTTTTAGAATTTCTGAGTTTGGTAGTTGTCATAGAAAAGAACCATCGGGTTCCATGCATGGTTTAATGAGAGTTCGGTATTTTACTCAAGATGATGCTCATATATTTTGTAGTGAAGAACAAGTTCAAAATGAAATAGAAACTTGTATTATGATGATTTTTGATATTTATAAGATATTTGGATTTAAAGAAATTTATTTAAAATTATCAACTAGACCAATAAATAGAATTGGTTCAAATGAAAATTGGGATCGTGCTGAACTAGACTTATTACAAGTATTAGAGAGGAATAACTTAAAATTTGAATATCAATCTGGTGAAGGAGCTTTTTATGGTCCTAAAATTGAATTAATTTTAAAAGATTCTTTAAATCGAATGTGGCAATGTGGAACTATTCAGTTAGATTTTTATTTATCCAGTAAATTAAATTCTTTTTATATAAATAAAAAAAATCAAAAAAAAAATCCAATTATTATTCATCGAGCAATTTTAGGTTCAATTGAACGTTTTATTGGTATTTTAATTGAAGAATATTCAGGATATTTACCTACTTGGTTATCTCCATTACAAATTGTTGTTATTAGTGTCAATCCAATTCATTCGAATTATGTGGAAAAGTTAAAAAATAAAATATTTAATTTAGGAATTCGTGTAAAATCAGATGTTAGAAACGTAAAAATAAATATAAAAATTAGAAATTACACGATTTCTCGAATACCATATATTTTTATATGTGGTGATAAAGAAATAAAAACATCTAAGGTAACTGTAAGGACTAGATTAGGTAAAAATTTTGATCTTGTAGATTTTAATAGTATTATTAAGAAAATACAATTTGAGATATTTACTTATAGTAATCATTGTTTGGAGGAATAAAGAATTAAAGTCGGACGAAGAATTCATACAATACATCCTAATCGTATTAATACAGAAATTAAATCAGTAGAAGTAAGATTAACTGGATTAAAAGGCGAACAATTTGGAATTGTTACTTTAAAGAAAGCTTTAAATATAGCTATGGAACAAGATTTAGATTTGGTAGAAATTAGTCCAAACGCAAAACCTCCTGTTTGTCGTATTATGGACTATGGTAAGTTTCTTTATGAAAAAAGCAAACATTTTAAGGAACAAAAGAAAAAACAAAAAATTATTCATGTTAAAGAAGTTAAATTTAGACCTGGAACAGAGAAAAGTGATTATCAAGTAAAATTAAGAAATTTAGTTCGATTTCTAAATGATGGTAATAAAGTTAAAATAACTTTAAGATTTCGTGGTAGAGAAATGGCTCATCAAGGAATAGGTATGAATATTTTATATAGAATAAAACAAGATTTAAGTACTATTTCCATAGTTGAAAGTTTTCCTGTTAAAATTGAAGGAAGACAAATGATAATGATTTTATCTCCTAAGAAAAGATAGTTTGAAATATAAAATATACACATATGTTTAGTTATTTTATTTATTTTTATTTTAGAAGGATTTACTTATTATGTTAAAAATGAAAACGTTGCGTAGTGCAGCTAAGCGTTTTAAACGGATTTCATCTGGAAAATTTGTTAGAAGAAAATCTAATTTAAGACATTTATTAACTAAAAAAAGTAAAAAATATAAAAGACATCTTAGATTAAAAATTATTATCTCTAAAGGTGATCAAAAAAAAGTAGTTTCTTTTTTTCCTTATAAATAAAAATTTATATTTTAGTGAATACTAAGTTAAATTAAATAGGAGAGTGAGTTTATGACTAGAGTAAAACGTGGAGTAACAGCAAATGCTCGTCATAAAAAAATTTTAAAAAAAGCAAAAGGATATTATGGAGCTAGGTCTCGTGTTTATAGAGTAGCTTATCAGGCAGTTGTAAAATCAGGTCAATATGCATATCGTGATCGCAGACAACGTAAAAGACAGTTTCGTAAACTATGGATTTCGAGAATTAACGCAGCTGTACGAAATTTTGGATTATCTTATAGTAAGTTTATGTTTGGTTTAAAAAAAATATCAATTATTATAGATCGAAAGATGTTATCAAATATTGCTTTTTCTGATTATTTTTCTTTTACAAAACTAGTAGAACAAGTTAAATTATTTTTAAATAAAAAAGATTTTATTTAAATTTATAGTGGGGGAGGATATGCACTTCCTCATTTTTTGATGTATTTAGAAAATTTTTTTTTGTAGAATGTATTAAAAATCATGTTTTTTATTTGGAATAATTATGCAAAAAATATATTTTTTAAGAGATTCAATTGAATTGAAAATTAATAATTCAAAAGATTTAAATGAATTAGAAAAAATTAGAATTTTTTATCTAGGTAAAAAAGGATTTTTAAATAAACAAATAAAAAAATTATGTTCTATTAATAAAAAATCATTTGATCAAAAAAATAGTAATGATTTAAAAAAAATAATTTTAATGAATAGAATTAAAAATGATATTCAAAATAAAATAAGACACAAAAATAAGTCTTTAAAAGAAACATTATTTCAAGATTTTTTAAAAAAACAAAATTTAGATGTATCGTTGCCAGGATATAAAAATAGTTTAGGATCTATTCATCCTATAACTAAAACTATAAATCAATTAAAAGATTTTTTTTTTGGTTTAGGATTTGAACTTAATCATGGTCCGGAAATTGAAGATAAATATCATAATTTTGATTCTTTAAACGTTCCTGATGATCATCCATCTCGTAGTAAACAGGATACTTTTTGGTTTGATTCACAATTTTTATTAAGAACACAAACTTCTAGTATGCAAGTTCGTTCTATGAAAAATAAAACTCCTCCTATTAGAATGATTATGCCTGGAAAAGTTTATAGAAACGATAATGATTATACTCATACTCCAATGTTTCATCAAATGGAAGGATTAGTTATTGACAAAAATATTAGTTTGTCTAATTTAAAATGGGTTATTGAAAAATTTATACAGTTTTTTTTTGGTAGAAATATAAAAATGCGATTTAGAAGTTCTTATTTTCCATTTACAACTCCTTCTATGGAAGTAGATATAAAAATGTATAATAATAAATGGATTGAAGTACTAGGTTGTGGAATGGTACATCCAAATGTTTTAAAAACATTAAATGTTGATTTTGAAAAATATTTAGGATTTGCTTTTGGAATTGGAATAGAAAGAATTGCTATGATAAAATATGAAATAAAAGATATTAGGTCTTTTTTTGAAAATGATATTAGATTTCTTAAGCAATTTTAAATAAAAAGGTTTTTTTAAATGAAATTTAGTGAAGAATGGCTGAGAAAATGGATTAATTATCCAAAAATAACAACTAACGAACTTTGCAATAAATTGTCTAATTGCGGTATAGAAGTTGATTTTGTAAAACCTATTATTTCTAGTGTTTTTCGAGGAGTAGTAGTAGGAAAGATAGTTAATGTTGTTCCTCATTGTAAATCAGAAAAATTATTTGTATATGAAGTTGATATAGGTTTTAGGATAAATTATCAAATTATAAGTAGTTTTTCTAATATTACAAAAAATACAAGGGTAGCAATAGCATTAAAAGGATCAATTATATTTAAATATAAAATTAAACAAATCCGTGTTGATGCAATTTTTTTTAAAGGTATTCAGTCGGAAGGAGTTATTTGTTCTTTTTTAAATTTAGGTATAGAAAATAATAATAATGAAAAAGAAAAAGTAATATTTTCTAATGATGTTATATTAGGTGTCAATGTTAGAAAGTTATTTTCTAAATTTAATAATATAATTACTGTTTCTATCCCTCCCAACAGATCTGATTTATTATCCGTTTTTGGAATTGCTAGAGAATTATGTTTATTAAACCATGATTTAAAACTTATTGATCATAGTAATAAAATCGTAAAATCGAAATCAATAAATAAAAAATTAAATATAAATTTTTTTACTAATGATGTAATTCCAATAAAATATATTGGAAGAATTATTAAAAATATTAAAATTAATGATAAAACAACAATTCCTTTTTTAATAAAAGAACGATTACGGCAATCTTCTAATTCATTTTTCGGAAAAGGAATTATAAATGATTTTATTAATTATGTAATGTTAGAATTTAATCAAATTGTACATATTTTTGACGCAGATAAAATATTATTTAAAGATATGTGTATAAAAATGTCTAATCCTAATGATTTTTTTTATTCAAATACAAAAATAGATATTTTTGATAATAACAGCGTTATTATTTCTGATAAAAAAAATAAGATATTGTCGTTATATGGTTTAGAAAATTCTGATTTTACTAAAGTTTCTTCAAAAACAAAAAATATATTTTTAGGATCTATTAATTTTTATAAATTTAATGATTTTATTTATTCTTTTAATCCAAAAATTGATACAAAAAATGATTTATTTATTCGTTTAAGAAAGGGATTAGATTATAAAATTCAAGAATTTGTTTTTGAACATGTTACTAAGATGTTCATTGATATATTAGGAGGTGAAGTTTCTGAAACAGTAATTATTAAAAAATTAAATAGGAATTTAAATTTTAATTATATTTCTTTAAGATATGTTAAAATTTCTAAAGTTCTAGGTTTTTTCATTAAAACAGATGACATTAATGACATTTTATTTCATTTAGGTTATAAAATAATTAAATATAAGAGGGAAACTTGGTTATTAGAAGTTCCTACTTGGAGATTTGATATAAAAATTGAAGAAGATGTTATAGGAGATATTATAAGAGTTTATAACTATAAAAATATACCTTCACTAACATTAAAAAAAAGTTGTTTGTTTAAATCAAATGTTCAGTACTTTGATTCTTGTTTAGAACGAATAAGGTTGTTATTAGTAGACAAAGGATATCATGAGGTAATTAATTACAGCTTTATTAATCCAGAAATTCAAAAAATGTTATTTTCAAATGAAAAATTTTTATATATAGAAAATCCAATATCGTTTGAAATGTCTGTCATGAGATCAACTTTATGGGTTGGTTTGTTAAATACTTTTTTATCTAATGAAAGTAGACAAGTTAAAACATCTCGTTTGTTTGAAATTGGAATGTGTTTTAATGAATTAGATAAAAAATTTAAATTTAAACAAAAAATTTTTATATCTGGATTATTAAATGAATTACCCAATACTATACATTGGAACAAAATAAAAAAAAGAAACGACTTCTATGATTTAAAAGGAGATGTTGAATCTATTTTTGAAATAATTGGAAATTCAGAAAATATTGTTTTTAAAAAAGAAAAGATCTCTTGCTTACATCCAGGAATGAGCGCTAGTATTTATGAACTAAATAAAAAAATTGGTAGAATTGGAGTATTACATCCTAAAATACAAAATAAATTAAATTTAAAAAATTCAGTTATTTTATTTGAGATTTTTTGTTTAAAATTTATTCGAAACAAAAATATATATAAAAAAATAAAGGAAATATCAATTTTCCCATCATCTCGTAGAGATATTTCCATTATTGTTGATGAAATAATACCAGTTTTTGATATAATTAGTTTTTGTAAAACAAATATTTCTAATTATATTGTTTCTGTAAAGTTATTTGATGTTTATATAGGTAAAAATATTTCAATTGGTAAAAAAAGTTTATCTTTAAGTTTTTTTTTGCATAGTGAAGAAAAAACTTTAAAAGAAAAAGATATAAATAAAATTATGAATACTTGTTTACTTAAATTAAAAACACAGTTTCAAGCTATTTTGAGAGATGGAATTTATGAAAGTATTAACTAAATCTGAAATATCAGAATTTTTATTTGAAAGTTCTGAACTAAATAAACGAGATTCAAAAGAATTGGTTGGATTGTTTTTTAAAGAATTAATTTTTTCTTTAGAAAAAGGAGAATTTGTTAAGTTATCTGGATTTGGAAATTTTTATTTAAGAGACAAAAAATCTAGACCTGGAAGAAATCCTAAAACTGGGAAATTAGTGTCTATTAAAGCTCGTCGAGTTGTAGTTTTTAAAGCAGGTCAGAAGTTAAAAAATAGAATTGAAAAAATATATTAACACATAAAAATTATAAAGTACTAATAAAACTTATCAGTGGTTTTTTTAAATTGTGAATATTTTATTTATTTAAAATAGTTTAAATTTTAAAAAATAATTCTTTTTATTTTTTTGTTTTTTTATTAATAAAATTTTTAAGGAAAAAAAATTGAAATTCACAATATTTTTTAAAGATGGATTGGCTAGATGCGGTCAATTAGAATTTCCAAAAAATTTAACTGTAAAAACTCCAGTATTTATGCCTGTTGGAACTTATGGAACAGTTAAAACAATGTCGGTCGATGATTTAAAAAATGTAGGATCAGAAATTATTTTAGGAAATACCTTACATCTTTATTTCAGTCCTGGACAGGAAATTATTAAATTATATTCTGGGTTACATGAATTTATAAATTGGAATAGACCTATTTTAACTGATTCTGGTGGATATCAAGTATTTAGTTTAAGAAAGATTTCTAAAATTTCTGAAAAAGGTGTGTTATTTAGTAATCCAAAGAACGGAAGAAAGATATTACTTACTCCTGAAAAATCAATGGAAATTCAATATGATCTTAAATCTAATATTGTAATGTGTTTTGATGAATGTTTGCCTTATTCTTCTTTAAGTTGGAAAGAATCAAAAGATTCTATGGAAAGATCATTAAGATGGGCTAAACGAAGTAAGAAATCATTTCTTTTATTAAAAAATAAAAATTCTTTATTTGGAATAATACATGGTGGAACATATTTAGATTTACGAAATTTTTCATTAAAAGAATTAAAAAAAATAAATTTTGATGGATATGCATTAGGTGGATTAGCTGTTGGAGAATCAAAAAAGGTTTTATTTAAGTTGTTAGAAAAAATTGTACCCAAAATGCCGAATTCAAAACCAAGATATTTGATGGGAGTAGGAACACCATGGGATTTGATACAAGCTGTTCAATGTGGAATAGACATGTTTGATTGTGTATTACCAACTAGAAACGCTAGAAACGGGCATTTATTTGTAATTAATGGAATTATCAGAATTAGAAATTCAAAATATAAGTTTGATACTAGAAGTTTAGATCAGTCTTGTAAATGTTATACTTGTAAAAATTTTACTAGGTCGTATTTACATCATTTAGACAAGTGTAATGAAACGTTGGGAATACGGTTGAATACCATTCATAATTTATTTTATTACCATACATTAATGTCAAATATTCAAAATGCAATTAAAAAAAATAAATTGAGTGATTTTGCTTTAAATTTTTATGAGAATTTTTTTAAAAAAGGTAAAAAGAATTAAATTTTGAAATTTATAAAATAGATTTGTTTGTAACACTTTCACTAATTGAATTTTCACCACTTTGGATTATTATTAGTGGCAAAAATATTTTTTCTAATTTATATTTTCTTAATGTTTTTTTTAAAAGATTTTTTAAATGTTAATTTTAAATTTCAATTTTTAAAGAATAGAAAAATCGGAAATATAGAGAAATAATTGTTTAATTTTGTTTAATAAATTTAATCTATTATTTTTTATTTCTTTATTTTTATCATTAATAATTGTTGTTTTAAAAAAATTTTCAATTGGTTTATTGAAATTAATAAAATTATTAATAATTTCATCATATTTTTTTGTATCATTCAAAAGATTAATTTTTTTTTCTAATTCAAAAGTTAAATCAAATAACTTTTTTTCTTCCATATTTTGAAATAAACTTTTTTTAATTATTTTTTTTATTTTAAAATTTGATTGTTTCAAGATATTAGATATTCTTTTATATGAAAGAATTAGTGTTTTATAATTTTTGTTTTTTTTTAAATTGATAATAATTTTTATACAAGTATCGATAAAAATTGGGCTTTTTTGTTTTATGTCTAATACAGATTTAATTATATTTGTTTCATATCCTTTTTTTTTATATAAATCCAAATATCTATTCGAAAAGAAGCAAATAAGTTTTTCTATAGATTCATTATTATTGTCTTGTTTTTGAAAATATAATTTAAATGATTTTTGAATTAATTTTTTTAAATTTATTCTCATTTTTTGTTTTATCATAATGCGAATGATTCCTATTGCTGATCTTCTTAATGCAAATGGATCTTTTTCAGAAGAAGGATATTTTTTTAAATAAAACATTCCTGTTAATAAATCAATTTTGTCAGATATAGATAAAATGCATCCTATTTTACTAATTGGCAAATTATCATTTAAAAATGATGGATTATATTGTTCTTTAATAGAAACAGCAATGTTTTGTTCAATCCCTTCATTTAATGCGTAATTCATTCCAATTATTCCTTGTAGCTCTGGATAAGTTGTTACCATATTACAAATTAAATCACATTTACAAATAATAGCTGCTAAAGTAACTTTGTTAGTTAAATTAGGATTAATTTTGTTAGAGATGTATTCAGATATTTTTTTTATTCTATTTGTTTTATCGAACATATTTCCTAATTTTTTTTGAAATTGAACTTTTTTTAATAGTGGCAATCTATCTTTTAGTTTTTGTTTTTGATCTTTTTTAAAGAAAAAATATGCATCTGATAATCTTGAGTTTAAAACTTTTTCATGACACTTAATAATTTTTGTTTTTTCTGAAGATTGAATGTTGCTTACAAAAATGAAACATGTGATTATTTCGTTATTTTTATTAAATATTGGAAAATATTTTTGTTCTTTTTCTACAGTGTATATGATCACTTCTTTTGGCAAAACCAGGAATTTTTTTTTAAAACTACCCATTGTCACAATTGGATATTCTACCAATGATGTTACTTCTCGTAATAATGACTCATTAATTTTTATTTTTCCATTTATTTTTTTTTCTATAGTTTTTATTCTATTTGTAATAATTTGTCTTCTTTCCTTTAGGCAAGGAATCACTTTTCCTTCTTTTATTAATATTTCTGGATATTCAGACGCTTCTTTAATTGATATTTTTTGTTTTCCTAAGGATCTATGTCCATTAATTATTCTAGAAGAACGAATTGAAAAAATATTACATGGAACTACTTGTTTATCTAAAATTATTGAGATATTTCTTATTGGCCTAAAAAATTTTTGATTAGTTTTATTCCATTTCATTAGTTTTCCAAATGAAATTTTTTTAATAATTTTTTTGATCATTGGAATTAATAAAATTTGAATTTTTTCTCTTTTTTTGATTTTTTTGTATACCAACCATTCTCCAAAATTATTTTTTAAACGAGTTGCTTGTTCTATTTTTATTCCAATTTTTTTAGCCCAAGATAAAGAAGATAAAGTAGGTATATTTTTATTATTAAATGCATTAAAAATTGAAGGTCCTTTTTCTATAATTTCTATTTTTTTATTTTTAATAAACAATTTTTCTACTTTAACAGATAATCTTCTAGATGTAGCAAATGAATAGATTTCTTTAAAAGAAACGTTGTTCGAATACAATTCTGTTTTAAAGTTTTCAAAAAATAATTTAGATATTTTATATAATTTTTTTGCAGGTAAATCTTCGGTTCCTATTTCTACAAATAGTGTTTTTTTTTTCATAATTTTATTATCATGCATAAAGTTGTATAATTTAAGTATTATTGTTATTTTTTAAATATAGTTTAGCTATTTGTTTTGTTAGTTCTTTGATTTTTAATATATAACTTTGTCTTTCAGTAATAGATATTGCTTGTCTTGATTCTAATAAGTTAAAAATATGATTTGCATATAAAACTAATTCATATGCTGGAGTTAGTAATTTTTTTTTAATCATGTGTTCTGCTTCTATTAAATGTTTTTCAAATGTTTTAATTAAAAATCCAATTGTAGCGAATTCAAAATTATATTTAGAGTTTTCTATTTCATTTCTTAAAAAAAGTTGACCATATGTAATTGTTTGTAAATAATTTTTTGTCCAAATTAATTCATAAACATTTTTTTTGTTTTGTATGTGTGTTAATATACGTTCTAAGCCATATGTTATTTCTATAGTTATTGGAAAGCAATTTAGACTACCCATTTGTTGAAAATAGGTTATTTGAGTAATTTCCATTCCATTTAACCAAATTTCCCATCCCATTCCCCAAGCTCCTAAAGTTGGGTTTTTCCAATCATCTTCTATAAATTGAATATCGTCTATTGAATTATTAATGTTTAATGTTTTAAGTGAATTTAAATATATTTCTAATATGTTTTTAGGAATTGGTTTTATTAAAACTTGAAATTGATAATAGTGTTGTAATCTATTTGATGCTTTTCCAAATCGACTATCACCAGGTCTTCTAGAAGCTTGTAGAAAAGCAATAGACATAGGTTTTGAATCTATTGTTCCAAAAAAGCTGTTTGGATGAAATGTTGCAGCTCCAACAGGTAAATCTGTTGGTTGAATAATAGCACATCCAATTTTTGACCAATATTTTTGTAATATAAAGATAACTTCTTGAAAGCTTTTTTCTTTTTTTTTCATTTTTTTGAGTGAGTGTTTTATTTTTATTTACGTAAGTTTAAAATTATCAAAAAGAATGTTTTAATTTAAAATTAATTATTTTTAGATTAGTAATTAAAAAAAAATATTTTTAAATAGATTATACTTAGTATGTCATAAAAAGTAATTCATATTTATATAATTTTAAAAATTATTTTTAGAAAAAGTTATTTTTTTAGAAATTATATATACGAAAATTTTATTTTATATATAGGAATTGTTAAATGCAATATATAGGTGCTCATGTAAGTGCTTTAGGTGGTGTAAGTCAAGCTGTTATTCGTGCTTCTAATATTAAAGCAAATGCATTTTCTTTTTTTACTAAAAATCAAAGGCGTTGGAAATCTTTATTATTAACGACTAATGAAATTAATAATTTTAAAAATTTATGTAGAAAATATAATTTTTCCTATGATTTTATTTTACCTCATGCTAGTTATTTAATTAATCTTGGACATCCTGATAAAGATTGTTTAAAAAAATCACGATTATACTTTTTAGAAGAAATTAAAAGATGTGAACTATTAAATTTACGTTTTATAAATTTTCATCCAGGAAATCATTTATATAAAATTAATGAAGATTTATGTTTACAAAATGTTTCAGATTCTATTAATATAGTTATAAAAAATACAAAAAAAATTATTTTAGTAATTGAAAACACTGCAGGTCAAGGTAGTAGTATTGGATATTGTTTTGAACATTTAGCAAAGATTATAGATAGAGTTAAAAATAAATCAAGAATTGGTGTTTGTTTAGATACATGTCATTTGTTTGCTTCAGGATATGAATTAAGAACAAAAGAATCGGTTGATGTTACTTTTAAAAAATTTGAAAAAATCGTAGGATTTCAATTTTTACGTGCAATTCATTTAAATGATTCTAAAAATAAACTAAATAGTCGTGTTGATAGACATGAAAATTTAGGGGTAGGACATATGGGTTTGGAATGTTTTTTATACATTATGAAAGATCATAGATTTTTTAATATTCCTTTAATATTAGAAACTCCTAATCATGATTGTTGGTTAAAAGAAATATCTTGGTTACGTTCTATAAATTGTTTAAAAATGTAATCTACGTTGTTTATAGTAAAATCAATATTTATTAGTTTTTTTAAATTCATTTATTTGGATAAAGGATCTTCATTTATGATTGAAATCATAGCAACAATTAGAAAAAATTTTGGTAGTAAAATGAGTCGAAGAATAAGAAAAAAAAATAAGTTGCCAGCTATAATTTATGGTAAAAGTAAAAAAAACCTGGGAATTGAGATAGAACATGATAAATTTATAAATTTTTTTAAAATTAAAAATTTTCACAAACAAGATGTTCTATTAATTATAGAAAACAAAGAATACTTAGTAAAAATAAAAAAAATAGATTGGCATGTTTTTAAAACAAAAATTTTACACGTAGATTTTAATTTTAAAAACTAATTTTTTATTTTTTGACAAATAGTTTTTTTTTAAAATTATTTTTTTAAAATTTATTTAAAAAAAATAAAATTGTTACTGTAAATTCTAAATAATAGATTCAGTAACAATCTTAATTAAAAAGATAAAACTTTAACATAAAAATGTTTTTTAATGATTTTAATTATTAATAAAAATTTAAAATTTTTATTAGTATAAAATTGATAAATTTTTAAAAAATGTTCTTTTTTAGTATTAATTAGTTTAGTATAAAGTTTTTTTTTTTTTTTTATATATTTTAATAAAGCAAATATGGAAAAGAGAATTATTATAAATAAAAGTATATAATATATTAATTGAACATTTATTATATTTTTTTTAGTTATATTATTTTTACTGTTAATAATAATTTCTGTAAAGATTCCTGGAATAAGATATAATGGTGGCCAAATTAAACATCCAAGTAGATTTGGTAAAATAATTTTTTTTATTGGTAATTTTAAAGTTCCAGTTATTATTGGAATAAATGGTCTAATAGGTCCAATAAATTTTCCAATGAATATTGTTATAAAACAATATTTTATAATTGATTTTTTTGTTTTCTTTATTAAGAAAATATTTTTTTTAAATATTTTTAAATTATAAATTTGTTGATGAAACTTATATCCAATGTAATAAGAAATCCAATCCCCAAATACACATCCTATGAATCCGCATATCCAAGCAGAATAAAAATTTATTTTTCCGTTTCCTATGAATGTTCCAAGTAATGACATTAATACTATTCCAGGTAAAATTAAACCAATTAAAGCAAGAGATTCAAAGAATGATACGATTGTTATAATGAATAATAAATATTTTGGATTTATTGTAAGTATATAATTTGATAAAAATTCCATAGTTTCTCGTTATTATAATAGATAATATAATTTTTTATTTTTTTATAAAATTTAATTTTTATAAAAAAGGTTTTTTAAAGTATTTTAAAAATTCTTATTTATAAATATTTTTATATAATTGAATTATTAAAATTTTTTGATATTATGTTTTATAGAAATATTTTAAAAAATTTATGAATAATTTTAATAAAAAATATTTTTTTAGTAAAAATTTGTTTTCATACGTTAATAAATTATTAATTAATTGTTTTATATATATGTATAATACATATTATAATTGAACAATTATAGTAATTAAAATTTAAATTTTAACGTTGAAAATATTTATCTAATTTTTTGTTTTTTTAAAATATATTTTTATGTTGTTTATTTTTTGTTTTATTTAAAACTAAATTATTGTTTTTTGAACAAATTATAAATATATTTTTAAAATATGTATATAAAAAAATTTTTTTTAAGGAATTGAAGAGATAAATTTTTTAAATTTAAATCTATTAATAACAATTTTGATTAAAATTTAACAAAATAAAAAAGATGAAAAATGAACAAAATTATTTCGGTCATAGAATATCTAAAAGTTTAGGACAACATTTTCTTATAGATAATTTTTTTATTAATAATATTATTAATATTATTAATCCTAAACGTGAAGAAATTATGTTTGAAATTGGTCCTGGCATGGGCGCTTTAACTAAACCTATTTTATTACTAACTGATAATCTATCAGTTATAGAAATAGATAAAAATTTAGTAAACTTTTTAAAAAAAAATATAATTAATAAAAAAATTAAAATTTTTTTACAAGATATTCTAAAATTTAATTTTAGAACTTTTGTTACTAGTGATAAAAAAATAAGAATATTTGGAAACTTACCTTATAATATTTCTAGTAAAATAATCTTTTATTTAATAATTTTTAAAGACATTTTTTCTGATTTACATTTTTTATTACAGAAAGAAGTAGTAAAACGTTTTTGTGCTACTCCAGACACAAAAGAATATGGTCGTTTAAGTATTTTGATTCAATATCATTTTAATGTTAAATCATTTTTTGACATTCCTCCTAAATCTTTTTTTCCTATTCCTAAAGTAAATTCTTCTTTTGTTAGATTAATTCCTAATAAATTATCTTCAGTTTTTTTAAAAGAAACTTATTATTTGAATATAATTACTAAATTAGCTTTTTCTAAAAGGAGAAAAATTATAAAAAATAGCTTAAAAATTTTATTTTCGGAAAATGAATTTTTTGAAATGAATATTTCTCCATTTTTAAGAGCAGAAAATTTAAATTTATTGGAATATTGTCGTTTATCTAAATATTTATTTAGAAAAAAATCTTGTTTATATGAAAATAAATAAAAAAAATAAATTTTAGTAAAATTAAATACTTTTTTAAAAAAATAAATTTATATTTATTAATATACATATATGAGAATAAAGAGCAAATATGGCTACATATATTGTTGGAGATGTACATGGTTGCTTTGAAGAACTACAGTTTTTAATAAACGTTTCTAATTTTAATCCAAAAAAAGACATAATTTATTTTACAGGAGATTTAGTTGCAAGAGGACCCTGTTCTTTAGAAGTACTTCAATATATATATTCTATTAAAAAATCAGCAAGGGTAGTGTTAGGGAATCACGATTTATATTTGTTGTCTGTATTTTTTTGTAAAAAAAAATATAATAAAACAGATAATTTTGACAAGTTATTACAATTTCAAGAAGTTGGTAAATTAATGCATTGGTTAAAGTCAAGTTCATTTTTATATGTTAATAAAGAAAAAAAAATAATTTTGTCTCATGCTGGAATACATCCTAAATGGAATATTGCTACAGCTTTAAAATATTCTAAACAAATAGAGAAAATTTTTTCTACCAGTTCTTATTATTTAAAATTTTTAAGATTATTCCCTAATAATAATCATTATGTTTGGAATAATAATTTAAATTTTTCAGAAAAAATTTTTTTTAGTTTAAATGTTTTTACTAGAATGAGATTTTGTTATGATAATGATTCAAAATTAGATTTTGTTTGTAAATCTGATTTAAATGAAAAAAATAACTTTTTTTTATATCCATGGTTTAGTAATTTAAATAAAATTAGTAAAAAGTACAAGATTATCTTTGGACATTGGTCTTCTTTAAATAAAAAAAATAAAAATATACCTAAAAATGTAATATCTTTAGATACAGGGTGTTGTTGGGGAGGAAAATTAACTATGTACAGATTAGAAGATGAATGCTATTTTAAAACTCCATGTTTTTCTGTAAAAAATTAAAATAAACTAGCAAGGTAATTTTTTTTATGTTTTTACTTTTTGTAAGATTTCAAAATAATATTTAATCAATTTGAAATTTATTAAATTTTTATGTTTTTTATAATATATTCTTTTCCAAAGAAAATTATTGTATTTTGGAAAATATGTGTCTCCTTTAATTTTTTTGTTAATATGTGTTAGGTATAATCGATTAATATATTTTAAACTTTGTTGATATATTTGTCCTCCTCCGATAATCATGATTTCTTTTTTATATTTTGCTGATTGAATAGCTTTAACTAAAGAACTAACCCAAACAATTTGTTTTTTATTTGTTTTTTTGTTTATATTTCTAGAAACAATGATATTTTGTCTCATGGGGAGAGGTTTTTTTAAGGAATCCCAGGTTTTTCTTCCCATGATTATACTTTTATTTATCGTATTTTTTTTAAACCATTTTAAGTCATTGGGAATAATATCCCATGGAAGTCTATTATTTTTTCCAATGACATAGTTTTTAGATAATGCAGCAATTATGCTAATAAGCATTTCAAAAATTTCCTTTAAGGAAAATAATATATTCGGTATTTTAAAAAATTTTTATTATTTTTATTTTTTTATTGTTTTGTGTAGTTCTTGTATTGAAATTACTGATTTGGTAGGACTTTTATTTAACGACATGATTGTTGCAAGAGCTCCATTTATAGTAGAATCATAATGTATTTTTTGTTTTATAGCTTCAAAAAAAATTATTTTTGAGTTATTTTTTTCTGTTTTCATAGAAGCAGTATTTATAATATAAGAGTATTCTCTATTTTTTAAATAATTTTTTATATTAGGACTAGTCTCTTGGATTTTTTTTACTTGTCTAGATAATATTCCATGTTTTTTTAAAAAAATTGATGTACCTTCAGTGGCATCTAATTCAAACCCATGATTAATTAATTTAATTGCAATGTTTATTATATTTTTTTTATCTGAGTTTTGTACTGATATTAGTACTTTTCCTTTTTTTTTCATGTTAAATTCTGCTGCTAATATAGCTTTAGAAAAAGCTTCTGAAAAACTCATTCCAATACCCATTACTTCTCCAGTAGAACGCATTTCTGGACCTAAAAATGGATTTACTCCAGAAAATTTATTAAAGGGTAAAGTTACTTCTTTTACTGAATAAAATGAGGGTTTTATTTCTTTTGTATACTTTTGTTTTTTTAGAGATACTCCACACATTACTTTTAAAGCAATTTTGGCTAATGGTAATCCTGTGGCTTTTGAAAGAAATGGAATTGTTCTAGAAGCTCTTGGATTAACTTCTAATATATATATATTCTTATTTTTAATTGCAAATTGTATATTGATTAATCCTATAATATTTAATTCTAAAGCTAGTTTTTTTACTTGTTCTCTTATTTCTTGTTTTTTTTCGTTATTTAAAGTATATGTTGGTAAAGAACATGCTGAATCACCTGAATGAATCCCTGCTTGTTCTATGTGTTCCATAATTCCACCAATAAGAACATTATTACTATCACATATAGCATCTACATCAATTTCTATTGCATTTTCTAAATATTGATCTAATAATACTGGAATATCTTTTTTGTAGATTTTTTTTATATTAAAAAAATATTTTTGAAGTTCTTTTTTATTAAAAATAATTTTCATATTTTTCCCACCTAACACATATGAGGGTCTCGCCATAATGGGAAATTTAATAAATTTAGATTGTAATAATCCTTCTTCCATTGTTTTTACTGTTTTATTTTTTGGTTGTTTTAAATTTAATTTAGTAACTATTGATTGAAATTTGTTTCTATCTTCTGCTTTGTCGATTGATTCTGGTTGAGTCCCAATTATATTTATTCCTTCTTTCTTAAGACAATTTGCTAGTTGAAGTGGCGTTTGTCCTCCATATTGTATGATTATACCTTTTGGTTTTTCTATTCTAGTTATTTCTAATATGTCTTCTAAAGTTATTGGTTCAAAATATAATCTATTAGATGTATCATAATCAGTAGATACCGTTTCAGGATTACAATTAATCATTATTGCTTGATATCCTTCTTCTTGTAAAGCTTGTGCAGCATGTACACAACAATAATCAAATTCAATTCCTTGACCAATTCTATTAGGTCCACTTCCTAATATGATGATTTTTTTTTGATGGATATCTGGGTGTGATTCACATTCTTCTTCCCAAGTAGAATACATATATGCTGTTTGACTAGTAAATTCAGCTGAGCAAGAATCTATTCTTTTATAGACTGGATGTAAATTTATTTCATTTCTTTTTTTTCTAATTTTGGATTCTGTTGTGTTTAATAATGTAGATATTCTTCGATCTGAGAATCCTTTTTTTTTAATGTGTTTAAAAAAATTAAAATTAATATTTTTTAGTTTTATTGTTTTTATTTTTTTTTCTATTTCTATTAATTCATAAATTTGAATTAAAAACCATTTGTCAATATTAGTTAAAATTGCAACTTCTTGTACAGACATTCCATATCTAAATGCATCAGCTATGTACCATATTCTTTTTGATCCTGGATTTTTTAATTCATATTCAATAATTTTTAAAAAATTTGGAACAGATGGATCTATTATTGAATCAAATCCAAAATGATCGATTTCTAAACCTCTAATTGCTTTTTGAATGGATTCTTGAAATGATCTACCTATCGCCATGACTTCTCCAACAGATTTCATTTGAGTAGTTAGTCTATCATTACATCCAGGAAATTTTTCAAAATTAAATCTAGGAATTTTCGTTGCTATATAATCTATGGATGGTTCAAAAGCTGCAGGCATATTAATTTCAGTTAAATCATTTTTAATTTCGTCCAAAGTATATCCAATAGATAATTTTGCTGCAATTTTTGCAATTGGAAAACCAGTAGCTTTAGAAGCTAAAGCAGAAGATCTAGAAACTCTTGGATTCATTTCTATAACGATCATTTTTCCATTTTTCGGGTTGATTGCAAATTGTACATTAGATCCTCCTGATTCTACTCCAATTTCTTTTAGAATTTTTATTGAAGCATTTCTCATTTTTTGATATTCTTTATCTGTTAAAGTTTGTGCAGGAGCAACTGTAATAGAATCACCCGTATGTATTCCCATAGAATCAAAATTCTCAATTGAACAAACTATAATACAATTATCTTTTTTATCTCTAACAGCTTCCATTTCATATTCTTTCCATCCAATTAGAGATTCATCAATTAAAAGCTCTTGACTAGGAGAAGTTTGTAATCCTGATCTACAAATTGTTTCAAATTCTTTTTTGCTATAAGCAATACCTCCTCCAGATCCTCCCATTGTAAAAGAGGGTCTAATAATACATGGAAATCCTATTTTTTCTAGGATTGAATAAGCAGAATTCATATTTTTTGCAATTCCGCAACGAGCAGTATTTAAACCAATTTTTTTTATTGACTTTTCGAATAATTTTCGATTTTCTGCTTTTTTAATAGATTCAATATTTGCCCCTATAACTTCAACTTTATGTTCTGATAAAATATTTTTTTTATGTAATTGTAATGTGCAGTTCAGAGCAGTTTGTCCACCCATAGTAGGTAGTAAAGCATCTGGTTTTTCTTTTTCAATAATTTTTTTAACAATTTTCCAATGAATAGGTTCAATATATGTTCTATCAGAAATTTCAGGATCTGTCATTATTGTAGCTGGATTTGAATTTACTAGAATTGTTTTATAACCCTCTTCTTTAATTGCTTTACAAGCTTGTGTTCCTGAATAATCGAATTCGCAAGCTTGCCCAATAATTATTGGACCTGCTCCTAAAATTAAAATTGATTTTATATCAGTACGTTTCGGCATTTATTTTTTCTCATTTTTTTATATTTTTATGTTGTTTCATTAATTTAATAAAAGAATCGAATAAAGACGATGCATCATGAGGTCCTGGATTAGATTCAGGATGACCTTGAAAACTAAGAACTGGTTTATTAGATATGGATAAACCTTGAATACTATTATCAAACAAAGATTTATGTGTAATTATTAGTTTTTTTGGAATATTTTTATAATCTACAGTAAACCCATGATTTTGTGATGTTATTATTATTTTTTTTGTTTTTATGTTTTGTACTGGATGATTGCTTCCATGATGACCAAATTTCATTTTTTTAATTTTTGCTCCAATGGATAATGCAATTAATTGATGTCCAAAGCAAATACCAAACATAGGTATATTAGTTTTTAAAAGCAATTGAATAGTAACAATTGCATTTTTGCATAATCTTGGATCTCCTGGACCGTTAGAAAAAAAAATTCCGTCAGGTTTTAGTTTTAATACATAATTTGAATTTGTATCAGCTGGAACAATTGTTAAGTTGCAATTTTTAAAATGCAACATTTTTAATATGTTATTTTTAATTCCATAATCATAAACAACTACATTAAATTTTTTTTTTGTTTTTTGTTTTTCTTTTTTTTTAATAGAGTTTATATTCCAATGATATATGTTTTTTGTAGTAACTTTTTTAGTTATGTCTATTTTTTTGATTGTTGAGAATTTTTTTGCTTTTTTCAGACATATATTATAATGATTATTAATATCATTTTTATTAGTTGCGAAAATACATCCGTTTTTAGATCCTGAATTTCTAAGAATGTGAGTTAATTTTCTGGTATCAATGTCAGCAATAGCAATAATATTATTTCTTTTTAAATATTGATCTACATTTTCTTGAGTCTTATAGTGACTAGAATAAAAGGAATAGTTTCTTAAAATAATTCCTTTAACGTGTATTTTTTCAGATTCATAATCATCATTATTAATGCCGACATTTCCAATATGTGGATAAGTAAAAGTTATTATTTGTTCAGCGTATGATGGATCTGTAAGAATTTCTTGATATCCTGTCATAGAAGTATTAAAAACAACTTCTCCTACAGATTTTCCTATTGCACCTATTGAAATACCGTAAAACACGGATCCATCTTCTAAAACCAACATTCCAGACTTATTCAAAGTTTTCTCCAACATATGTTAAGTATTTTCTTATTTAGCTAAATTATTTTTGAATATTTTTAGTTTTTTTAAATTTTATTTTTTTGTTTTAGTTAAATATTTGTATTTTTCTATGTTGATTTTTGTGATATTTTTAATTAATTTTTAATTATATTAATTTTAAAACTTGTTGCATGTTAAATAATCCAGTTTTTTGTGATTGTAGCCAAACAGCTGCATCTATTGCTCCATTTGCAAAAATTTTTCTGTTTATAGATTTATGAGTGATTTCTAAATATTCTCCTAGCAGTGAAAAAAAAATACTATGTTCACCACTAATATCTCCCATTCTAATGGATGAAATATCAATGTTTTTTGTTTTTTTAAATTTTTTATATATTGTGTCTTTTATTGTTTTTTTTAAAGTGATAGCCGTTCCTGAAGGGGAATCTATTTTTTTATTATGATGATATTCAATGATTTTTATTTCAGATTTTTTACCAATAATTTTTGAAATATCTTTAATAACTTTAATTAATATATTAATTCCTATGCTAAAATTAGAAGATAATACAACACCTATTTCTTTAGAAATGGTTTTTATTTTTTTTTCTTCGTTTTTATTAAAACCAGTAGTTCCTATAATTATTTTTTTTTTATTATTTTTACAAAAATTAATATATTCCATTGTTTTTTTTGGATGAGTAAAATCTATTAATACGTCAAAATCTTGTTTTGATAATTCAAAATCAGAGCAAATCTTAACATTTGTTGAACCTAATTTAAGCACATTACCAATATCCTTTCCTATGTATTTTTTATTGTTGGATGATATAGCTGTTGTTAAAATAGTTTGAGAATTATAGTTATTTATTAGTTGTTTAATTAATATTCTTCCCATTCTACCTAGTGCTCCTGATATAGCAATTTTTATTATTTTGTTTTTCATAAGTTTCATTAGTATCATTAATTTTATAATTTATAGGTTTATTTTATTAATTTATAGTTATTAGATTTACAAAAAATATTGAGATCTTTTTTATACTAAGATTTTATCTCTAAAGTATAATTTTTTATTTAAAAGTTAATTATTTATTTTTTTACATTTTTTTAGATTATTTATGGATGAATGATTTTAATTGTATAATATATTTTTATTGTAAAAGTAGTTTTTATTTAATTAAATAATAGATAGTTTTATTTATTTTTTTTTAATAAAATAAGTAACATTCCAAAAAAAATACAAATATCTGCAATATTAAAGTTAGGAAAGTGAAATTTATATATTTTTAAATCAATAAAATCTATTATATACCCGTAATGTATTCTATCTATTAAATTTCCGATTGCACCGCTTATTATTAACAGATCGTAAAAATTTGTAGTTTTTTTTCTATTTAAATAAATAATATAAATTGAACATATAATAAAATTTAAAAAAAATAAATATTTTTTTTGTTGTGAAAGTAGACCAAATACAATTCCATAATTATGAACATGAGAAATATTTAAAATTGATAGAATATGTTTTGTTTGGTTCAAATCAATATTTTTATTGACCCATTTTTTTGTTAGATAGTCAAACAAAATTATTATATAGTAAATTGAAAAGATCTTTATTTTATTCATTTTTTTATCTTTATTAGAAAAATAATCTATTTTCTCCATTTCCTGTAGTATTTAAAATGCATCTAGGACAGATTTCTTGTTTTATTGAACAATTGTTATTATTATTTATATTAAAAAATTGACTTGAATAATAATTCCAGCATCTTGGGCATTTTTGTCCGTCTATGTGTTTTATTTTTATTTTTAATCCAGCTATATTTTTATTTTCAGCAATTTCTAAAGGTGCTTCATCATATTTTTTAATTTTTACGGAAGAAGTTAAAAATATAAATTTTAGTTCTTTTTTTGTTATTAAAAGTATTTTAAAAATCTTTTTTTTTACGTATAATGTTAGGGATGATTCCAAGGAATTTTTTATTATTTTTTGTTTTCTGTAAGAGTCTAAAATTTTATTTATTTCATTTCTGATTTTTATCAAATAGTTCCATTCTTGACTTTTTATTTTTTCTTTTTCAGACAAAAAGAATAAATTTTTATACCATTCTTGAATAAAAATACAATAATTGTTATTTTTAATATTGTCGATTTTAGATAAATGATCCCAAATTTCATATGCCGTAAAAGATAAAATTGGTGCTATCCATCTGACTAAAGATTGTAAAATATGATAAAAACTTGTTTGACAACTTTTATATGCATTACTAGTTTTTTTAGTAGTATATTGTCGATCTTTCGTTATTTCAAAATAAAACGAACTAAGTGTAATTGAGCAAAATTTAGTTATTTTTTGTACAATTTCGTGAAATTTATATTTTGAATATAAAATTATTATTTTTGTTTGTATTTTTTTTGTTTTATCAATTATCCATTTATCTAGAAATATCATTTTAGATGGGCAAATTAAATCCGTTGCTGGATTAAAATTATTTAAATTAGACAAAAGAAATCTTGATGTATTTCTAATTTTTTTATATATTTCAGAGAATTGTTGAATAATTTTTTCTGAAATAGCAATATCATTAGTATAATCGATAGAAGCTACCCATAAACGCAATACATCAGCACCTAGGTTCTTAATAATTTTTTTTGGACTAATTGTATTTCCTTCTGATTTTGACATTTTTTTTCCTGACTCATCTACAACAAAACCATGAGTTAAAACAGAATGGTAGGGAGCTATATTTTTTATAGCAGAAAAAATCATTAATGATGACATGAACCATCCTCTATGTTGGTCAGAACCTTCTAAATAAATATCTGCACGTTTTCTATTTAAAAATTCCTGTCTATTTAAAATAGAAATTTGACTACATCCAGATTCAAACCAAACATCTAAAATGTCATTGTTTTTAACATAATAATGATGTTGTTCTCCTAAGAGTTCTTTAGGATCTAGTTTCCACCAAGCTTCAATTCCGTGTTTTTTTACTAAAAGTGCTATCTTTTCTATTAATTCAACACTATTCGGATGGATATTTTTTGTTTCTTTATGTATAAACAATGGAATGGGAACTCCCCAAGTTCTTTGTCTAGATATACACCAATCAGGTCGATTGTTTAACATAGAATAAAATCTAGATTTTGATGTTTTTGGTATCCAAGAAACGTTTTTAATAGATTCAATTGACGTGGATAGCAGACCTTTTTTTTTCATGCAAATAAATAATTGAGGAGTTGCTCTATAAATAATTGGTGTTTTATGTCTCCAACAATGTTGATAATTATGTTCTATAGGATCTATTTTTAGTAGATTTTTATTAAGTAAAGAAAATATTGTTTTTTCTGATGTATTTATTTTATTTCCATCGAGTTTAGGATGTATATTTTTTATATATGTTCCATTAGAACTAACTAGATGAATTGTAGAAATTGAATATTTTTTACTTGCAATATAATCTTCTATTCCGTGATCTGGAGCAGTATGTACTAAACCGGTACCAATTTCTTCAGTTACATGATTAGACAAAATAATAGGTATTATATAATTTAAAAAAGGATGTTGAAATTTTATTAATTCAAGTTTTTTACCTTTTATCTCTCCTATTATCTTATATTGTTTTAATTTTATTTTTTTTATTGTTTTTGTAACTGTGTTTTTTGATATGATGTAAAGAAAATGTTTAGTTTCTATTAATTGATAATATTTATTTGGGTTTATTGATATTGCTTTACTAGCTGGTAAAGTCCATGGAGTTGTTGTCCATACAATTGCATATATGTCTTTTTGGTTTTTAACATTAAATTTTAATTTAAGTTTATTATTGTTGTTTGCTTTTATTTTGAAAAATATTGAGTATGATTTTTTTTTAAAATATGTTGTTTCAGCATCAGACAATGAAGATTCGCATTTAATGCACCAAGGTACAGGTTTTAATTCTTGATATACATGACCATTTTTTATGATTTTTCCTATTGATTGAATAATTTGTGATTCTGATTTGTAATCCATGGTTAAATATGGATTTTCCCAATCTGCTAATACTCCTAATCGAATAAATTCTTTTTTTTGGATTTTGATTTGAGTTATTGCATATTTTCTACAAAGTTCTCTGAATTTTGTTTTAGAAATTTTAAATCCAGGTTTTCCTACTATTTTCTCAACTTGTTGTTCAATAGGCAATCCATGACAATCCCAAGTAGGGATATATGGAGCATTATATCCGCTCATGTTTTTAGATTTTATGATTATATCTTTTAAAATTTTATTAACAGCATGTCCCATATGAATATTTCCATTTGCATATGGGGGACCATCTTGCAAAAAAAATATCGGGTTGTTTTTTTTATTTTTTCTAATTTTTTTATATAAATTAGTATTGTTCCATTTTTTTATTATTTCTTTTTCTTTTTTAGGTAAGTTTCCTTTCATAGGAAATTTAGTTTTTGGAAGATTTAAAGTGAATTTATAATTTTTCATTTTTTGTCTCTTACAAAATATTTATTTTTTTAAATTTTATGTATTAAAAAATACAATTTTGTGTAATTATTAAACTAATAAAATATCATCTCATTAATGATTTGTATTCTAAATATAATAATAAATGAACATTAATTGAATAAAACTAAAATAATTAATTTTTTTGAAAAAAATTAACTTTTTTGTAAAATTATTTTTATAAAATTTGTAAACTTAAAAAGTTATTAATTTATTAATAATACGTTTTATTATAATTTTTACAAATTATTTATTAATAGGGTTTTAGTATGGCTAACATAAAATCATCAAAAAAAGATGCAATAAAGTCTAGAAAAAAAAGAAAAATGAACATAAAGAAAAAATCTATGATCAAAAATATTATTAAAAAAGCAAATTTAGAAATAATAAAAGGAAAAAAAGAAAAAGCAGAAATTGTATTTCGAAAAATGCAATCTATTTTAGATAGATTTGCAACAAAGGGGGTAATACATAAAAATAAAGCTGCTAGACATAAAAAAAACTTTTTATTAAAACTTAAACAGTTAAAACAAAATGCAAATTAGCATTAAGTAAGATTAATTAATCTAATATTAAGTGCATACTTGATGGTATTGCTTCCTATATTATTTATTGAAGCAATACTTTTTTAATTAACGATTCCTTGTTGTTAGATCATCAAAAAATCTCTTTACTCCATCAAAGAATCTTTTAGAATGAGGATTGTTTCTTTCTCCTTTATATCCTCCTAAACTTTCTCCTAGCTTGTATAATAAGCTTTTTTGTTCTCTGTTTAATCGAATTGGAGTTTCTACAAATATTTTACAAAAAAGATCTCCTTTTTTTCTATTTCTAAGAGAAATAACTCCTTTTTTTGGTATTCGAAAAATTTTTCCAGATTGGGTTTCTGCAGGTATTTTAAATTTTACTTTTCCATCTAATGTAGGAACTTCTAAATTTCCTCCTAACGCAGCCATACAAAAATTGATGGGTACTTCACAATATAAGTCATTTTCTTTTCTTTTAAAAATTGGATGTTTTTTAACAGTAATATTTATGTATAAATCTCCAGATGAAGCATTATTTTGTCCAGCTTCTCCTTCTTTATTTAGTTTTATTTGATCATTAGTATTAATTCCTGCAGGAATCTTAATAGATATAGATTTAGGCTTTTCTATTCTTCCACTCCCATTACAAGAAAAACAAGGATTTTGGATTACTGTTTTTTGACCTTGGCAAGTAGTACATGTTTGTTGTACAGTAAAAAATCCTTTTCTCATTTGTATTTTTCCAGATCCATTACAACTAGAACAGTTTTTTTTTCTAGTTCCTGGGGTAGCCCCACTACCATGACAATTATTACATTTTTGTAGTATTGGAATTCGAATAATTTTTTTTACTCCCTGTACAGCTTCTTCTAGAGTTAATTCCATATTGTATCTTAAATCTGATCCTCTTGAAGATCGTTGTTGTTCATTTCCAAAGATGTCTCCGAATACGTCTCCAAAAATATCACTAAAATCAGATGTGGTTTCGAAAGTACTACTAAATCCACTACTATTATATCCTGAATTTTGTTGAAATGCATTATGGCCATATTGGTCATATGATGCTCTTTTTTTAGGATCTATAAGAATTTCATATGCTTCTTTAACTTCTTTAAATTTAGTTTCTGCATTTTTATCTCCTTGATTCCTATCAGGATGATATTTTATCGCTAGTCGTTTATATGCTTTTTTAATCTCTCTATCACTGGATGTTTTTTTTATTCCTAAGGTATAGTAATAATCTTGTTTTGTCATGTTTTTAACGTTTTTCCTATACTATATATATACATTCACGGGTGGGAAGAATTATTCCACACCCGTGTCATGGTGGAGTAACAGTTTTTTTTTTTACTTTTTTTTATAGAATAAATTTTTTTATTTTTTTGTATCTTTAACTTCTTCAAATTCAGCATCTACTACATTATCTTCTTTTTTTATAGAATCATTTTTTTTTTGATTAAAATTGTTAGAATTTTGATTTTCTTTTGTTTCTTGTAGCAATTGAGAAGAAATTTTTAACAGGTTTTGAATGTTATTTTCAATTTCTGTTTTATTTTCTCCTTTTAAAGAATAATCTAAATTATTAATTGATTTTTGTATGTTATTTTTTGAATCTTCATTTATACTTGATTCCATTTCTTTCAATTTCTTTTTAGTACTATGAGATAGTTGATCACCTTGGTTTCTTAGTTTGACTAGTTCTTCAAATTGTCGATCTGATTCTGAATTAGATTCTGCATCGGAAACCATTTTTTTAATTTCATCTTCGTTTAGTCCTGATGATGCTTTAATGATAATTTTTTGTTCTTTTCCAGTATTTTTATCTTTTGCAAACACGTGTAGTATTCCATCAGCATCTATATCAAATGTAACCTCTATTTGAGGTACTCCTCTCGGAGCTGCTTGAATACCATCTAAATTAAATTGACCTAAAGATTTATTATCAATTGATCGTTTTCTTTCTCCTTGTAATACGTGTATAGTAACAGCTGATTGATTATCTTCTGCAGTAGAGAAAATTTGACTATGTTTGGTAGGTATAGTAGTATTTTTTTTAATTACAGTTGTCATAATACCACCCATAGTTTCAATTCCTAAAGATAACGGAGTTACATCTAATAATAAAACGTCTTTTACACTACCAGATAATACTCCACCTTGTATAGCAGCTCCTACAGCTACGGCTTCATCTGGATTAACGTCTTTTCTAGGATCTTTTCCAAAAAATTTTGATACTGTTTTCTGAACCATAGGCATTCTTGTTTGACCACCTACTAAAATTACATCATTAACATCTGAAACAGATAATTTTGCATCTTTAAGTGCTATTTTTACTGGTTCAATAGACCGAAGTACTAAATCTTCTACTAAAGATTCTAATTTTGATCTAGTAACTTTAATATTTAGGTGTTTTGGTCCTGAAGAATCAGCTGTAATATACGGTAAATTCACGTCAGTTTGTTTAGCTGAAGAAAGCTCAATTTTTGCTTTTTCTGCTGCTTCTTTTAATCGTTGCATAGCTAAAGGATCATTTCTTAAATCCATCCCTTGTTCTTTTTTGAATTCTTGTACTAAATAGTTTATGATTCTACTATCAAAATCTTCTCCACCTAAATGGGTGTCTCCATTTGTTGCTAATACTTCAAATGTTTTTTCTTGATCCACGTCATCAATTTCAATTATAGAAATATCAAAAGTACCTCCTCCAAGGTCATATACTGCAATAGTACGATTTCCTTTGCCTTTATCTAATCCATATGCTAGAGCTGCAGCAGTTGGTTCGTTAATTATTCTTTTGATTTCCATTCCTGCAATTTTTCCGGCATCTTTAGTAGCCTGTCTTTGTGCGTCATTAAAATAAGCAGGAACTGTAATAACCGCTTCAGTAACTTTTTCCCCTAAATAATCTTCTGCTGTTTTTTTCATTTTTTTTAAAACTTCAGCAGAAATTTGAGGTGGTGCAACTTTTTTATTTTTTATATTTATCCAAGCATCTCCATTATTGGATTTTACAATTTCATAAGGCATGATTTTAATATCACGTTGTACTTCTTCATCTTTAAAACGTCTTCCAATAAGTCTTTTTATTGCAAAAAGTGTATTTTTAGGATTAGTAATTGCTTGTCTTTTTGCAGGTTGTCCTACAAGTATTTCTCCTTCTTTTGTATATGCTATTACGGAAGGAGTAGTTCTTTCCCCCTCTGAATTTTCAAGTACTTTGGGTTGTTTTCCGTCCATTATAGCTATACAGGAGTTAGTAGTTCCTAAATCTATTCCAATAATTTTTCCCATTTATTCCTCACTAATTTTTGATTGAAAAATCAATTTAAAATTAATTACATCTAATGTTTATTAGATGGGGGCTATTTACATTCCATCAAGGGGATTTTAAAAAAAACTAGTTTTAAACGAAAAATAATAAAGCTAGACTTTAAAATTCTCAATTTATCGAATAATTAATTATGGTATAATATTTTTTTATTTAACAATGTTTCTGGAATGAGTATATCTATGTTTTACACTTCTTTTTTTTTTAGTTCTTCTTTTTTTTGTTTTATATTTTTATCTTTTTTGATTCCAATTTTAATGCTTTTATTTGGTTGGTTGTTAGGAGAAAAATCAAGAGATAAAAAAAATATTCCATTTGAATCTGGTATAGATGGTATTTCAAATATTAATTTTGGTTATGCTGTTAAATTTTATTTGGTTGCTGTTCTTTTTGTTATTTTTGACGTTGAAATAATTTATATATATTCTTGGGTAACAACTATAAATGATACTACATGGATTGGATTTATAGAAATGATGTTTTTTATTTTCGAATTGCTAATTGGTTTGATATACGTAGTTAAACTTGGAATTTTAGATTGGTCTTATTCTAAAAAAAAATTTTAAAAAATTAACAAATTTTTTATTTGTAATTACAGATTTTGGGAAATAAAATGAAGTATACATTGATAAATACAAAAAACATAAACAATAATAGAAACAATTTAGAGAAAAATGACAGAATAACAGATATGGGAAATCAAAAGAATATTGTTTTTGGAAAATTATCAACTTGGTTACGTACACTAGTCAATTGGGGAAGAAAAAATTCTTTATGGCCATATAATTTTGGTTTGTCTTGTTGCTATGTTGAAATGGTAACTGCTTTTACTTCTGTTCATGATGTTAGTCGCTTTGGATCTGAAGTATTAAGAGCATCTCCTAGACAATCAGATTTTATGGTAATATCAGGAACTCCTTTCATAAAAATGGTTCCAATAATCAAAAGAATATATGATCAGATGTTAGAACCTAAGTGGGTAATTTCAATGGGTTCTTGTGCTAATTCTGGAGGAATGTATGATATTTATTCTGTGGTTCAAGGAATAGATAAAATACTTCCAGTAGATGTATATGTTCCTGGATGTCCACCTCGTCCTGAATCTTATATACAAGCTTTAAAACTATTACAAGAAACTATTTCACAAGAAAAAAGACCTTTATCTTGGATTTTAGGAGATCAAAATGTTTATAAAAAAAAATCGGATAATAAAATTTTTTCTAAAGATAAAGAAATACCAATAATAAATTATACAAAAAATTCAAAAACATAATTTATTTACATCGAACAAATTCAGATAAAAGTTAAAGAAATGATAATTGTAAATTACTGGAAAAAAGATCGAACAAAATCATTTATCTAAAATGAATATTATTCAAGAATATTTTATGAAAAAACAAAAACAAGAAAAAAAGAATACTCAAAGCAAAGATGATGCTGAGTATGGAATAGTAAAGGAAATTAACTCTTATTTTAAAGGAAATAAGTTTTTTTTTCAATTTTCCAAAACTGAATTTCCTATTATTTGGATTCCACAAGGAATGTTATTAGAAGTAGTTAATTTTGTAAAAGCCATTCCTTCTAATCCTTATAATATGCTGTTTGATTTACATGCGATTGACGAACGAGTGCGAGTTTTTAAGGATATGTTACCTGCATCTGATTTTACAGTATTTTATCATTTTATTTCAATTGAAAGAAATAATGATTTAATGTTGAAAGTGCCTTTGTTTGAAAATAATTTAAATATTCCTACTTTGACGAACATATATTTAAATTCAAATTGGTATGAAAGAGAAGTTTGGGATATGTTTGGAATTACTTTTTTAGGACATCCAAATTTAACTAGAATAATTATGCCACATACTTGGAAAGGTCATCCTTTGAGAAAGGATTATTCAGCTAGAGCAACAGAATCAGACCCTTTTTTTTTAACTAAAGAAAAAGAAGAAAGTGAAATTGAATCTTTAAAATTTAAACCAGAAATATGGGGTATGAAGAGAAAACATAAAAATAATGATTTTATGTTTTTAAATTTAGGTCCTAATCATCCATCTGTACATGGTGTTTTGAGAATTGTATTACAATTAGATGGAGAAGAAATTGTTGATTGTGTTCCAGATATTGGTTACCACCATCGTGGGGCTGAAAAAATGGCGGAACGACAAACGTGGCACACTTACATTCCTTATACTGACAGAATTGAATATTTAGGTGGTTGTGTAAATGAGATGCCTTATATTTTAGCAATTGAAAAATTTGCAAATATAAAAGTTCCAGAAAGAGCAAAAGTGATTAGAATAATGTTGTCGGAGCTATTTCGAATTAATAGTCATTTATTGTGTATTGCTACCTTTATTCAAGATGTAGGATTAATGACGCCGGTTTTTTTAGCATTTACAGATAGACAAAAAATTTATGATGTAATTGAATCGATAACTGGAGCAAGAATGCATCCTGCTTGGTTTAGGATTGGTGGAGTAGCTGACGATTTACCAAAGGGATGGGATGATCTTTTGAAAAGATTTTTATCTTGGATTCCTAAACGTATTGATTTTTATGTAAATTCTGCATTAAAAAATACAATTTTAATTTCTCGTTCGAAAGGAGTTGCTTCTTATTCTAAAACAGAAGCTTTGTCATGGGGAATTACTGGTGCTGGACTTCGTGCTACTGGAGTAGACTTTGATATTAGAAAATCTAGACCATATTCTGGTTATGAAAATTTTTTGTTTGATATACCAGTAGGAAATGGTACAAGTGATTGTTACTCTAGAATAATGTTAAAAGTGGAAGAAATTTATCAAAGCTTAAACATTTTAAAACAATGCTTGCAAAATATGCCTGAAGGTTCATATAAAGCAGATCATCCTTTAACAACTCCTCCTGTTAAAGAATTTTCACTTCATAATATTGAAACCATGATAACTCATTTTTTGCAAGTTTCTTGGGGTCCTATTTTTGATCCAGATGAAAGTTTTCAAATGATTGAAGCTACTAAAGGAATTAATAGTTATTATTTAATTAGTGATGGAAACACTTGTAGTTATCGAACTAGAATACGAACTCCTAGTTTTGCTCACTTACAGCAAATTCCTTCTGTTATTCGAGGTAGTTTAATTTCTGATTTAGTTGCTTATTTAGGAAGTATTGATTTCGTAATGTCTGACGTTGACCGATAAGTTGAAATATTATTATGAAAACTAAAATAATACCTACAAATTTTAATTTAAGTGAAATTGAAAGAAAAGAAATTCAAGAAAAGAAGAAATGTTATCTTAATTCTAGAGCAGTTTCTATAGAAGCTTTAAAAATTGTTCAGAAAAAACGAGGCTGGGTTTCTTTGGATTCTATTTATGAAATTGCTAAATTGTTAAATTTACCACCTATAGAGATAGAAGAAGTAGCTACTTTTTATAGTCATATATATAGAAGACCAGTTGGAAGAAATGTTATTCGATATTGTGACAGTATGGTTTGTTATGTTACTGGATATATTGAAATAGAAAATGAACTAAAAAGGATATTAAAAATTAAAAAAGGGGAAACAACCAAAGATAATAGATTTACTTTATTACCTACGTGTTGTTTAGGATGTTGTGATAAATCTCCTGCAATGATGATAAATGACAAAACTTATACTAAGTTAACCATAGGACTACTACCAATTTTATTAGAGAAACATCAATGAAAGATGTAATAGAAAAAGAAACACATCCTCTTACTTGGTGGATAAATAATAATAAAAACAATACAGTTTGGATAAAAGAATATATAAGTACCATTGGATATTTTTCTTTTAAAAAAGTTTTGAAAAATTATTCTCCAAAAAAAGTCATTGAATTAATTATGTTATCTGGATTGAAAGGAAGAGGTGGTGCTGGTTTTCCAACAGGAATTAAATGGAGATTAGTTTCTAATCAAAAACAAATATTTCCTCATTATTTACTATGTAATGCTGATGAAATGGAACCTGGGACTTATAAAGATCGATTTTTAATGGAAAAAATTCCTCACCAATTAATTGAAGGAATTTTAATTTCTGCGTTTGCTATTAGGTCTTCTTGTGGTTATATTTTTTTGAGAGGAGAATATACAGATGCTGAACGTATACTAAAAAGAGCAATAGAAGAAGCAAAGGATTTTGGTTTTTTAGGAAAAAATATATTGGGTACTGATTTCAGTTTCGATTTATTTTTACATAGTGGTGCGGGAAGGTATATTTGTGGTGAAGAAACTGCATTAATTAATTCTTTAGAAGGTAGAAGAGCAAATCCAAGATCAAAACCTCCATTTCCTGCTGTTAGTGGACTTTGGGGGAAACCTACTTGTGTTAATAATGTTGAAACGTTATCAAATATTCCATCAATTTTATTACATGGAATAGATTGGTATAAAAGTTTATCTAATAGTGAAGATTCTGGTACAAAGATTGTAGGTTTTTCAGGAAAAGTAAAAAAACCTGGAATTTGGGAAGTTCCGTTAGGAATTACAGCTAGAGAGATATTAGAAGAATATGCCGGTGGAATGCAATATGGATACGTTTTAAAAACTTGGTTACCAGGTGGAGCAAGTACTAGTTTTTTAGTTAAAAAACATTTAGATATAAAAATGGATTTTTCTAGTTTTATGAAAATTGGTAATAGATTAGGTACAGGAATGGCAATGGTAGTACACGAAGAAATTAGCATGGTATCTTTATTAAAAAATCTGGAAATATTTTTTTCTAGAGAATCATGTGGTTGGTGCACTCCTTGTCGAGATGGATTACCTTGGATTGTAAAAATTTTAAATTCTTTAGAGAAAAAAACCGGAAAATTGAAAGATATTCTTCTTTTGGAAGAACTATGTACATATTTAGGGCCTGGAAAAACATTTTGTGCACATGCTCCAGGAGCAATGTTACCATTAAAAAGTGCATTATTTTATTTTCGTCATGAATTTGAAGCAGGTATTAAAATTAAATAATTAATTTTTTTATTTTTGTTTACAATTAAAATTGTATTAAAGTTATTTTTTCGTTGTAAAAATTAATCTTTAAAACACAAATATAAACTTTCATCTAACATTTTGGATTTTTTTTTGATGACTACAATTGTTGTGAATAATAATCAGTATGATGTAAATACAGAAAATAATTTATTGTCTTCTTGTTTGTCTGCAGGAATTAATATTCCATATTTTTGTTGGCATCCAGAATTAGGAAGCATAGGTTCTTGTAGACAATGTGCTGTTAAAGTACATTTAAATAAGAATGATAAAATTGGACAAATAGTCATGTCTTGCATGACTACAATAACAGATAATATGGTTGTGTTTACCGAAACTAGTGATGTTTTAAATTTTAGAAAAGCAATAATTGAATTATTAATGATAAATCATCCTCATGATTGTCCAGTGTGTGAGGAAGGTGGAAATTGTCATCTTCAAGACATGACGGTTATGAACAGACATTATTCTCGTAGATACGTATATAAAAAAAAAACACATAAAAATCAATTTATTGGTCCATTCATATCACATAATATGAATAGATGTATAAGTTGTTATCGTTGTGTAAGATATTATAAGGATTATGCTGGAGGAGAAGACTTTGGTGTATTTGGTTCAAAAGATAATATTTATTTCGGTAGATTAAAAAATGGAGTTTTAAAAAACGAGCATTCAGGAAATTTAATTGAAATATGTCCTACTGGAGTTTTTACAGACAAAACTAGTTCTGAAAATTATAGTAGAAAGTGGGATATGCAGTATGCACCTAGTATTTGTTCTCATTGTAGTGTTGGTTGTAATATTATAGCTGGAGAAAGATATGGAAAATTGATTAAAATAGAGAATCGATATCATGGAGATATCAACCATTATTTTATTTGTGATAGAGGTAGATTTGGTTATGGATATGCTAATAGGAGAGATAATCCTAAGGTAGTAACAACTAAAAATATAAATTTTAAAAATGATTTTGGTAGACTAAAAATCAATGTTGAATTAGCATTTAATAAATGTAAAACAATGTTAAAAAATTCTTATAAAATTATTGGAGTAGGTTCATCAAGAGCAAGTATAGAAAGTAATTATGCTTTATTTAATTTTGTAGGAAGAGAGAATTTTTTTGTAGACAGTACTGAAATTGAGAATTCTTGCATTCAATTAATTATTAAAATTTTAACAGAAAGTGGAATATACACTCCAACATTGCGTGAGATAGAAAGTTATGATTGTATTTTTATATTAGGAGAAGACGTCACAAATACATCTCCTCGTATTGCGTTGTCAATTCGTCGAGCAGTTAGCAATTATTCATCGAATATTTGTAGTAATAATAGCAGTAGTAATAAAGACAGCATTCCTACTTGGCATAGTATGGCTAAATCTTATAAAAACAACAAACTAAATTCTTTATTCATAACTAGTACAAATGTTACAGCTCTCGATAAAATTTCAAGATGGAATTTTGTTTCTTCTGTTGAAGATCAAATAAATTTGTTAAATTGTATAGAAAACAAACTTAATTCAAATGTATTAGAATCAGAAATATTTAATGTTTCTTTAAAATCAAAAATCGAATTAATTGTAGACACTTTTTTAAAATCAAAAAAAGTACTAATTGTTTCAGGATCCCATTCAGGAGATCTTAGACTTATTAAGTCTGCATTTAATCTGTCTAAATCTTTAATTAAAAAAGGAATTGAAACAGGAATAACATTATTAACTTCTAATGTTAATAGTATTGGATTAGGAATGATTGGAAATAAATCAATTGAAACAGGAATTAAAAAATTTTTGAGTCAAAAAAAAAAAATAGCATTAATAGTTTTAGAAAATGATTTATATCGTTTAATGTCAAAAGATAAAATTGATTATATGCTTTCAAAGTTTGACTCTATTGTTATTGATCATCAAAATACAAATACATACAAAAATGGAAGTATAAGTTTTCCATGTTCTAATTTTTTTGAAAGTACAGGAACTGTAATAAATCATGAAATTAGAGCACAAAGATTTTTTCAAGTATATGATCCTAAATTTTATTCAAAAAATAATGTAGTTCTAGAGAGTTGGAAATGGCTTCATATTTTAGATTCTAAAATTAAAAGAAAATCATTTTCATGGAATAGTATAGAAGATGTTATTAATTCTTTAATAAAATCGTTTCCGTTTTTAAAAAAAATAAAAAAAGCTTCTTATAATTCTAATTTTAGAATTAAAGGTCAAAAAATTGCTCGTTCTCCGCACCGTTATAGTGGAAGAACAGCTCAGTTTTCTCATAAAAATGTTCATGAAAACAGTCAGCCTATCGATATTAATTCAATGTTTTCTTTTTCTATGGAAGGAAATAATCAACTGTCGTATTCTTCTTCTCAAATACCTTTTTCTTGGTTTCCTGGTTGGAATTCATCACAATCTTGGAATAAGTTTCAAGATGAAATTGGAGGAAATTTAAAAAATGGAAATCCTGGGATTAGAATTTTTAATGATCTTAAGAATTGCGATATTAAAAATATAAATTTTATTCCAAATTTAAAAGAAACTATTATCGATAAAAATAATTTCTTAGTAGTTCCTTATTACACATTATTTAATAATGAAGAATTATCTAATCGTTCTGAATTAATAAGAAAAAACTTTAGTAAGGAAAATTTTGCAAGAATATCCATTGCTGACTCTAAAAAACTTGATTTATTTGAAGGTGATATGATTCAATTTTATTATTTAGATACAAAATTTATATTACATATAAAAATTTCTAAATTTTTAAAATCTGGTCAAATAGGATTATCTGTAGGTAATTCTAGTATTCCGTTATTTTTATTAGGTAAAAAAGTAACAAATCTTCGAAAAAGGATAAAAAATGAAGATTATTCATAGTACAACAGGTGTTTTTTCTCCAACAATTACTATTTTATTTTTTTTTTCAGTTATCTTTTTTTCAGCTTTTTTAAGTTTTTTTGAAAGAAGATTATTAGCGTTGTTTCAAAATCGATATGGACCAAATAGAGTTGGAAAATATGGTTTATTACAAGTTGTAGCTGATATGATAAAAATATTTTTTAAAGAAGACTGGATTCCTATATTTTCCAATTCTTTATTTTTTGTTATTGCTCCAGTTATTTCTTTTGTTTGTTTCTTAATTGTTATGAGTATAATTCCAATCAATTCAAATTGGATGGTTGTTCATTTAAATATTGGAATTTTATTTTTCTTTATGATGGCTTCGTTATCTGTATATGGAATATTATTTGCTGGTTGGTCTAGTAATAACAAATATGCATTACTTGGTTCTTTACGAGCGGTAGCTCAAACATTGAGTTTTGAAATTTTTTTAGGTTTGTCAGTAATGGGGGCTGTAGTTAGAGCAGGTTCTTTTGACTTGGTGGACATTATTGAAAGTCAAAGAGATATATGGAATTTTTTTCCACAATTTATTGGTTTTTTATCCTTTTTTGTATCTAGTTTAGCGTTGTGCCATAGACATCCTTTCGATCAACCTGAATCTGAACAGGAATTGTCAAGTGGATATAATATCGAATATTCAGGAATAAAGTTTGGTTTATTTTTTATTGGAGAATATATTTCTATAATTACTATGTCATCTTTAATGACTACAATTTTTTTCGGAGGGTATTTAGGACCTTTTATTTCTTCTTTTTTTTGTTTTTTTATAAAGACCATGTTATTGATATGTTTGTTTATTTTGGTTAGAGCATCATTGCCAAGACCTAGATATGATCAAGTTATGAACTTTGGATGGAAGTTTTGTTTTCCTTTAACGTTGTTAAATTTATTTTTTACGGTTTTTTTAACAATTTTAGTATAATACGTGGATAATTTTATGATACTTAAAAAAATGATATTAATTTTTTTTAGTCAATTAAAAAGTATGTATATGGTTTTTAAGAATATTTTTTCTAAAAGAGAAACTATATTGTATCCTGAAACAACTATTAAATTGTCAAGTCGAAATAGAGGAAGAATAGTATTGACTAGAAATGATGATGGTAGTGAAAGATGTGTAGCTTGTAATTTATGTTCGGTCGTTTGTCCGGTTGATTGTATTACGTTACAAAAATCAGAAAACAAGTCGGGTAGATCTTATCCAAAATTTTTTAGAATAAATCTTTCTCGTTGCATTTTTTGTGGTCTATGTGAAGAATCTTGTCCAACATTAGCAATTCAACTAACCAAAGATTTTGAATTATCTGAGTTTAAAAGAGAGCATTTAGTTTTCGAAAAAGAAGATTTATTAATTTCTGGAATTGGAAAAAAAAATAATTATAATTTTCATAAAATTACAGGTGTTGCTACAGAAGATAAATCTATCGGAAATTCGAAATCTGAATTCAAACCAATTAGTGTTAAAAATTTATTACCATAAGGAAAATATTGAATGGAATTAACTTTTTATTTTTTTTCAGCAATTTCAATATTATCTACATTTTGTATAATATTTAGTTTTGATGTTATGTATTCTTTATTATATTTTTTAATATCGATATTATCTACTTCTGGAGTTTTTTTTTCATTAGGTGCTTTTTTTCCAGGGGTTATAGAAGTAATAATTTATGTTGGTGCCATAATGGTTTTATTTGTTTTTACCCTTATGACGTTAAATTTAGAAAAAAGTTCTAAACTAAACAACAGGAATTTTTCATTTTTAATCAATTGGAAAATTTTTTCGTTAATTTTTTTAATGTTGTTTTTTGGTGTTTTATATATTTTATTTTTTTTAAATAATGGTGAAATGAATTTTATGTCTGAATCAGACAACATTCGAAAGTTTGGTAATAAATTATTAAGTTCGTATGCTATATTATTTGAATTCATTTCTATGATTTTATTATCTGGAATAATAATTACATTTTATATTGGAAAAAAAAATAAATAAATTTGGTTAACTACATTTTATATCAAGGACATATTATATGATTCCTATACAACATGGTTTATTGTTGTCGATGTTATTATTTTTTTCAGGATTATTTTTAATATTAACTCGTCGTAATTTTCTTTTTATATTAATTGGACTAGAAATAATGAACAATGCTTGTTCTTTAATTTTAGTTTTTGCTAGCAATTATGTTCATCAGTTAGATGGACAAATATTATATTTGTTAACAATCACATTATCAGCTGTTGAATCTGGAATTGGATTAGCTCTTTTAATTAAGATGCATCGTTATTATAAGACATTAAATATAGACGTTTTAAGTGAGATTTGTGAATGAATAACATGAGTAGTATTATTCTTTTTCCTTTATTTGGATTTTTTATTTTATCTATTTGTCAAAGAAAAATATCGAATTTTTTTTCTGCTTTAATTGGAATAGGTTCAATTTTTTTTTCGTTAGCAATTATTGTTCGTATTTTTTTTTGTTATTTTAATAATAGATCTAGTTTGAATTTTTTTTCTCAACATATTGAAATATGGAATAATATTCGATCTTTAAATTTTAAAGTTGATTTATTAATGGATAAATTTTCAATTTTTATGTTATTAATGATTGGATTAGTTGGATTTTTAATACATGTTTTTTCTTATTGGTATATGAAATCTGAAGAAGAGTTTTCTACTTATTTTTCTTACATGAATCTTTTTATAGCTAGTATGTTTTTATTGATTTTGTCTGATAATTTATTATTAATGTATTGTGCTTGGGAATTGGTAGGACTATGTTCTTATTTACTTATTGGATTTTATCATAGAAAAAAAGTAAGTTACAAATCAGCTATGAAAGCTTTTTTAATGACTAAAATAGGAGATATATTTTTTTGTTTATCTATTTTTATCTTATATTCTCATTTTAAAACAACAAATTTAAATGATATAAAAGTTTTTTTAAAACATAGTTTATTAGCTAAAGATTGGCAATTTCACTTTTCTATTTTTTGTCTTTTAGTTGCAGCAGTTAGTAAATCAGCTCAAATTCCACTACAAACATGGCTAACTGATGCAATGGTTGGACCTACTCCTGTTTCAGCTTTAATACATGCATCGACAATGATAATTGCAGGTGTATATTTAATTGTTAGAACTAACTTTTTGTTTTCTATGTCTCCAACAATTTTGCTTCTTGTAGGAATTATTGGAATATTAACTGTTCTTTTTTCTTGTTTTTTAGCTTTATTCCAAAATAATATAAAAAAAATTTTAGCGTATTCTACAATGAGTCAAATCGGATATATGTTTATAGCGATTTCTGTAAAATGTTGGAATGTTGCTATTATGCATTTAATTATTCATTCTTTTTTTAAATCTTTATTGTTTTTAAGTTCAGCTTCCATAATTTCTTTTTTTAATGGAGAAGAAAATATTTTAAAAATGGGTGGTGCAAGAAAAAAACAACCATTCATTTATTTTTGTTTTTTAGTTGGAGGTGCTTCATTAAGCTCCTTACCGTTGATAACTTCAGGTTTTTATACTAAAGGTCAAATTTTATATTTCTTATTAGAAAACAAAAAATGGATGTTTCTTTTTTCTTCTCTTATAGGAGTTTTATTGACTTCGATATATACGTTTAGAATGATATTTTTAATTTTTCATACAAAAAGAGAAAAACAAAAAATTATTTATCTAAATAATGGTTTTTTTCATACTTTTCCATTATTTGTTTTGTTAATTTTTTCAACTGTATTTATCATGTTTTTTCCTCCCTTTTCCTCTGTTTTTTTTGATTTTTATGATAAAAATTATATTTTTACAAAAAGAAATTTTTTAGAATTTATATCTAGTATTATTTCTATTATAGGTGTGTTAATTTCTTATGATGTATATGTGAATAAAAAAAATATTTTTTATAAATTGTCAAAGAAGAATATTCATTTAAATGAATATTCTGTTAAAAATACAAATTTTGGATTTGATTCTTTTTATGATTTTATTTTTGTAAAACCATATTTTTTTATAATAGAAAAGATTTCTATTGATCCATTTAAAAAATTATTTTCTTTTTTTTCTTTTTTTATAACTTTTTTTCATCACATGTTTTTGTGTTTGGTAAAAAAAACTTTATCTTGGCATATTTTATTTTTTTTATCAGGAACATCTTTTTTTTGTTTATCTTTTATTTTTTTGTGTTGTTTAACACATTAAATTTATTTAAATTGATTTAAGAATCATTATTCTATTAAATAATGATTTAAATTATTTAATTTAAATAATTAAAATTTCTAAGAATTATTCTTAATAACAGGATTATAATTTCAATGTTACTTTTTTTATTAGTTATTATTCCGTATATCGGAGGTTGTTTTTCTGTTTTTGCAAATAGATTTTGCAATCGTTTTTCGCCTCGTTGGAACGCTTTACTTTTTACATTTAGTACGTTTTTTCTTGTTGTTTTTATTTTATATAAAAATTATTTTTATATAAAATGTATAGAAAACAATTCTCATGAATGGATAACTGAATTTATTTTTCCTTGGATACCTCAATTAGGAATTAATTTTCATTTGGCAATGGATGGATTGTCGTTATTGATGGTTATGTTAGTTTCTTTTTTAGGAGTAATTTCAGTTTTATGTTCATGGGAAGAAGAAAATAAATCCATGCATGTTTTTTATTTTCATCTTCTTTTTATTATTGGTAGTGTAATTGGAATATTTTTATCAATTGATTTATTTTTGTTTTTTTGTTTTTGGGAATTAGCAATAATTCCAGTTTATTTTTTAGTTATTTTTTGGGGAGAACCAGATCATTTTATTAAAGAGAAAAATAAACATTTATTTAACGTTGCAAATGAATTTGTTATATATGGTTTAGTTTCTGGATTATTAATGTTGTTATCTATTTTTGGACTAGTAATCAATTACTATAATAATAGTTCAATTTGGTCTTTTGACTATAATACTTTATTAAAAGTGTCTTTAAATCCACATTTAGAATTATTTTTAATGATTTGTTTATTTTTATCTTTTGCAATAAAAATGCCAATTATTCCTTTTCATTCTTGGTTTCCTAATTTGTTAATAAATACTCCAAAGTCTGGAACAATAGATTTAGTTGGAATTATTATAAAAACATCTATATATGGATTATTACGTTTTTGTATTCCGTTATTTCCCCATTCTTATTTTAAAATTGTTCCATTTGCAATTGTTTTAGGAATTATTTCCGCATTTTATTCAGCATTAGTTGCTTATTCTCAAAAAAATATAAAAAAAATAGTTGCTTATATGTCTATTTCTCATATGGGAGTAATGTTATCGGCTATTTATAGTGGAAAAAGTTTATTGATATATCAAGGTATAGTAATTCAAACAATTGTACAAAGTTTAACTACTGCTGCTTTAATAATAATTTTCGGAAAATTGTATAAAAAAATTAATTCTATGAATATAAAAAACATGGGAGGTTTATGGTTTAGTTTAAATTGGTTACCTGGTTTATCTTTATTTTTTTTAGTTTCTAATCTTTCTATTCCTGGAACAGGAAATTTTGTTGGTGAATTTCTAACTTTATTAGGAATATTTAATCGTTCTAATTTTTTATCATTCATTTTTTTATTTTTGTCTATTTTTTCTTCATTATATTCTTTTAATATAATGCATAAAATCTATTATGGTAGAGAAAAAAAAGTTTATTTTATTGAAAATAAATATATTACGAAAACTGAGTTGTTTATCCTTTTGTCTCTTGTTTTTTTGATTTTAGCAATTGGATTTTTTCCACAATTAATTTTAAATATTTCATATATACATACGATTTAATAGAAAAAACAATTTAATTTTTGTTATTTTGATTAATTTAAGGTTGTAGAAACTAATGATTATTATCAATAAAGAATTAACTGCATTACTTCCATTTTTTTTGTTTTTTTTTAATATAATTATATTGACCTTACTAATTTCTTATTCAATTAAAAATTTTAAAAATTTAACTTTTACTATTTTAGCTCTTTTTGTTAGTTTTTTATCTTTATTTTTTATAATTAAAATAGAACCTGTTGATATTAATTATTTGTTAAGAATTGATAAATATTCAATTTTCTATTCTAAAGTTTTTTTAATTTTTAGTTGTATGATATGTATCATGTCATATGAATCTCTAAAAAATCAGAAAAATAATAATTCTCAATTTTATTTACTAGTATTGTTATCTACACTTGGTTGTATGTTTTTAACTTCAGTTAATAACTTAATTAGTTTATGTATTGGAATTGAATTAGTAAATATACCGTTATTAGGTTTAATGTGTTGTTTAGGAAATTACAAACAATCGTTATCATCAGTGATCAAATATATGGTTTTGTCTAGTATATCGTTTTCTTTTTTGTTGTTTGGAATTGCTTTTATATATATTAGTTCAGGAGGTGGTTTGTCCTTTTTTGAATTACAAAGATCATTAAATTTTGCTATAGATGATAATATATGTGTATTATTATTTGGTATTAGTTTTATTATTATTTCTTTTGCATTTAAATTATCAATTTTTCCATTCGGATTGTGGGTTTCTGATATTTATAATGGTATGCATTCAATTGTATTAAGTTATTTTTCCACATTGTCTAAATTATCTATCTTTATTTCTTTAGTTCGATTTTTTTTGTATGTTCCTTATACAAAAGGAAAAATTTTATATTATTTATTAGAAGTAATGGCTTTTTCTTCCATATTATTTGGAAATACGATGGCATTATTTGAATTGAACTTAAAGAAATTAATGGGATATTCTTCTATGTCTAGTTTTGGATATTTGTTAGCTGCATTATTGTCCTTCAATAGTTTCCCGTTTTTTTTAGATGTTATTGCTATATATATATGTAGTTATCTAGCTAGTAATGTTGGAATTTTTTTTATAATGAATTTAATTAATCTTAATAATAAAAATAAATTTAAAGAGAATATAATTTCTAGTTATAAAGGTTTGTTTTGGAGTGATCCGTTTCTTGCAATTTCATTAACAATCATGTTGTTTTCTTTATCCGGAATTCCTATAAATTTAGGTTTTATTAGTAAATTTTTGTTATTGTTCAGTATTTTTAGTTCTCATTTAGTTTTTTTAGGTGTGATTTCGTTTTTTGGAACATTATTATCTTTTTATTATTATTTTAGAATTATTATTAACTTATATTCTTTTTCTTCAGAATTTGAAAAAATTAGTTTTTTTACTCATATAAAAACTGTTCCAGGATTTATTGTTTTCTTGCTAGATTTATTTTTAGTTTTTTTTGGATTTTTTCCATCTAATTTGCTTGTTTTGTTAAATGATGTAATAGTTTTTTTGTGATATTTTAGATTTTTCTATGTAATAAAGAATATTTTTTTTTAAAGTATTAAAAAATTTAATAATTTAAATAAATTTAATAAATTAAAAATTAAAATTTATAGTTGTAGTTTTATAAATTATTTTTACAAGATAAGCTTTAAAATTTTTTTAAAATATTGGTTATAAGTATGATGCTTATATTGTTTGTTATCTTTCAAAGGTCATTTTTGTATAAAACATTATGAATAAATTTTATTTTAATAAAACGTTTAATTCAGAGAAATATAGATTATCTAAATTATTATCGGAGATAGAATTGTTTTCTAAAGACGTAATAGTTAATGATTTATCAAATATAACAAAAGTAGCTAATAAATTAGATTTGTTAAATATGTCTTCTTTTATTTTTACTGTCACTGGAACCAACGGAAAAGGTTCTACTTGTTTTATATTAGAAAAATATTTGCTTATGTTAGGTTTAAGAGTTGGTTTATATATTTCTCCACATTTAATTGAATATAAAGAAAGAGTGAGAATTCATGGAAAATATTTAACTGAAAATGAACATTTTATTTCTTTATCGAATGTTTTATTGAAGAAAGGAAACATTGCATTAACTTATTTTGAAATTATTACTTTATCTTCTCTTTTTTTATTTAAACAAAAAACATTGGATGTCATAATTTTAGAAGTGGGAATAGGAGGTAGATTAGACGCAACTAATGTAGTTAATTCAAATATATCAATTATTACTAATATTGGATTAGATCATAAAGATCGTTTAGGATCCAATAGAAATAGTATAGGATTTGAAAAATCTGGAATATTTAGAAAAAACAAAATGGCAATTTTTGGAGATTTAGATATCCCTAGTAGTGTTTGTAAAGAAGCTTTTAGAAAAAATGTTTGTTTAAAACGATTTGGAAAAGATTGGAAAGTAGAAAAAAAAAAAAGATATTGGAATTTTATTAGTAATAAAATTAAATTAAATAAATTAAAATATGTTTCTTTTCCAATTGAAAATTTTGCTTTAGCACTAATTAGTTTACAGTTTTCTGGTTTTAAGATTATAGAATCTTTAGTAAAAAAAATAATTAATTCAATTTTTATACCTGGTCGTTTTCAAACTATATCTTTATCTCCATGGATTATTGTGGATGTTTGTCATAATTCTCATGCAGCTATTTATTTATCAAAAAGACTTTCTTTAATTAAAAAAAATAAAAAAATACATGTATTAATAGGAATGTTAAAAGATAAAGATGTAAAAAAAACTATTTTACCATTTATAAATTTAGTTGATTCATGGACTTGTTCTAAATTGAATACAGATAGAAGTGTTCATTTACCAGATTGGAAGAATTGTTTAGAGGTATTTTCTTTTTTTGAAAAAAGTTGTGATGCTTTTTTTCATGTTTTAAACAATTCTAAAAGAAATGATATTATTTTAATATACGGTTCTTTTTTTTTAGTTTCGGAAATTTTGCTTTTAATAAACTATAAACAAACATTGATTAGATAAATTTTTTTTAAAAAAGTCTCAAGAATATTTTTTCTCGAGACTAAGTTATTATTTAATGTTCAAACATAGCAGAAATTGATTCTTCATTATTAATTCTTCTTATAGCTTCGGCTAACATTGATGATAAAGTTAGTGTACGTACGTTTGGTAATTTTTTAATTTCGTTTGGGAGTGGAATTGTATCGCAAACTATTACTTCATCAATCATTGATTGTTTTAAATTTTTTACAGCATTTCCGGAAAAAATAGGATGAGTTGCATAAGCTAAAACTCTATTAGCTCCTCGTTTTTTTAAAGCGTTTGCAGCTTTAAATATTGTTTCCCCAGTATCAATCATATCATCGATTAAAATGCAATCTCGTTTTTCTACATCTCCAATTATATTCATTACTTGTGAAACATTTGATTGTGGTCTTCTTTTGTCAATTATTGCCATATCAGTATCATTTAACAATTTAGCTATAGCTCTTGCTCGTATTACCCCTCCAATATCAGGAGAAACTATAATTGGTTGTTTTAATTTAATTTTTAGCATGTCTTCTAATAATATTAAACTTCCAAAAACATTATCGACAGGTACGTCGAAAAAACCTTGAATTTGTTCCGCATGTAAATCTACAGTTAGAATTCTATCAACTCCAATACTAGAAATAAAATCCGCTACTACTTTGGCAGTTATTGGAACTCTTGCTGAACGAACTCTTCTATCTTGTCTGGAATATCCAAAATAAGGAATTACTGCAGTAATTCTTCCAGCAGAAGCTCTTCTTAAAGCGTCTATTATTACTATTAACTCCATTAAATTATCGTTTGTAGGAGCACATGTGGACTGAATAATAAAAATGTCTCCTCCACGAACGTTTTCATTAATTTGTACATTTATTTCTCCGTCACTAAATCTTCCAACTTCAGCATTTCCTAGAGAAGTATTTAATTGCTGTGCTACTTTTTTAGCTAAATTAGGAGTTGCATTTCCTGAAAATAATTTCATATTTAGCATTTTTGCTCCTTATTTTTTGTTATCTATTATATATATTAGTAATATAGATTATTTTTTTTTAAGTTATTTATTTGTTATATATATTTGTTATATACTTTATTTGTATTATATGCTTTACATATTGTTGTTAATGTAAACAAAATGTTTATTTTGCTTTTTAATAATTATTAAAAAATTGTTTTTTATTTTAAAATTTTAAACCTATGGAAGTTATGATAGAATTAAAATTCTGTATTTACTATTTTTATCGTAAAAAAATAATTTTTTATAAAAAATAAATGAAAGATTCTATATTTTTAAAATTACAATCACTACATAAGAGGCGTTTAAAATTAGAGCTTTTACTTTCTGATAGAAATATTATATCTGATCAAGTAAAGTATCTAACTTTATCTAAAGAATATTTATCGTTATTAGATATAACAAATTATTTCATTTCTTGGAATAAAGAAAAGGAAAATATTAAAGAAGCTAATCTGTTATTATTAGATAGTGAAATGCATGAATTAGCTAAAGAAGAAATTATTTTTTCTAAAAAAAAGTTAGTAGATCTAGAAAATAAAATAAATTTATTACTTTTACCTAAAGATCCAAATGATAAATTAAGTTGTTTTATTGAAATTAGAGCAGCCACTGGTGGAGAAGAAGCATCTATTTTTGCAAGAGAACTATTTAGAATGTATGTTCGTTATTCTGAACAAAAAAAATGGAAATTTAAGATAATTAATTTTCATCAAAGTGAATGTGGTGGTTATAAGGAAATAGTAGTAAAAATTAGAGGTAAAAATGTTTGTGGAAGACTAAAATTTGAATCTGGTGGTCATCGAGTTCAAAGAGTTCCTAAAACAGAATCTCAGGGTAGAATACATACTTCTACTTGCACAGTAGCAGTTATGCCTGAAATTCCTATGATCAAGAAAAATAAAATTAATATTAATGATTTAAAAATTGATACTTTTCGTTCTTCTGGAGCGGGAGGTCAACATGTAAATACTACAGATTCAGCAATTAGAATTACTCATATTCCTACTGGATGTGTTGTAGAATGTCAAGACGAAAGATCTCAACATAAAAATAAATCTAAAGCTTTATCTGTTTTATCTGATAGAATTTATTCTGCTGAATTATTAAATTTTCATAAAAAAGAATCTTCTGTTAGAAAGAATTTGTTAGGTAGCGGTGATAGATCTGATCGTATTCGAACTTATAATTTTCCACAAAATAGAATTACGGATCATAGAATTAATTTAACTTTGCATAAATTAGATAGAATAATGGAAGGTAACTTAGACATTTTAATTGAGAATTTGATTAAAGAAAATAGAGCTGAGCAATTATCTTTTTTTTCTGAACCTGATTTATAATTTTTGTTTTTGCGATATATTTAATATTTTTATATTATTTTTTTTTATTTTGTTTAATTTTAGTAAATTTGTTATTATTTAAATATTAATTTGATTCATCAAATTAATATTTGACATTAAAAAATTTTTTAAAAATTAGTTATTTTAAATTTAAAAAACATAAAAAGGAATTTTATGATAGATTTTTCTTGTATTGATTTTTCTAAATTTTCGTTAATTGATTTAATTGTTTCAATAACTAGTACTATACGTGGAAAAGATTTTTGTTCTGATTTTGTAATTTCAGAATTAAAATCAAAAGTGGAAGAGGCTAATTTTTATATTAGTTCTGAAACTGATAATAAGAAAAGATTTAAAAAGTTATTATATTTATTTTATGTGCATTGGAATTTTACTTCTTCCAATGGATTGTACAAGTTATCAGATTCTTTATGTATCGATAATGTTTTAAAACATAAACAAGGAACAGCAATTTCTTTAGGAATAATTTTTTTTCATATTTCTAAAGAACTAAATTTTCCTATATCTATTGTACTATTTCCTACCCAGTTAATTTTAAAAGTTGATTGGTCAAAAGGAGATAAATATTTAATTGATCCATTTAATGGACAATTTTTAAATAATCATATTTTAGAAGCATGGTTGAAAGGTAATATTAGTCCGACTGCAAAATTAAACAAAAATAATTTAAAAGCAGATAATTTTTTAACTATTATAAAAAAAATATTAAATACATTTAAAACTGCTTTAATGGAAGAAAAAAAAATGGATTTAGCTTTAATTGCAAATAAAATTTTGTTACAAATTACACCAAATGATCCTTATGAAATTCGAGATCGTGGATTGATATATTCTCAATTAGATTGTGATCATATAGCATTAGCTGATTTAATTTATTTTATTGAACATTGTCCAGAAGATCCAATTAGTGAAATTATTAAAATTCAAATTCATTCAATTGAACAAAAAAAAGTAGTTTTACACTAATTTAATTATATTTTTAAAAAAAAGATTTTATTTAAACAAATAAAGAAATTTTTATAGTTTCTTAAAAAAGAAAATAAAATTTTTTTTAGAATCGTTGTATTCGTTATTATTACTTAATATAGAAAGAACTAACATACTAGTAGATTTTTTTTTAAAATATGATATGATTTTTTAAATTATTTTATTATATTTTTTAAATAAAAATGAAATACGATGAATTAGTTTTAGTTTTAAATTGTGGAAGTTCTTCACTAAAATTTTCAATAATACATCCGATAGAAAAAAAGGTTTATTTATCTGGAATGGCAGAACGGTTGAATTTAAAAAATACAAGATTGATTTGGTCAACATTAAATAATTCCAATAAAAAAATTAAAATTTTTGATAAAGAAACAGATCATAATGAAATATTAAATATAATAAAAAAAGAAATATTTTTAAAAAATAAAAAATTATTTAAAAAAGTTGGGATTATTGGTCATCGAGTTGTTCATGGTGGTCGTTATATAAAACAAACTGTTGTTATTAATGATAAGATTGTTCGTCACATAAACGAAGCATCTATATTTTCTCCTTTACATAATCCAGTAAATTTATTAGGAATTAATTTTTCTTTGAAAAATTTTCCAAAATTATTTGAAAGAAATGTTGCTGTTTTTGATACCTCTTTTTTTTATTCAATGCCAAAGATATCTTATTTGTATGCTATTCCACATAATTTATACCATAATCATGGAATTAGAAGGTATGGAGCACATGGCACTAGTCATAGATACGTTAGTATGCAAGCAGCTATTTTTTTAAAAAAACCTTTTTATGATATGAATATCATTTCTTGTCATTTAGGAAATGGTTCGTCAATTGCAGCTATTAAGAATGGAATTTGTGTCGATACTTCCATGGGATTAACACCTTTAGAAGGATTAGTAATGGGAACTAGATCAGGAGATATTGATCCTTCAATTATTTTTTTTATGTATAAAAAATTAAATTATACAATTAAAGAAATTAATGATTTATTAATCAATAAATCAGGTTTATTAGGTTTAAGTCAGAAGACTAGTGATTTTAGAGATTTGGAATTGAATTATTGTTCAAACAAAAAAGCAAAGTTATCGATTGATATTTTTTGTTATAGGTTAAGAAAATATATTTCTTCTTATTTTTCTTTAATGAATGGTAAATTAGATGGAATTATTTTTACTGGAGGTATTGGAGAAAATTCTTCTTTGGTAAGAGAGAAAAGTTTAAAGAACTTATCTTGGTTTGGAAACATTTGTATTGATAATGAAAAAAACAATTGTTCTTTAAATTTAAAGACAAATGACAATATAATTAATATTAGCAAAAATTCTGGAATTCCAATATTAATAATACCAACTAATGAAGAATTTGCTATTGCAGAAGAATCGTTTAATATGTTTTTTAATAAATGAAATTTTTAATACTAGTTTTAAATAATATCGAATGATCAATATGTATGTTTGTAAACATTTATTTAATTTAAAAAGAGAGATTTGCTTTGTCGAAAACTATTATTATTTTTTTACCATTAGATGAATCTGTGGATTTAAGCACAACTATTTTAGGATTTATTGATTTTTTAGAAAATAAAAAAAATTGTAAAAAAAAATATTTTTTTCAACCAATTTCTAATCAAACTTTTAATGTAAATAATTTAGATAAAACATTAAAAATTATTGGTTTTAATAACTTAATTAGTTGTATTCCAGTTCTTAAAAAAATTAGTACATATGATATTTTTAATAAAAATAGATTTTCAATAATTTATGATAAAATCTTGAAAAATTTATCTAATTTTTATAGTTCTGATACAGAGTCTAAAATAGTTTTAGTAGAGGGGTTAAAGTTAGTTCGAGATTATGAACATATAATTAATCAAGTTAATTTTGAAATGTCAACAATTTTAAATGCAAATATAATTTTTGTATCAAAAACAGACACAACGGACATTTATTGTCGTCAAAAAATAAATTTTTATATAAAAACATATTTAAAAAAATACAATTTGTTTTTTTTAGGAATTATTGTTAATAAATTACAATCTGTTTTAGACAACAGTTCTTATATTTTTTTAAGAAATGAAAAGTTTTTTTTATCTAATAGCATGATGTCTTCTAAAAAACAACCTGTTATTGACCATGAAAAAAAATCTTTTAATAGTAAAAAAGAATTAATTCCACTAATTGCATCTATACCTAAAAGTAAAAATTTAGTAACTTTTTCTGCTAATATATTTTTTAATCTTTTAAAAACAAAAATTTTAAATAAAGGTAATTTAAATAATTGTATAGTACGAGATTTTTTTGTATTGAATTTTGTACATGAAAATATTTTTAAAAAAAGTTATATTGGTTCTATTATAGTTGTTTCTTTTGCAAATGAATTTTTAGTGAACATGTTATTAGAAAACAAAAAGATACAAAAAGAAATGAGTGTTTTGTTTTTCGCAGATTTGGTAGACTCAAAAATAGAATTCGCTAGAACTTTTCATAACAAACTAACTAGAAAAGATCTACCAATAGTATATTCTTCTAAAAATATTTTTGAGATAATAAAAAAATTTGAAAATAGTTTTTTTTCTATTTTGAATAAATCTAACAATGATATTAGATTGCTTCAGAAATTTGTTTCTAGTAATATTTGTATTAATAGATGGAATAAATTATTAAAAAAAATTACTAAAATTAAAAAGGAACGTTTCTTTTTAGAATCTGGAACAATTTTTAAAACAAGATTAAAAAAAATAGCTACTTCTTTCTCTAATTTAAGTCGTATTGTTTTTCCTGAAGGAAACGAGTTAAGAATTATTAAGGCTGTAAACTTTTGCAGTAAAAATAAAATAGCTGAATGTATTTTATTAGGAGATAAAAAAAAAATAAAATCTTTATGTCTAAGAAATAATATTAAATTTGATAATAAAATTAAAATTATTAACCCAATCTCAATTAGAGATAGGTATATTACAAATTTAGTCAGAATACGAAAACATAAAGGAATAAGTAAAATAGAAGCTAGTCATTGTTTACAACACGACTACAATAATATTACATTAGCAACATTAATGTTAGAAGACGGTACAGTAGATGGCTTAGTTGGTGGATCAACAACTACTACAGCAAACACTATTAGACCTGGATTACAATTAATCAAAATGTCTAAAGGGTACAACTTTGTTTCATCTTATTTTTTTATGTTGTTTTATGATAGAGTATTAATATATTCTGATTGTGCTATAAATATAGATCCTGATGCATATCAATTATCTGAAATTGCAATTCAATCTGCAGAATCAGCTTCTCAATTTAATATTAATCCTAGAATAGCTATGATCTCTTACTCTACAGGCGATTCTGCTTCTGGAAAAAAAGTTGATGTTGTTAGGAAAGCTACAAATTTAGTTAGATTAAAAAGACCTGATATTATCATAGATGGTCCAATACAATACGATGCTGCTATAGATTTAGAAACAGCTAAAATTAAATCTCCAAATTCCTTAGTTGCTGGAAAAGCAACTATTTTAATTTTTCCTGATTTAAATACTGGAAACACTACATATAAAGCAGTACAACGTTCAGCAAATATTTCTAGCATTGGTCCTATATTACAAGGTATGAAAAAGCCAATTAATGACTTATCAAGAGGAGCTTCAGTAGAAGACATTATTTATACAATTACTGTAACTGCAATACAATCCAAATTTAAAAAATAGATTTAAAAAAGTGTATAAATAATTTTATATATATATTGAAATATGATTTCATATTTTAATTGTGATGTTTTCTATTATCAAACAAGAACATGGTAAAATTTCTTGAAAATTGCAATAAGCAATTGGTTGTTTTGTTTTACAATATATAATTTTTCCAGAAATTAATTTTAATCTACAACATCCACAAAATCCATTTCTACAATTGTATTGAATTGGTATGTTATTTTTTTCTAATACTTTTAACAATATTTTTTTTTTTGAGCTAAAAATAATTTTTTTTTTATTTTGATTTTTTATTTTTATAGTTATTTTTTTCATTTTTTTATAATTCAAATTTTTTAAAATCTTTTTTTAAATTCATAGAAGAATCAATTTGTCCTATTAAATAAGAACTAATTTCTGTTTCTTGTGGTGCTTCTTGTAAATTATCTGAAGATAACCAAGAATTGATCCATGGAATTGGATTAGAAATATTTTTAAATGGAGAAGATAGATTTATTGCTGTCATTCGTATATGTGTAATGTATTCGATATATTGAAACAAAATGTCTTTATTCAATCCTAACATTGATCCATTTTGAAATAGATATTTAGCCCATTGTTTTTCTTGTTCAGCTACTTTTAGAAATAATAAATTAGCTTCATTTTTTAATTCTTTAGCTATATGTGACATATTTTCGTTATTGTTAGGATTTTGAAGAATATTAATTATATGTTGAGTACTAGTTAAATGTAATGCTTCATCTCTTGCAATTAATCTAATTATTTTTGCATTTCCTTCCATAATTTCTCTTTCAGCGAATGCAAACGAACAAGCAAAACTGACATAAAAACGTATTGCTTCTAATGCATTAACACTAATTAAAGACAAATATAATTTTTTTTTTATATCATTTAAATTCACATCTATTGTTTTTTTATTGATTACGTGGTGTCCTTGTCCGAAAATGTACCAATACTGTATTGATTTTATCAAATTATCATAATAGTTTGCAATATCTTGTGCTCTAGTAATAATAAATTTATTACTAACAATATCGTCAAATATTAATGATGGTTCATTAATGATATTTCTTATTATATGTGTGTAAGATCTTGAATGAATTGTTTCTGAAAATGACCAAGTTTCTACCCATGTTTCTAATTCTGGTATAGAAATAATTGGTAAAAAAGCTATATTTGGGCTTCTACCTTGAATAGAATCTAATAAAGTTTGATATTTTAAGTTGCTTAAGAATATATGTTTTTCATGAGCAGGTAATTTTTTAAAATCAATTCTATCTTGTGTTAAATCAATTTCTTCCGGTCTCCAAAAAAAAGAAAGTTGTTTTTCAATTAGTTGTTCAAAAATAGAATATTTTTGCTGATCGTATCTAGATATGTTTACATTTTGTCCAAAAAACATTGGTTCTTGTAGTTGATTATTTTTGTTCTTTGAAAAGGTACTATAATTCATTTATTAAGTTCCTAATAATTAATTTTTTGTATTTGTTTTTTTTTAAATTCCATATCTAAATATGACAAGATCCACTGGAACAGTTATTTTCTTCTTCAGAATAAGAAAAGTTATTTTTTTTATGATTTAACTCAGAAAATTCATTTGATCCATCTCTAGTATTTTGATAATAAAGAGTTTTTATTCCTAATTTGTAGGCTATTAATAGATCTTTTATTAATTGTTTCATTGGAATTTTGTTATTTTTAAATTTTTTTGGATCATAATTTGTATTTGCAGATATAGATTGATCAACGAATTTTTGCATTATTCCAACAAGATGCAAATAGCCAATGTTATTTGGAATATTCCAAAGTAATTCATATTTTGATTTTAAGTCAATATATTCTGGAACTACTTGTTTTAATATTCCATCTTTAGAAGATTTTACACTAACAAATCCTCTCGGTGGTTCAATTCCATTTGTTGAATTAGAAATTTGTGACGATGTTTCTGATGGCATAATTGCTGTTAGAGTAGAATTTCTTAATCCATATTGTTTTATTTTTTTTCTTAATTTGTCCCAATCTAATTGTAGGGGTTCATTACATATTTCGTCAATTTCTTTTTTATAAGTATCTATTGGTAATATTCCTTTATAATAATTAGTTTGATAAAAAAATTCACATGATCCGAATTCTTTAGCCAACTTGTTTGAAGCAGTTAATAAATAGTATTGTAAGCATTCGAAAGTATTATGGGTTATTTTTTTTGCACTTCCGTCAGAATATTTAACATTATTTTTTGCTAAATAATATGCAAAGTTAGTTACTCCTATTCCTAAGGATCGTCTTTTAGTTGAAGATTTTTTTGCAGCTGATATTGGATAATTTTGATAATCTAAAATTGAATCTAATGCTCGGACTATTAGTTCCGATAGACTTTTTATTTCTTTAATATGATTGATAGCTCCTAAGTTTACAGCTGATAATGTACATAGTGCTATTTCTCCGTTTTTGTCATGAATATCATTTAGTGAAGTGGTTGGTAGTGTAATTTCTAAACATAAATTAGATTGTCTTATTGGTGCATATTTTGGATTAAATGCACTATGAGTATTACAGTGATCAACATTTTGAATATATATTCTTCCTGTTGAAGTCCTTTCTTTCATTAATAAAGAAAAGAGTTCTAAAGATTTTATTGTTCTTTTCCTAATTTCGTTTTGATTTTCATATTTTATATATAATTTTTCAAATTTCTCTTGATCGGAAAAAAAATAATCATATAGTTTATTTGTATCAGAAGGACTAAATAAAGTTATTTTTTCTCCTTTTATTAATCTTTGGTACATAAATTTATTTATTTGAACAGCATAGTCCACATGTCTAACCCTGTTACTTTCGACTCCTCTATTGTTTTTTAGTACTAGTAAATTTTCTATTTCAAGATGCCAAATAGGATAAAAAATTGTTGCTGCTCCTCCTCTTACTCCACCCTGCGAACATGATTTTACTGCGCTTTGAAACAATTTATAAAATGGAATACATCCAGTATGAAATGCTTCTCCGTTTCTTATTGGAGAACCTAGTGCTCTTATTTGTCCGGCATTTATTCCTATTCCTGCTCGTTGAGATACATATTTTATTATAGAATTAGTTGTAGCATTAATTGAATTTAAATTGTCAGCACATTCTATTAATACACAAGAACTAAACTGTTTAGTTGGAGTTCTAACGCCTGACATAATTGGAGTTGGTAATGAAATTTTAAAGGTTGAAATAGCATCATAAAATTTTTTGATAAATTTCATTCTTTTATTTTTTGGATATTTGTAAAATAAACAGGCGGATATTAATATGTAAAGAAATTGAGCAGTTTCATAGATTTCACCTGTAGTTTTATTTTGAACTAGATATTTTCCTTCTAATTGTTTTACTCCTGCATACGAAAAATTCATATCTCTCCAGTGATCTATGAATGAATTCATTAAAGCAAACTCTTTTTTAGAATAGTATTCTAATAAATTTTTGTCATATTTTTTTAAATTTACCAGTTTTTTTACGTGTGTATATAATGTTGGAGGAATAAATTGATTGTATGCTTTTTTTCTTAGATGAAAAATAGACAGTCTAGCAGCCATATATTGATAATCAGGAGAATTTTGAGAAATTAAATCAGCAGCTGCTTTTATAATTGTTTCATGTATATTTATTGTACTAATTCCATTATAGAATTGAATTCTTGATTTCAGTTCTACTTGTGAGATAGAAACATTTTTTAAACCTTTTGATGCCCATTGTAAAACTTTATGTATTTTATCTAGATTTATAGGTTCTTTTTTTTTATTTCTTTTTATAACAAATATTTTTTTTTTAAACATTGTTTTATTCCAAATGAATATTGCTGATATATTTATATAATGCAAATAAATTTTAATAAATTTTTAAAATAATTTATATTTTTTTAAAATATTTTTTTTATTCTTTGTATTGCTACTAGTTTTTCTTTTTGTGATGTTCTGATAAGAATGACTCCTTGTGTGTTTCTTCCAAGTATTCTTAGTTCAGAGACTCTAGTTCTTACTAATTTACCAGAATTTGTAATGATTATTATTTGATCTTGGTCTATTACTTGAATAGCAGCAATTACGATTCCATTTTTTTTTGTTTGTTTCATTGCTATCATTCCTTTTGTAGCTCTAGATTTAATAGGAAAATCAGTTATTTTTGTTCTTTTCCCATATCCTTTATCGGTAACAATAAGAATACTATGTAATTTTTTTGGAACAATTAAAGAAACAACTCTATCATTTTTGTTCATTTTCATTCCTTTGACTCCAGAAGCAGTTCTTCCCATTTTTCGTACTGAAGTTTCAGAAAATTGAACTGTTTTTCCAGAAGCTGAAAATAGCATAATATTATCTTTTCCGTTAGTAAGAGCTATTCCAATTAACTCATCGTTATTTTTTAAATTAATTGCTATGATTCCTTTATTTCTTGGTCTATTAAATTCGTTTAGAGCAGTTTTTTTTACGATACCATGAGATGTTGCCATAAAAATATTAATGTTGTCTTGATATTTTTTTATAGGTAAAATTGCTGTAATTCTTTCTTTAGTTTGTAATGGTAATAAATTAATTATTGGACGTCCTCGAGCGTTCCTGCTGGATTCAGGTAATTGGTAGACTTTCATCCAATATAGAATTCCTTTGTTAGAAAAACATAAAATAGTATCTAATGTATTTGTTACTAATAATATTTTTATGAAGTCGGTTTTTTTAGTTTTTGCTGCTGTTTTCCCCCTACCTCCTCTTTTTTGTGCTTCGTAGTCAGATATTGGTTGATATTTTACATAACCAGAATATGATAAAGTAATAACAACATCTTTTGGATTAATCATATCTTCTAAATTAATTTCAGAACGATTTGAAGTTATAATTTCTGTTTTTCTTTGATCTCCAAAATTTTTTTTAATATCTAATAGTTCATTTCGTATAATTTCCATCATATATTTATGATTATATAAAATTTTTTTTAGTTTTTTTGTTTTTTTTAGTAAATTGTTTTTATCATCAATAATTTTTGCATATTCTAAATTTGTTAGTTTGCTTAAACGTAGTTCCAAAATTGATTGTGCTTGTTTCTCAGTAAAATAACTACTTGTTTTTTCTTTAATTAAATTCGTGTCATTTTTATTTAAAATTAAATTTTCTTTTTTATTATTATCCCATTTTTTTGATAATAGTTTTTCTTTTGCTTCTGAAGAGTTTTTAGAAGATTGAATTGTTTTAATGATTAAATTTATATTTTTTATAGCAATACTTAGACCATTTAAAATATGAATTTTTTCTTCATATTTTTGAAGTTCAAAAATGCTTCGTCTAGTTACTGTTTGTTTTCTATGTAAAATAAAAGAATGAATAATTTCTAATAAAGATAGTCTTTTTGGTCTTCCGTTAAATAAAGCAACCATATTAATTCCAAAAGAAATTTGTAATTGACTAAGAGAATATAGTTGGTTCAGAATAATTTCTGATATTGCTTCTTTTTTAATTTCTATTACAATTCTCATTCCATCTTTATCCGATTCGTCTCTTAAAGCACTTATTCCTTCAATTTTTTTTTCTTTTACTAATTCTGAAATTTTTTCTATTAATCGAGATTTATTAACTTGATATGGTATTTCATTTATAATAATCGATTTTTTTCTAGATTTTGTATTTGTTTCTATTTTATGTTTTGCTCTAATGCTAATTTTTCCTTTTCCTGTTTTATAGGCTTTTTCAATTCCTGATCGTCCTATTATTATTCCTGAAGTTGGAAAATCAGGACCAGGTATATATTTTATAAGGTCTTGTACAGTCATTTTTTCATTATCAATATATGCCACGCATCCATTTATTACCTCAGTAATATTATGTGGTGGAATATTTGTAGCCATTCCTACTGCAATTCCTGAAGAACCATTTATTAATAAATTAGGTATTTTTGTTGGTAATATTTTAGGAATAAATTCTGATCCATCGTAATTTGGAACGAAATCAACTGTTTTTTTTTCCAAATCAGATAATAGCTCATGAGCTATTTTTGACATTCTTACTTCTGTATATCTCATTGCTGCTGCTGCATCTCCGTCTATAGAACCAAAATTTCCTTGACCATCGATAAGTGTATATCTTAAAGAGAATTGTTGAGCCATTCGAATTATTGCATCGTATACAGCTGAATCACCATGTGGATGATATTTACCAATTACATCACCAACAATTCTTGCTGATTTTTTGTAAGGTTTATTCCATAAGTTATTTAAAATATACATTGCAAATAGTATTCTTCTGTGCACAGGTTTAAGACCGTCTCTAACATCTGGAAGTGCTCTTCCAACTATTACTGACATAGCATAGTCTAAATAGGAGTTTTTGAGTTCTTTTTCTACATTAATTTGTATTATTTCTTTAGCAAGGTTGTTTTTCATAGAATTATTGTATTGATAAGTTAATTGTTGAAGTTTAAATTAGGAAAATATATGTATAATATAACTAACTAAATAACATATTAAAAGATTTTTTTATGATGAAAAATATTATGTATAGTTTCTTAATATTTAAAATAAGTTAAGATGTATTTTGTATGTTATATCAAATACAAAATACATTTATTTATATTAAATAATAAGAATTTTATTTTTTAGTTTTTTTGTCTTTATTTAAAAATAATTAAGAGGATTTTTTTTCTTTCTAAATTAAAATATAAATACAATTAGGTCTTTTATGAAAACAGAAGAAAAAATATTAATAGAAAATTTATTTATTCGATTATTAAAAGTAGAACAAAGTTCTTCTAAAAGAGATGAATTAGCAGAAAAATTAATTAATTCTTTAATTGAAAAACAAGTAAATGCTCCATATTATTTGATTCAAACTGTTTTAGTACAAGAAACAGTTTTAAAAAAACTGAATACAAAAATAAACGAACTAAAAAAAGAAAATAATAGTCTTCAAGAAAAAGTTTTAAAAAAAAATGAAAAACCTAGTTTTTTATCTGGATTATTTAAACATGGAGAGAATAAGAAAAGTAATTTGAATAGTTCAAAAGAAAAAAATATGTCTTCTAAGAATTATAATAATAGTATTATTTCTCCTAATAGTGATTCTGTTAGTTCTGTTTCTAGTCCCGGATTATCTAATCCAGTAGTTAATAATAATACTTTTTTAGGTAATGCATTACAAACTGCTGTTGGAGTAGCTGGTGGAATGGTAGTTGGTAATATGTTAACTAATATGTTTCAAAATAAGCAACATCCAATAGAAGAAGAAATATTTACATCTGTTAATAATGATAATACTTATATTTCTAATGTAGATCATAATGATGATGAAAATTTTTCATCTTATGAAGAAGATCACCCAAATAGTGATTTTTTAAATAATCAGGATGATTTTATAAATGAAGCAGATGAATCATCTTATGATTCTAATTTTTTAAATGATGACTATTCTTCTGAATTAGAAATAAACGATGATAATATTAATTATGATGACGATAACAATGTATAATTATTATTTAAAATAATTATTTTTATTTAGTTTTTTTCCGTCAATTAAGTTGATTTTTTAATAATTTAAATTAGATTTAATTGACGGAATAATACATTTATTTTGTTGCTAGATTATTTTATTTTTTTTCGTTCATTTGTTTTTATGATTTTTTTTCTAAAATAGTCTTTTATTCCTTTAGAATTTGGTATGATTCCTGAATCTCCTTGTTTCCAGTTAACAGGACATACTTCTCCATTTTTATTATTAAAATGTATTGCATCTGCAATTCTTAAAATTTCTTTAACGTTTCTACCTATTGGTAAATCATTTATAGATTGATGTCTAATAATTTGATTTTCATCTATTATAAAAGTAGCTCTTAAGGAAACTCCCATATCTGTGTGTCTAACATCATATAGTTTTTGTATTTCTCTTTTTATGTCTGAAACCATAAAAAATTGTATTGGTCCAATTCCTCCTTGAGAAATTTCAGTATTTCTCCAAGCATTATGAGTAAATATTGAATCTATAGATATTCCAATTAATTCTATTTTTCTTTTTTTAAATTCTTTATAAAAAAAATTAAATTCAAGTATTTCTGTAGGGCATACGAAAGTAAAATCTAAAGGCCAGAAAAATATTACAGCTCCATTTTTGTCAATGTTATCTTCAAGATTAAATGAATTTATTATTTCTCCGTTTTTTGCAATTGCTGGAGCAACGAAGTTTGGTGCTTTTTGATTTATCAATACCATTTTTTCTAATTCCTACACTATTGAAATCTAAATATATATTTAAAAGAAAAGAAATTTCTTCAAAATAATTTTTATTTTCATATAAAATTAATTAATTCTAATTTTTTTAAATAAAAGTATCAACACATTTTTTTTAATTATTATTTTTTTTAAAAAATGTTTTTATAATAATAAAAAATTAATCTTAATATTATTTTAAAGGTGTTAAAAAAATGAATTTTGTTAATTTATCTTGGAATGATGTTATATCTAAAAAAAAAGAATTATACGATTTGCTTTTTTTTATTAACAATGAAAGGTTAAAAAAGATAATATATCCACCTAAAGGTAAGGTTTTTCGTGTTTTTTTTGATACTCCATTTGAAAAAATTAAAGTAGTTATTTTAGGTCAGGATCCATATTATAATTTAAATCAAGCAAATGGTTTGTGTTTTTCTGTTGATAGAGGAATATTAATTCCACCGTCATTAAATAATATTTATAGAGAAATAAAAAATGATATTCCGAACACAACTATTTTAAAAAATAGTGGTTGTTTATCCAAATGGTCTATTCAAGGTGTTTTTTTGTTAAACTGCATTTTAACTGTTGAAGCAGGAAGACCAGGTTCTCATTCAAAAATAGGTTGGGAAATTTTTACTGATTATATTATCAATTTAATCAATTTGTATCATAAAGGGATTGTTTTTTTATTATGGGGAAAATATGCACAAGAAAAAAGAAAAATTATTGATAGAAAAAAACATTACATATTAGAAGCGCCGCATCCATCTCCTTTATCAGCATATCGAGGTTTTTTTGGATGTCGGCACTTTTCAAAAACCAATAAAATTTTAACTACTCAAGGAAAAAATGAAATTAATTGGTCGAATTAGTCGTTGATTTATAATATTAATTTATATTTTTTTTTTATCGTTTATAGAATTAGAAATTGAAACAATTGATTTTCTTAATATTTTATTATTATACATATATCCTTTTTTTAGAATTGATTTAATTTTATATTTGTCGTTTTTATTAGGTTTTAGTTTTTTTTCAGTTTCGTGAAAATTTGGATTAAAGATTTTTTCTTGTAGTTTAATTGATTTTAAACCAATTGTTGTTAAATTATTTTTTAAATTAAACAATGTTAAAGATATTCCTTCAATAATTTTTTCGTTTTGTTTAGTTTTATTTTTTTTTAATTTATTTTCAATTTTTTCAAAATTATCAATAATAGGAATTAAATTAATAATAATTTCTTCTTTTTTTTGTTTTTTTATTATTTTTATTTTTTCTTTTGTATCTTTTTTTAAATTTTCTATATTTGCTTGAGTTCTTAATTGAATATTAAAATTTTTTTTTTTTAAATTGTTAATTTCTTTTTTTAAATTAATTTTTGATATTTCAAAAATTTCAGAATTTTTAGATTGATTTTTTTGTTTAATGTTATTATTTTTTTTTTCTATTTTAATTTTATCATTTTCTTTAATTTTTGATTTTATAGAATCATTTTTTTTATTTAATTTATAACTGTTATTATTTTTAATGTTTTTTTTTTTTTTTTTTTCTATAATTTTATCATTTTTTATATTTTTACTCATATTAAGTATATTATCTTTATTCATTTAATTTTCTCCTCTTAATATTTTTATTATGGAGAACAACAATTGTTCTTTCAAGAAAAATTATTATTAGAATTTTAAAATGTAAGGTTTTTGAATATGAAGAAAATAAAAATTAGTAGTATTGGAATTTTAGGTTGTCCTAGAAATTTAACAGCATTTTCAATACATGAAATTTTATATAGTTGGCTATTAAAAATAGGATATAAAGTTTTAATTGAAAATTCAATTGTTCCTTATGTTTTTTTAAAAAAACCAAATGTAGCAACAATTAAAAAAATTGGTTCTTATTGTGATTTAGCTATAATTATTGGAGGAGATGGAAATATGCTTAGTGCAGCGAGAATTTTATCCCGTTATTCAATAAAATTGATTGGAATAAATTTAGGAAAATTAGGATTTTTAACAGATTTAAATCAAAATAACATGTTTGAAGAATTATCAAAAATTTTGTCTGGAGAATATTTTTTAGAAAATAGATTTGTATTAGAAGTTAAAATATATAGAAAGTATTCTTTATTAAAAATGAGTACTGCTGTTAATGAAGTTGTTTTGCATTCTGAAAAGGTAGCACATATGATAAATTTTGAAGTGTATGTTGATGAAAAGTTTGCTTTTTCTCAAAGATCAGATGGTTTAATTATATCTACTTTAACTGGATCTACCGGTTATTCATTATCAGCTGGAGGTCCTATTCTTGATTCTTCATTAGAAGCTATTCTATTAGTTCCGATGTTTCCTCAAACTCTTTCTTCTAGACCTATGGTAATAAGTAATAGAAGTTTAGTTTTATTAAAATTTTTAGATGATGATAATAACAATTTCTTAAAGATAAGTTGTGATAGTCAAATTGTTTTATCTCTAGATCCTAAAGATGTGGTTTTAATTAGTAAGAGTAATAATTTTATTAAATTAATACATCCTAAAAATTATAATTATTTTGATGTTTTAAGTAAAAAATTACATTGGTCTAAAAAAGTTTAATTTTTTTAAATTCTTTATGTCGTTAATTTAAACCTCAATAGTTTTTTTACTAAATTTTATTTTGTTTTTTTTTTAAAATCAATTTACTAAAAAAATTCTAAAATATTTAAAAATAAATAATATTGGAGCTGACGGGAATCGAACCCGTGTCCAAATTACTTTCAACTCTAGTTCTACATGTTTATTCTGTATGTATTGTTCTTATTATTTTGTACAGAATCAAAAATAATAAGTAATTCTGTTTTTTATATGATGTGTGAATTTACAGAATTTATTCACAATCATTCTCTTGGATTTATCCTTCTTAAAAGAACTTTTATTTTTTCTAAAAGAGAAATGTTAGAATAAATAAGAAGGGCTATAACTAGTTTTTTAAGCTGCTAAAGCGTAATTTTTTGTTTTTGCTGCTATTATTTTTTATCGGTTTTTTTACGAGGCCAACCGAATTCCTCGACATGCACTTAAGTTTCCAGTTAATTTGTCAAATCCAAAAACAGCCCCTTTTTAAAATTTTAAATAATTAATACAATTAATAATAACATATTAATCATTATTGAACAATTTCTTATAATTTATAATTATTAAAAATTATTTTTACTTTTTGTTGTCAAATGCAATTTTTCTATTTATTATTATAATCTTTTAATTAATTAATTAAAATTTTTAAAATGAAAACTATTGAAAAAATTAAATCTCAAATAAAAAATAATCCAATTATTATTTATATGAAAGGAACTCCAGAACATCCTAGTTGTGGTTTTTCTGCACAAGCTGTAAAGATTTTATCAAGTTTTGGAACAAGATTTGCATATGTTGATGTATTAGAAAATCCAGATATACGAACAGAATTACCAAATTATGCAAATTGGCCTACTTTTCCTCAGTTGTGGATTTCTGGAGAGTTAATAGGAGGTTGTAGCATAATAATAGAATTATTTAAAAGTGGAAAATTAAAAGAAATTATAGGTTCTGTTAAAGAAAATAAAGTTTAAATAATAATGGTTATTATTAAATAATTGTTAATTTTGATTAATTGTCGGCTTATTTTTTTTATTTATAGGCCATCCTCCTAATTTTTTCCATTTGTTTACAATATTACAAAATAAATTTGCAGTTTGTAGAGTGTCGTATAAAGCTGAATGAGCTTGATTGGTATCAAAAAATATTCCTGAAGCTTTACATGCTTTTGCTAAAACAGTTTGACCTACTACTAAACCGCTTAGTGACGCTGTATCGAAAGTTACGAAAGGATGAAACGGATGATTTTTGAATCCAGACCTTTTTATAGCGGCCATAGTAAAACTATGATCGAAAGTAGCATTATGAGCTACAATGATTGCTTTTTTGCAATTTTGTTTTTTTATTCCTTTATTTATTAAATTAATTATATCTTTAAAAGCTTCTTTTTCACTAACGGCTGATCGAAGTGGGTTAAAAGGATCAATTTTATTAAATTCTAAAGATTCTTTTTTTATAGAAGATCCAGCAAAAGGAACGATATGAAAATGTAATAAAGACTCTTTTTTAATCCATCCAAGTTCATCCATTTTAAAAGTAACAATAGCAATTTCTAGTAAAGCATCTGTTTTTGCATTAAATCCAGCAGTTTCTACATCGATTACAACAGGATAAAAATTTCGAAATCTTTTTCTTAAAGTATTGATTTCATTTTCTTTAAACATCTTTAATCTCATTTTTTTATTAAATGTTAACAATTAATTTGATACAACTTTATTTATTATTTTAAGATTTAAATTTTTTAATTTTTTTAAAAACCTAACATACTGTTAATAAAATAACAATATTAAAATAATATAAAATTATATAAATATCTTTCAACAACTTTATTTATTAGTTTAATATTATTAAGTTCTAAATGGTATTTTTTTAGTATAAAACTGAAAATTTAATTTTTATTAGAAGAGAATTGACATGAATTATAAACTACCAGAATTGAATTTTTCTTATGATGCTTTAGAACCTTATTTTGACAAAAAAACAATGATAATTCATCATACAAAGCATCATCAAACATATATTAATAATGCTAATTCCATATTAAAGTCAATAAATAATTTTGATTTATCGAATAAATCAATTGAATACGTTTTGTGTAATTTAAATAAAATAGATGATTTAGAACAAAGACAACTATTGAGAAATAATTTAGGAGGTCATTTTAATCATAGTTTTTTTTGGAAAGGATTATCTTTAGGAACTAATATTTCTAATACTTTTAACAAAGTATTAGAAAAAAATTTTGGTAGTTTTTCAGAATTCAAACAAAAGTTTCATTCCATTGCTTTATCTAGATTTGGTTCAGGTTGGGTTTGGTTAATAATGGATAACTATGATAAAAAAAAATTATCTATTGTTTCTACAGCTAATCAAGATAATCCAATAATGAATACAGATATTTCATCAATAACTTCTGGGATACCTATCATTGGTTTAGATGTTTGGGAACATGCTTATTATCTGAAATATCAAAATAATCGTTCACATTATATAGAAGCTTTTTGGAATGTTATTAATTGGAACGAAGTTATAAAACGTTTTGAATTACAACTAAATTAGTTTTAGTTTTTTTAATAATTTTTATACAAATCATAAAAATAAAATTATTTTTTTATTTAAAGAAAATTTATTTTTAAACAATTTGAAATTTAAAATTTAAAATAAGGAAAACATTTATTTTCAAAATTAAATTAGTTGTTGGGATTTCTAATCCAAGCAAGGATTTTGGAAAAACTAGACATAATATTGGATCTTGGATGTTGTATAATTTAGTTAATAAATATAAAGGAAAATTTATAAAAAATAAAAAATTTTATGGACATGTTTCTAGTATAATTTTAAAAAACAGAAAAATTAAATTTTTAATTCCAGATATTTATATGAACATCAACGGACGTTCTGTTTTTTCTTTGGCTTATTATTATAAAATAAAATTAAGTGAAATATTAATAGTTCATGATGATATAGATTTGTTTCCTGGTGACATAAAAATCAAATATGGAAATGGACATGGAGGTCACAACGGATTAAGAAGTATAATTTCTATTTTTAAAGAAAAAGTTAGTTTTTATCGAGTTAGAATTGGAATTGGTCGTCCTTTATTTAAAAATCAAGTATCTAAATATGTTTTAGATGAACCTAGTAAAAATGAATATCGTTTAATTGTTAGTTCTATTAGCAAAAATATTTTAGAGATAGAGAAAATTTTTTTTTGTTAAGTCTATATAACGTATTTATTAAATATATATTTAAAATTAGTTAATTTTTAAATGGTAAAAAATTAAATGAGTTTAAAATGTGGAATAATTGGATTACCTAATGTTGGTAAATCAACATTATTTAATGCTTTGACAAATTTAAATATTGATGCAAAAAATTATCCTTTTTGTACAATTCTTCCAAATTTTGGTAATGTTGCTATTTTTGATACTAGATTGCATAAATTAGCAAAAATAGTACCTACAAAAAAGATCACAAATACTTTTATAGAATTTGTTGACGTAGCAGGATTAATAAAAGGAGCTTCTAAAGGAGAAGGTTTAGGAAATAAATTTTTATCTGACATTCGAAATACTGATGCAATTTTTCATGTTGTTCGATGTTTTGAAGATGATTCTATTGTTCATGTTAATGGAAAAATATCTCCAATAGAAGATATTGAAATTATTAATTCTGAATTAATTCTTTCAGATTATAATATTTGTAAAAACAATTTAAATAAAATTAAAAACAATAAAAAAAAAAATTTTATTGTAGATAAAAAAAGAATTAACATTTTAGAAAAATGTTTTGAACATTTAAATAATTTAAACATGTTAAGTACGCTTTTGTTAAACAAAACAGAAAAATTATATGTTAAAGAATTTAATTTTTTAACAATAAAACCGATGTTATACATCGCAAATATTCACAATGATAAAAAAAGTATATATTTTGTTGAACAAATTACTAATTATTTTAATCAAAAAGAGAAGATTTTTTCTGTTTTTTTAAAAAAAGATAGTAATGAATGTTTTTATTCCAATTCAAATAATAAGTTAAAAAAACAGTTTTTTTCTGATCAAATAAAGGATATTTCTTTTTCTGCGTTAAAATTATTAAATCTTCATACGTTTTTTACGGTAGGAAAAAAAGAAATAAAATCTTGGACTATAAAGAAAAATAGCACTGTTAGAGAAGCTGCAAGAAAAATTCATAGCGATTTTTTTCGTGGTTTTATTAAAGCAAAAGTTATTAGTTTTAATGATTTTGTATCTTTAAAAGAAAAAAAATTGGTTAAAAATCCAGGAAAATTCAGAATTGAAGGAAAAGATTATATTGTTCAAGACGGTGACATTTTAAATTTTTTATTCCAAGTATAAAAAGATATAAGAGAGGAAAATTTTCCTCTCTCAAAAATTATTTTTTATTTTTTTAATAAAAACTCTTTTAGTTTTTCAAAGTTTAATTTTAATTTTTTAGATAACAGTGGTAGTCTATCTCTTATTAAGAGTGATGGTGGTATGGTGATTTTTGTTTTTAGAATATTTTCTACTGTTTCCTTAAATTTTGCAGGATGAGCAGTTCCTAAAAATAATCCAAGTTGTTTATTATTTATGTTTTTATTTAAAAGATTAAAAGCAATAGATGCATGTGGTTCTGATATATATCCTAAATTTTTTAGTTCTTTTAAGCTAGATATTGTTTCTTTTTCGGAAACGCTTCCAAAACCTAATTTTTTTAATTTCCAGTTTTTTCTATTAAATAATTCTTCAACTCTGACCCAATTATTGGGTTGACTGATATCCATGGCATTGGAAATAGTAGAAATTGTATTTTTTGGGTTCCATATTCCTGTTTTTAAAAATCTTGGAATAGTATCATTTGAATTAGTAGCCGCAATGAAAGATTTTATTTTTAATCCTAAAGATTTTGCTAATAATCCAGCAGTTAAATTTCCAAAATTTCCACATGGAATTGATATTATTAGTTCTTTTTTTTTATGTTCTTCTGGAATTAGAGAATATGCTTCGAAGTAATAACATATTTGTGCGAATAATCTACTAACATTTATAGAATTTGCTGAATTAAGTCCTGTATTATTTCTTATTTCACTATCATTAAATGCTTGTTTTACTAATGCTTGACATTCATCAAATGTTCCATTTATTGCAATTGCTGTAATATTATTTCCTAAGGTACAAAATAATTTTTCTTGATATTTGCTAATTTTACCCTTCGGATATAAAATTATTACTCGAACATTTTTAATTTTATAAAAAGCATGAGCTACAGCAGCTCCAGTATCTCCAGATGTTGCAGTAAGTATTGTCGTAATCTCGTTTTTATTTAAATGGGATAATATTTGTGCCATGAACCTTGCACCAAAATCTTTAAATGCTAGTGTCGGACCATGAAATAGTTCTAGACAAAAAATATTTTCTTTAACTTTTTTTAGTTCTGGAATCGGAAAAGAGAACGATTTTTTTACAAATTTAAATAAAAATTCTTCTTCGATTTCATCTCCAATAAGTATCGAAAGAATTTTTGAACTTCTTTTTATAAAGTTCATTTTTAGTAATTTTCTAAGTTTTTCTTTTCTTAAAACAGGTAGTTCTGTTGGAAAAAACAAACCCTGTTTTTTTCCTAGTCCTAATTTTACAGCTTGTGAAAAATTTACTATTTCATTTTTATCTTTTAAATTATATAATTTCATTTATTATCCTATTTTTCTAGTTCCTATTGGATCTATTTTGCAAATACATACAAATCCTTTGTCTTTATTTATATAGTTATTTTTTAAAGTTAAAGCTATTTTTTTTGCAGTAATCATGTCACGACTAATTGCAAAAAAGCTAGGTCCTGAACCAGATATTCCACAACTTATTGCTCCATCTCTTTTTACCATGGATTTTACTTTTTTAAAATTAGGAAGTAATTTTAATCTATATGGTTCAGCAATAATATCTTCCATAGATTTTGCTGCTAGTATTTCTTGATTAGTATAAGATGCATGAATAAAAGTTGCTAAATTTCTACTATGTTGAACACAAGTAGAATTACTGTATGTATTTGGTAATATAGATCTAGATTGTAAAGTTGATATATGTGTTCCTGGCCATGCAACAATCCATAACCAATTTTTAAAATATGGAATTCTTTGTCCAATAATATTTTCTTTTTGTACAATTATTTGTATACCACCTGAATAACATGGGTAAACATTATCATAGTGAACATTTCCTGAAAGATTTCCTTCTAGTTTTCCCATTAAAAGAATTTTTTCTTTATTGGAAAGTTTCTTTATTTTTGAAAATTCGTTTAGTGCAGTTATTGTTCCTACAATGGAACATGCGCTGGATCCTATCCCAGATCCAATTGGCATATTTTTTTCTAAAATAATTTTTATAGGAATATCTTTTTTGATTTTTTTACAAAAAAGTTTCCAGCATTTATAAACGATATTGTCTTCATTTTTTTTTGGAAGTTGATGTTTGAAAATTCCAGTATTAATCAATTTAAAACAATGATTAGATGATATTGAGATTGTGTCTCCTAAATTAGTACCATCTATTGGTTTAATAGCAGCTCCTAAAACATCGAAACCTACTCCTATATTACCAATAGAAGCAGGTGAATAAATTTTAATCATTTTTTATTATTCCTGTTTAGATACTATGATAGTACTCTAAGTAAATCTGAAAATACTCCAGAAGCTGTAATTTCGTTTCCAGCTCCATATCCTCTTAGTACTAAAGGAATAGGATTATAATATTTTGTATAAAATATCAATGCATTTTCTCCATTTTTTATATCGTATAACGGATCAGTTTTTTTTATTTTTTCAATTTTTACTCGACATTCTCCTTTATTGTTAATAGTGCCAACTAACCTAAGTACTCTACCAACCTTTTTTGCAATTTCAATTTTTTTTCTAAATTCTTCGTTTGTTTTTTTTAGTTCCAACATAAATGATTTGATGTCGTTAATTCGATAAATTTCATTATTAGGTAATATAGAATCAATTTTTACATCTTTTAATTCAGTAGAATATCCACATTCTCTAGATAAAATAACAAGTTTTCTTGCTATATCTAGACCAGATAAATCTTCTTTAGGATTTGGTTCAGTAAAACCTAAATCTTTAGCTTTTTTTGTTGCTTCTGAAAATGTAGTTAATTGGTCGTCTAATTTACCAAAAATAAATGATAAAGAACCAGATAAAATTCCTCTAAATTTTATTAATTTATCTCCTGTTTTCATTAGATATTTAAGGTTATTAATAACTGGTAAACTAGCTCCTACATTGGTTTCGTACAGAAATTTTTTTTTATTTATAAACGAAGTTTTTCTAATTTTTTTATATAATTGATAGTTATTTGTATTAGATTGTTTATTTGAAGTTATTATGTGAAATCCGTTTGATAGGAAATTAATGTAATGTTTGGTGATATTTTGACTAGCTGTACAATCAATAATTACAGGATTATTAAAGAAATTGTTTTTTTTCCATTCGATAAATTTATTAAAATCAAATTTTTTTTTTGACAAATTTAATTTTTTTTCCCATTCGTTTAAACAAATTTCTTCGCTTTTACATAAAAATTTTGTAGAGTTAGCTATCCCGTGTATTTTAATATAAATTTTTTCTTTTTTTAATTCTTTTTGTTGTTTTTTTATTAGCATTAAAAATGCTTTTCCTACTCCTCCTACTCCTATTAAAAATATTTCTAATATATTTTTTTTGTTAAATATTTTCTCATGTATTAGATTAATTGCTAAAACAACAATATTTTGGTCTATAATTATAGAAATTGAATTTTTTGAATTTCCTAATGCAAAGTCATAAATATTAATTTCTTTAGTAGATAGAGCAGAAAAAATATTTTTAAAAATATTTGTCTGTAATTGATTTCCTACAATTGTGACAATTGATAATTTTTTTTTAATTTGTATAGGTATATTTAAGTTATTTTTTAATTCTAAGTTAAATTCTTTTTTTAAAAAAGATTGAAAAATCGGAATTTTTTTTTCTAAAATAAAATAATTATGTTTTTTTTCACAGGATGATTTTGTTAATATTGGAATCCAGATATTTTTTTTATAAAAAAATGACTCAGTTCTTTTTTTTATGTTTTTAATAGTTTCTTCGGAAGATTCTTTAATAGAAATCATGGAAATATTATCGATATGAGTAATTCCGGTAATAGTATTTTTTTTTTTTGTTTGATTTAGATTGTCATCGGAAATAAGAGTTCCTTTTAAATTAGGTTGATTAGTATTTTTTATATAACAAGGGATTTTGCATTGCATAATTGGAGAAATGGTTTTTGGATGCAGTATTTTTGCACCGTAGTAAGACAGTTTTATAGCTTCTTTGTAAGATATTTGTTCTATTAGTTTTGTTTTTAATATTTCTCTAGGATCACTAGTATAAATACCATTAACATCTGTCCAGATTTCCAACATATTGGACTTTAAACATACAGCTAGAATTGCAGCAGAGTAATCTGAACCATTTCTTCCTAAAGTAACTAGTTCTTGATTTTTGTTTCCAGCAATAAATCCAGGCATTAATATAATGTTTTTTTTAGGAATTATGGTATTTTTTATTTTTTTTTTAGATTTCGAAATGTTTACTTTTGCATTCAAATAATTACCAACTGCAAATATTTTTTTTATTGGATCTAAAATAAATGAATTTTTTTTTTTACATTGTAAAATTCTATTCATAATAGCAATTGATAGTATTTCTCCTCTAGAAATAACAAAAGCATGAACATTTTTTGGACATTTTTTAAGTAAATATATTGTTTGTATTAATTTTTTAAGATTTAAAAATTCCAAATTAATTAGTTCAATTAGTTCTTTATTTATAAAATTTTTTAAATTTTCATTAATTTCTTCTATAATTTTTTTAAATATTAGTTTGACAAGTTTTATTTTTCTGGAAATTCTATTTTCTGTTATTGTTTCTTTTATTATGTTTGTTAAACAATCAGTAATAGTACTAGGTGCTGATAAAACAACGGAAACTTGTTCTTTTTCAAAATTCTTAATTATAATTTCTGATACAGTTAAAAATTTTTTTGCATTTTTTAAAGATGTTCCACCAAACTTAAGTGTTTTCATACAAAATGTAATCTCCGGTTGAATATTTTTTTATACAGTTTAATTTATTTCAATAAATTTTTTAGAATGTTAAAATGACAAAATTATTATTTTGTTATAAATTTTGAAAAATTTGTTTGTTAATATTTTTTAAATATTAACATATCACAATTTCTTTTTCTTTAGTTGTTTTTCATTATTAAGCTTAAGAATAGTTTATTTCTTTTCATGAATATTTTTTTTAAAATATATAAATATTGTTTGAATAGAAAAATAAAGTAAAATACAATCATGTGTTTAATTATATAAATATTAATTAATTTTTTGTATGAAACATATTATTAAAGTAAGTATTTCTGAACTTGAACTTCATTCTAGAATTAATGAATTAGGGAAACAGATTAGTAAAAAATATAAAAACAGTAGTACTAAAATGATTTTAATTGGATTGTTAAGAGGATCCTTTATTTTTATTGCTGATTTGTGTCGTGCAATTAGTGTGACACATGAAGTTGATTTCATGACAATATCAAGTTATGGAATTAATGTTTTTCCTAGTTTAGAAATAAAAATTTTAAAAGATTTAGATGAGGATATTTTTGATAAAAATGTTTTAGTGGTAGAAGATGTTATAGATTCAGGTTTAACTCTTCAGAAGGTATTAAATATTTTAAAATTAAGAAATCCTCGTTCGATTTCTGTTTGTACTTTATTAGACAAGCCTCAATGTAGAGAAGTTACGATTTCAGCAGATTATGTAGGTTTTTCTATTAAAAATGATTTTATAGTAGGTTATGGAATTGACTATGCACAAAAGTATCGTCATTTACCATATATAGGAAAGGTAATTTTTTGTAATTAATATTTTAAATATTAAAATTTTATTTATTATGTTTTTTCCATATTTTTTTAATTTTATATAATTGTATGCTGTTTTCTATTTCTGAACGTAATTTTAGTAAATTGTAGGATTTTTTAAATTTTTGTTTTTTAGTTATCTTTTTTGTAATTTTACTTTTTTTAAAATTATTTTCTAAAAACCATTGCAATTTCCATATTTCTTTGCAATTAGAAAGGATTTGTTTTGGTATTTTGAAATATTCAATGATATTTTTAAAAATTTTTTCGATGGCATATAAAAATGATTCTTTTTCGTCAGCTTTGTTTTCTTTTTGTATTTTTTTCTTTGTATGTATTAGAAAGTACCATAGAATAGATGAAAATAAAAAGTCTGTTTCATCGTTTTCTTGTTTTTGTTTTTTTATTTTTTCATCTATTAGTTTAATAGCTTTTATGCTAATTTTTTTAATTAATTTTTTTGTTTTTAGATCAATTTCAATATTTGGAAAAAAGAAAACTGAACTAAATAATTTATATTTTTTAAATTTTTTATATATTTTGTATCCTTCTCCTGTTTGTATTAGTTTACTAATTTCATAAAATAATCGAGAAGATGGAATGTTTTTTAATAAAATTGCCAATCTAGTTATTGGTTCTTCTGTTTTTTTTGAAATCTTCATTTTTAGTTTTACTGCAAATCGAATAACTCGTAATATTCTAATTGGATCTTCTCTGTATCTAGTTTCTGGATCACCTATTAGTCTTATTTTTTTTTTTTTTAGATCTTTTAGTCCTCCAACATAATCTCGAATAATTGAATTATTAATATCGTAATAAAGTGCATTAATAGTTATATCTCTTCTTTTATAATCATCTTCTATGTTACCAAAAATGTTATCATTTAGTAACATTCCATTAATTGTTTTTTTGATTTTTTTATTTTTTTTATTTGTTGATTTTTTATTATGATTTTTTCTAAAAGTAGATACCTCAATAAATTCAGATTTAAACATAATATGTGCTATTCGAAATCTTCGTCCTATTATTCGACAATTTTTAAATATTTTTTTTAGTTGCTCTGGAGTTGCATTGGTAGCAATGTCAAAATCCTTTGGTAATTTTCCTAAAATTAAATCTCTGACACTTCCACCAACTAAATAAGATTGATAACCAGTTTTTTTTAATCGAATTAATACTTTAATTGCATTCTTACTTATTTTATTTTTTTTTAGGAATTTATAGTATTTATGGATAATTAGTGTCATTAGATTTATTATTCACAACCATTATTTTTTTAATTAAAAAACAAACAAAATGTATAGTTTTTTTAAAACTATGTAATTTATCTGTTATTATCAATGATAATAGAATCATTTGAGTAATTTTAAAGTTGATCAAAAGTACTATTAAATAGTACTTTTGATGACTAATTTTTTTTATCCTAATAATTGTTTTTCTCGAATTTCCGCTAATGTTTTGCAATCTATACACAAATTTGCAGTAGGTCTAGCTTCTAGTCTTTTAATTCCTATTTCTATATTACATGATTCACAATATCCAAAATTATTTTTTTTTAATTTATTTAGTGTTATTTCTATTTTTTTTATTAGTTTTCTTTCTCTATCTCTATTTCTTAGTTCTAAACTGAATTCTTCTTCTTGAGTAGCTCTATCAATTGGATCAGGAAAGTTAGTAGCTTCTTCTTTCATATAAGAAATTGTTTTATATACTTCATTTGTTAATTGATATTTCCATGCTAATAAAATTTTTTTAAAATGTTCTTTTTGCTTTTCATTCATATATTGTTCATTTTTTTTAATTTTATAATGGGTTACTCCAGCCATAGATAATATACTTAAAGATGAAGTTTTATTTTTTTTTTGTTTTTTCATTTTTTTCTCAAAATAAATATTATTCAAATAGTAATCTATTTGTTAGTATAATTAAAAAAGTTTATATTGTTTAGCAATACTTGTTTTAATTTTTTTTAAAATGTTTTTTTATTTCAAGAATTTTAAATAATAAGTTTTTTTATGCATATAAAATATAACTATATTTTTAAATCAAATTAATTTTTTTTCAAGTAACATGTTTTTATCAAATATAGTAAATTTTTTGAAACATAAAATATTTAAATTTTAATCAATTAAAGAAATATTAGTTATTATGAAGAAAAAAAAAATAGAGACAAAATTTGCTTTATGTATTGAGTATGATGGAACTTATTATAATGGTTGGCAAAAACAAAAAAGTATAAATACTACTATTCAGGAAAAATTAGAAAAAGCGATTTCTATTATTGCTAATCATCCTATTACTGTTGTTTGTTCAGGTAGAACTGATACTGGAGTTCATAGTATTGGTCAAATAGTACATTTTTGTACAACTTCTTACCGTAAAAATTTTTCTTGGATTTTAGGAATAAACTCTTTTTTGCCTTCTGATATTTCTGTTCAATGGATTAAAACTGTTCCATTTGACTTTCATGCTAGATATAGTTCGCTATCTAGATTATATCGATATGTTATTTATAATAGTCCATATAGAAATGGTATATTTTCAAATTTTTTAAATCATATTTTTAAAGAACTAGATATTGAGTTAATGACTAATGGATCGAAATGTCTCTTGGGAGAGCATGATTTTAGTGGATTTAGAGCTAAGAATTGTCAATCAAAGACTGCTTTTCGTAATATAATTAGATTAGATATTTTTAGGAAAAGTTTTTTTGTTATAATAGAAATAGAAGCAAATGCTTTTTTATATAAGATGGTTCGTAATATAGTTGGTTCATTAATAGAAGTAGGATTGAAAAAAAAAAAGATATCTTGGATCAATAAAATTTTAAGAAGTAAAAATAGAAAATTATCTGGTCCTACAGCTTTAGCTCGTGGTTTATATTTAGTTTATGTAACTTACCCATCTAATTTTGGTTTTCCTCAAGTTAGTAAAAAATTTTTTTTTTAACTTTGTAATTTTATTATATTGATTTTTTTATTAAGGTATAAAAAATGAGTAAGAATTATAAATTAGCTATTTTATCTGGTGATGGAATAGGTCCTGAAATTATGGAAGAAGGGATTAAAATTTTAGAAGTAGTAAAAAAAAAATTTAAGTTAAAGCTAGATTTTAAGGAATATTTTATTGGTGGTATTGCTATTGATAAATTTGGATTAGCTTTGCCAAAAGATACAATTAATGGTTGTTTAGTGTCGGATGCAGTATTGTTTGGTTCAGTAGGAGGAGATAAATGGAAACATCTTTCTATTGAACAACAACCAGAAAGAGCAGCGTTATTACCATTAAGAAAATTATTAAATTTATTTGTTAACATTAGACCTTCTAAACTATATTCAAGTTTATCTCATTTATCCCCTCTTAAATCAAAAATTGTTAAAAATGGGTTTGACATTTTGTGTATTAGGGAACTAATAGGTGGTATATATTACGGATCACCAAAGGGTCAAAGAGTAGACAACTATAAAAAAAAGTATGCTGTTGATACAGCTACCTATCATGAAAATGAAATAGCTAGAGTAGCAAATATTGCTTTTAAAATGGCTAAATTAAGAAGAGGAAAAGTCACTTCTATTGATAAATCTAATGTATTAGAAACTTCAATTTTATGGAGAGAAATAGTTAATAAAGTTTCTAAAAAATTTCCAGAAGTTTCTTTAAATCATTTGTATGTAGATAATGCCAGTATGCAAATAATAAAAAATCCTATTGATTTTGACGTAATGTTATGTCCAAATCTTTTTGGAGATATTTTATCGGATGAATGTGGAATGATTACTGGTTCTATTGGAATGTTACCTTCTGCTAGTTTAAATGAATCAAATTTTGGATTATATGAACCTGCAGGTGGATCTGCACCAGATATATCTGGTAAAAATATTGCTAATCCAATTGCATTAATTTTATCATTGTCAATGCTATTTCGATATAGTTTAAGATTAATACATATAGCAGATGCTATTGAATCTTCGGTAGTTAATGTATTAAAAGACGGTTATAGAACTTTTGATATTATGACAACAGATATTAATGAAGTTCTTCTAAGTACTAATAATATGGGTAGTAAAATTTCCGATTATTTAATTAATAAGGAATAGTTTAATGAAAAAAACTTTATATCAGAAAATATATGATAAACATATAGTTTATGAATCTAGTAATGAGCCTCCTATTTTATATATTGATTTGCATTTATTGCATGAAGTCACTTCTCCACAAGCTTTTTCATCCTTGCGCAATAAAAATAGACCAGTAAGACGTCCAGAAAAAACTTTTGCTACCATGGATCATAATGTTCCTACTATAAGTAGAAATATTCTTAATATTGAAAAATTAGCAAAAATTCAAATGGATATGTTATTAAAAAATTGTAAAGAATTTAATATTAAATTATTTGATTTGAATAGTTCTCGTCAAGGAATTGTACATGTCGTTGGTCCGGAACAAGGATTAACATTACCAGGAATGACAGTTGTATGTGGTGATTCTCATACTTCTACTCACGGAGCATTTGGAACTTTATCTTTTGGTATAGGAACTTCTGAAGTTGAACATGTGCTAGCAACGCAAACTTTGAAACAATTTCGTTCTAAAACAATGAAAATTACAATATCTGGAAAATCAAACTTTGGAATCACAGCAAAAGATATAATATTAAGTATCATAGGAAAAATTGGTATTTCTGCAGGAACTGGACATGTAGTAGAATTTTTTGGATCTACAGTTTCTAATTTAAGTATGGAAGGTAGAATGACGTTATGTAATATGGCTATTGAAATGGGTGCTAAATCAGCCATAGTAGCTCCAGATCAGATTACATATAATTATTTAAATAATAGAAAATATGCTCCAAAAGGTTTGGAATGGAATCGCGCTGTAACTTTTTGGAATACATTAAAATCAGATGTTGGAGCCAAGTTTGATAGTGAATTATTTTTTGATATTTCTGATCTTGCTCCTCAAGTTACTTGGGGAACAAATCCTGAACAAGTAGTTGGAATTAATGAATCAATTCCAAATATAAATTCTTTTAAAAATTTAAATAAAAGAATTGCTGCAGAAAAATCGATGAAGTATATGGATTTATTACCAGGTATGAAAATAACAGATATCTTAATTGATAAAGTTTTTATTGGTTCTTGTACTAATTCTAGAATAGAAGATTTAAGATTGGCAGCAATGTTTATTGCTGGAAATAAGATTTGTAAAAGAGTTACCGGAATTATTGTACCTGGTTCTAAACCAGTAAAGATACAAGCAGAAAAAGAAGGATTAGATAAAATTTTTATTGATGCTGGATTTGAATGGAGATTACCTGGTTGTTCTATGTGTTTAGGAATGAATGAGGATAAATTACTGACAGGAGAACGGTGTGCGTCTACTAGTAATAGAAATTTTGAAGGACGTCAAGGTAGAGGTGGAAGAACTCATTTAGTTAGTCCAGCAATGGCAGCTGCTGCAGCTTTACATGGACGATTTATTGATGTTAGAAAATTGAAAATAAATAAAAATATTATAAGTAAGGATGTATTGCATGATTAATAATAAATTTATAAGTCATTCAGGAATAGTTTTGCCTCTTGATATTGATAATGTTGATACAGATGCTATTATTCCTAAACAATTTTTACAACAAACAACTAAAGATGGATTTGGTAAATATTTATTTCACGATTGGAGGTTTTTAGACACTAATAGAAAAAACAAGAATCTTGATTTTATTTTAAATAAATTAGAATATTTTAATTCTAGTATTCTGTTAACTAGAAAAAATTTTGGATGTGGATCATCTAGAGAACATGCTGTTTGGGCTATTTTAGATTATGGTTTCCGAGTAGTTATTTCTTCTAGCTTCGCAGACATATTTTACAATAATAGTATCAATAATAACTTATTATTGGTAGTCTTATCAGAAGATATAATTGATGAATTATTTCAATTAGTTAAAAATAATATTGGAATAAAATGTGTTGTTAGTTTATTAAATCAAAGTATCTCTATTGATAAAAAAGAATATAAATTTTATATTAGTAAATTTAATAAAGAAGTTCTGTTAAACGGTTTGGATGCTATTGATTTAACAATGAAAAAAAATTCTAAAATATCAGATTACGAAAGTGATATTCCATCTTTTTTTAGATAAAATACAGGTTTTTTATTAATTTAAAATTCTTATTTTAAAAATATATTTATTTTTTTTATTTTTTTATTTTTATTTTTTTTTAAAATAAAAAAAATTTTTGGTTTTTTTAAAGGAACGAATTATTTATTGAATTTTAAAGAAACTAATTACATTAGGGAAAAATTGATTATTTTTGTTCAGATTTTTTTTAAATAAATTAAATTTCTTTCTTATTAGAAATTTTTTTAAGAAAACATCCATAGTACTTATGAATAATATTATGTTAAATTTAAAGTTAATATCATTTATAGTTATGTATGTTTTCTTTCAAAAAGAAATCTATATTAAATGTAGTTTTATTTAGTATACGAACATGTTTTTTTAAATTTAATATAATACTAAGAGATATCTACTATGAGAGAAAGAGTTATAATTTTTGATACAACATTAAGAGATGGAGAACAATCATTACAATCTAGTTTGACTCCTAAAGAAAAAATGAAAATTGCTCTCTCTCTAGAGAGAATGGGGGTAGATGTTATTGAAGTAGGTTTTCCTGTTTCTTCTCCTGGAGATTTTAAATCTACAGAAATTATTGCATCCAACATAAAAGATTCTAGAATATGTGGTTTAGCTCGTTGTGTTGAAAAAGATATTGAAACAGCTGCTTTAGCTATGTCTAAGTCTAATAATTTCAGAATACATTTATTTTTGGGAACTTCTCCTTTGCATATTAAGTCTAAATTGAAAAAAAGCTTTACAGAAATTATTGATCTAGCTGTTTGTTCAATTAAAAAAGCTAAAAAATATACAGACGATGTTGAATTTTCTTGCGAAGATGCTGGAAGAACTGAAATTGATAATTTATGTAAAATAGTAGAATTAGCAATAAAAGCTGGAGCAAATACAATAAATATTCCTGATACAGTTGGATTTACTATTCCTAGTGAATTTTCAAAAATAATTTCTTCTTTACATAATCGTGTTCCAAATATTGGATCAGCTATTATTTCAGTACATTGTCATAATGATTTAGGAATGGCTGTTGGAAATTCTATTGCTGCTATACAATCAGGTGCAAGACAGATTGAAGGAACTATAAATGGATTAGGTGAAAGAGCTGGAAATACTGCTTTAGAAGAAATTATTATGGCAATAAAAACGAGAAGGGATATATTAAATGTATTTACTAATATTAACTGTAAGGAAATTTATAGAACTAGTAAGATAGTTAGTGATGTTTGTAATATTCCTATTCCTTTTAATAAATCTATTGTTGGAACTAATGCTTATTCTCATTCTTCTGGAGTACATCAAGATGGAGTGTTAAAAAATAGAAACAACTATGAAATTATCTCTCCAGAAATAGTTGGGATGAAATCAGTACAATTAAATTTAACTTCACGTTCTGGAAGAGCAGCAGTTAAACATAGAATGAAAAAATTAGGATATTTAGAAAAAGAATATAATTTAAATAAATTGTATTTAAGTTTTTTAAATTTAGCTGATAAAAAAGGAAGAATATTTGATTCTGATTTAGAATCATTAATGTTTATGAATATTGATGAAATAGAATATAAATATTTTCAATTAGATTCTTTTAATGTTACATCAGGATCAGATGGACTATCAGTTGCGTCAGTAACTTTGCTATGTGGAAAAGAAAAAAAAACTTCAATTACTAAAACAAGAAATGGAATAATTGCAGCTATTTGTAAAACAATAAAGAAAATAGTTGGTTTTGAGTTCTTTTTAAAAAAATATGATTTGGTTTCTAATGGAATCAATGATAGTTCTACAATTAAATTGGATGTTATAGTTCGATATTGTAATCGAGAATTTTTTGCAACGAGTTCTTCTTTTGATTTTTTAAATTCTGTAATCAAAGCAATAATAGATATATTGAATGATATATTTAGATTTCAAGAAATTTCTTCTAGAAAAATCAAATTAAAAAAAAAATGATATAAAAATAAAATTTATACATTTAAAAAAAATAAGTATATTTTTAATATATGAATATGATAGATAGTTTTTTTTGCTATCTATACATATTTTTTAAAGAAAAAAATGTTTCTTTGCTATAAAATTATGGATTTTATTCAAAAATTTTATTTATCGATCATTTTAAAAATAATTTTTTTTAATTTTTTTATGTTTGAATACAAATATTATTTTTTTTTTAAATGTTACATATATTTTGTTTAAAGGTAGTTCAAATAATTTAATTAAAATTTTATAAATATTTTTTTAAAATTGGGTAGTGTTTTTTCAATTAATTTTGTAATTAAAGTATTAAACTTTTATTTTTTATTTAAAAAATTAAAAATTTAATAGTTTGAAAATTTGATTTAATTTAATTTTTTATAGAAAAAAGTCATAAATAATTTTGTTAAATTTTAAAAATATTTTTATATTAATGAGAATACAATATGTTAATTAATTTTTTTAAAAAAATTCTTTTTAATCGAAATAATAAATTTTTTACAGAAGTTGAGAAAATAGTAGAATTAATTAATTCAATGGAAGATAAATTTAAACGTTTGTCAGATAAAAACTTACAAGAAAAAACAATAGAATTTAAACATCGAATAAAAAATGAACATTTGTCTCTTCATAAACTAATTCCAGAATCGTATGCAACAGTTCGAGAAGCAAGTCGCAGAATATTTGGAATGAGACATTTTGATGTTCAACTAATGGGAGGAATTGTATTAAATAAAAATTGTATAGCTGAAATGAAAACAGGAGAAGGAAAGACATTAACTTCTACTTTACCTATTTATTTAAATGCATTACAAGAACAAGGTGTTCATGTAGTTACAATGAATGACTATTTAGCGAAACGAGATGCTGAAAAAAATAGACCATTATTTGAATTTTTAGGATTAAGCGTAGGAATTAATTTGCCAAATTTAACAAATCAGTTAAAAAAGATGGCTTATCAATGTGATATTACTTACGGAACAAATCATGAATATGGATTTGATTATTTAAGAGATAATATGGTTTATGTTAAAGAAGAACGAGTGCAAAGGAAATTATTTTACGCATTAATAGATGAAGTAGATTCAATTTTAATAGATGAATCTCGTACTCCTTTGATTATATCAGGTCCAATTGAAGAAAATCCAAAAATACATTTAAAAATAAATGAACTTGTTTCTGTTTTGTCAAAACAGCAAAAAGAAGATTCTGATAATTTTTTAGGTAAAGGAGATTATTTTGTAGATAAAAAGTTTCGTCAGGTTCATTTAACTGAAAGAGGATTAATTAAAATTGAGAAGTTGTTATTAGAAAAAAAAATAATAAATAAAAATGAGAATCTATATTCAAAAAATAATATTGTATTAATTCAATACGTATTATCTGCATTAAAAGCAAATGAATTGTTTATAAAAAACATAGATTATGTCGTAAACAATCACCAAATCGTTATTGTTGATGAACATACTGGAAGAATGATGCATGGAAGAAGATGGTCTGAAGGATTACATCAAGCTATAGAAGCAAAGGAACATGTTGAAATAAAGTCTGAAAACCAAACTTTAGCATCAATAACTTTTCAAAATTATTTTCGTCTGTATAAAAAGTTGTCTGGAATGACTGGAACAGCTTCTACAGAAGCTTTTGAATTCAATTCTATTTACGGTTTAAAAACTGTGTCTATTCCAACTAATCAACCAATGATTCGGGAAGATCTTCCAGATTTAATATATGCCACTAAAGAAGAAAAAATAAATGCAATAATTGAAGATATAAAAAAATGTGTTCAAAGAAAACAACCTGTGTTAGTTGGAACTATATCAATTGAAAAATCTGAATTTATTTCTAAAAAATTAAAAAAATTAAAAATAAAACATAGTGTTTTAAATGCAAAACATCATGCTAAAGAAGCTGAAATTATTTCTAAAGCAGGTATGGTTGGAGCCGTTACAATAGCTACAAATATGGCAGGAAGGGGGACAGACATAGTTTTAGGTGGTAGTTTGGATTGTTTTTTTTCTAAAAATAGTAGTGATTCTAATTTTAATAAAAATGTATTTAAAAAATGGGATGAAAATCATAAAAAAGTTTTATTATCTGGAGGTTTACATATTATTGGTACGGAGAGACATGAATCTAGAAGGATTGATAATCAATTAAGAGGTAGATCTGGTCGTCAAGGAGATGTTGGATCATCTAGATTTTATTTATCAATGCAAGATTCTTTAATACGTATTTTTTCATCAGAAAAATTAATTGATTTTATGAGAAAATTAGGGATGAAAAATGGAGAGCCAATTGAACATCGCTGGGTTTCTAAAGCAGTTAGACAAGCTCAAAGAAAAGTAGAAAACATAAATTTTCTTTATAGAAAACAATTATTAGAATATGATGATGTAATGAATTCTCAAAGAAAAATTGTTTACAACTACAGAAAAAAAATAATCGATTTTTCAGAAATTAGTGATCTTATTATAAAGATAGTCAAAGATGTATTATTAGAAGTAATTAATTTTTATTTTTCTGTTATTTCTAAAAAAGAAACATTAAATTTTGATAAATTAATTATTCATTTAAAAAATGACTTTTTTTTAGAATCTTCGATTTTTAAATGGATACATTGTAATAAAAAATTAGAAAAAAATGCTTTTTCATCAAATTTAATTGATCTTTGCATTAATTATTATTTAAGTTTAAAAAAATTATATTTTTTTAAAATTTTTAAAAAATATGAAAAATTTGTCATTGTATCTATGTTAGATTCTTTTTGGACCGAACACTTATTTGCTATGGATAATTTAAGACAAGGAATACAACTGAGATCTTATGCTCAAAAAGATCCAAAACAAGAATATAAAAGAGAATCTTTTTATTTATTTTGTTCTATGATTCATGAATTTAAGTATGAAGTTGTTTCTTTTTTATTTCAGAACAAAGATTCCGATTTAGATTTTAATATTAGTAAAAGTTATAATAATTTTTTAAAAAAGATAAATAATAAAAATTATTCTAGTTTTTACTCTGTTTTAAGAAAATGATTCATAATATTTTAAAAATATGTTGAATTTAAATATTGTATAAATTTTTAATATATTTTTTATTAAAAAATTTTAAACAATAATTTTTTAAAATTGTTTTTTTAAAAAGAAAATTTTTTATTTTTTTAAATAAATTTAAAATTAATTTAAAAAAAAATTAAAATAAATTAAATTTTTTTTGTATAAAATATGTTAAATATTTTTAAATTTTTAATGAAATAAAAGTTTCATATAGATTTTTTTTATAAAGAAAATATTTTTTAAATAATATGAATATATTTTTCTATTTATAGAAAATTATTTCTCAGAATGATTTTTTTTTTTTTTTTTTTTTTACAATTTTCGTAAAAAAAATCATTCAAAAAAAAAATTTTCTAATTATTATATATAAGATTCATATTTTTTACAATATAAAATAGTTTAATTTTTAGATCTTATTTTTTATTAAAATTTTATAGAATTTAAAGATTTTTAGTATTTTTTTAAAATTGTCAAATATTGTTCTTTTTAAGAATTTTAAGGTTATTGAATTTTTTTTATTTTTTTAAAAGTATTTTAAATAATAAAAAACTTTTTTTAGTAATGATTTGTTGATTTATTAAAAATTTTAAATTGTTAGTTATTGTAAAGGATTTTAAATATGTTAGAAAAAGAAAATAATGATATTGATCAAGTTGAAACTAATGAATGGCTGGATTCTATTGAATCAGTTATTCAAAAATCTGGGTTAGATCGAGCAAAATTTTTATTAGATAAAATACAATTATTTTCTAATACGGTCGGAAGGAATTTTTTTCAAACTAAAAAAAATCAAGATTATGTCAATAGTATTCCATTAACAGAAGAATTTAAATATCCAGGAGATATTGAGATAGAAAGGAAAATTCATTCTGCTGTTTGCTGGAATGCTATAATTATGGTACTTCGTGCTTATAGAAAAAATATGGATTTAGGAGGACATATTTCTTCTTTTCAATCTTCTTCAGCTATTTATGAAGTTTGTTTCAATCATTTTTTTAGAGGTAGAAATGATTTAGATGGTGGAGATTTTATATATTTTCAAGGTCATATTTCTCCTGGAATTTATTCTAGAGCTTTTTTAGAAGGAAGATTAACTAAAAAACAATTAAATAATTTTAGACAAGAAATTAGTGGTGTTGGTTTATCTTCTTATCCTCATCCAAAATTAATGCCAAAATTTTGGCAGTTTCCGACTGTTTCTATGGGTTTAGGTCCGATTTGTTCTATTTATCAAGCGAAATTTTTAAAATATTTAAAACATAGAAATATTAAAGACACTTCTAAACAGAAAGTATATGCTTTCATAGGTGATGGAGAAATGGATGAACCTGAATCTAGAGGAGCTTTATCAATAGCGTCTAGAGAGGAATTAGATAATTTAATTTTTGTTGTTAATTGTAATTTGCAAAGACTAGACGGACCTGTTTTTGGGAATGGGAAAATTATAAATGAATTAGAAGATATTTTTTCAGGTTCAGGTTGGGAAGTTATAAAAGTAATATGGGGCAGTGGATGGGATGATTTGTTAAAAAGAGATACCACAGGTATGTTAATTCGTTTAATGAACGAAACAGTAGATGGTGATTATCAAAATTTTAGATCTAAAGATGGAAGTTATATTCGTAATAATTTTTTTGGAAAATATAAAGAAACTTTATCTTTAGTAGAAGATATGAGTGATGAAGATATTTGGAATTTGCAAAGAGGAGGACATGATCCAAAAAAAATATATACTGCTTTTAAAAAAGCATTAAGTGTTCGTAAAAAACCAGTTGTAATTTTATTTCATACCGTAAAAGGCTATGGAATAGGTAATGTAGCAGAAGGAAAAAATATAGCACATCAAATAAAATATTTCAATATGGATACTTTGATGTATATTAAAGATCGTTTTAAAATTTCATTAACAAAAATTGAAGTTGAAAAACTTTCTTATGTATCATTTGTTATTAATTCTAAAGAATATAAATATATTCAAGAAAAAAGAAAAAAACTTGGTGGTTTTTTACCCGTACGATGTACGAATGCAAGTTCTTCAATTTTTATTCCAGAATTAGACGATTTTAAATCTTTATTAATAGAACAGAAAAAAGATATTTCAACTACTATTGCTTTTGTTAGATTTCTGAATCTTTTATTAAGAAATAAAAAAATAAAAAATCATATTGTTCCAATAATAGCAGATGAAGCTAGAACATTTGGAATGGAAGGTTTATTTAGAAAAATAGGAATTTATAATTTTCGAGGACAAAAATATATTCCGCAAGATAATGAGCAGGTTTTTTATTATAAAGAGGAAAAGAAAGGGCAAATTTTACAAGAAGGTATTAATGAATTAGGTGCTTCAGCATCATGGTTAGCAGCGGCTACTTCGTATAGTTCTAATAATTTACCAATGATTCCATTTTACATATATTATTCTATGTTTGGATTTCAAAGAACAGGAGATTTATTTTGGGCTGCTGGAGATCAACAAGCACGTGGTTTTTTAATTGGAGCAACTTCTGGAAGAACTACTTTAAATGGAGAAGGATTACAACATCAAGATGGACATAGTCATATTTATTCTTCTACAATTCCTAATTGTATTTCATACGATCCTTCATATGCATATGAGTTAGCTGTTATTTTACAAAATGGTTTAAAAAGAATGTATGGAGTAAAACAAGAAAACATATTTTTTTATATAACCACTTTAAATGAAAAGTATTCTATGCCTTCTATGCCTAAAGATTCTTGTGAAGGAATTTGTAAAGGTATTTATAAATTAGAAACATGGTCGGGAAGCATGAGTAAAATACAATTGTTAGGTTCAGGATCAATTTTACAAAGTATTAGAGTAGCTGCTAAAATTTTAAGTAAAGATTTTAATATTTCTTCTGATGTGTATAGCGTAACTTCTTTTACAGAACTTGCAAGAAACGGTCAAGATTGCGAACGTTGGAACATGATTAATCCAGAAAAAAAAGAAAAAATTCCTTTTTTGAAAAAAATAATGAATAGTTCTCCTGCTATTGCTGCAACAGATTATGTAAAATTATATGCTGAACAAATTCGTGGATATTTACCTACAAAAAATTATCGGGTTTTAGGAACGGATGGATTTGGTCGTTCTGATAGTAGAGAAAATCTTAGAAATTATTTTGAAGTGGATGCATTACATATAGTAGTAGCAGCATTATTTGAGCTTTCTAAGTTAGGAAAGGTAAGTTCGAATTTAGTATCACAGGTTATTAATAAGTTTAAAATAAATGTTGATAAAGATAATCCAAGATTATCTTAATAGGAAAAAAATAATGAATGTTACTGAAATTAGAATACCAGACATAGGATTAGAATCTGTAGAAGTAACAGAAATTTTAGTGGATGTTGGAGATCAAATAAAGAAAGAAGATAGTTTATTAGTTGTAGAAGGACAAAAAACTTCTATGGAAATTCCTTCTCCAGTTTCTGGAGTAATAAATAAAATTAATGTAAATGTTGGTGATATAGTTAAAACTTCTACTTTAATTATGTTTATAGACATAGAATGTATTAATAATAACAAAAAACAGCTAAAAGAAAAATATATTGATTTTTTTAATATATCTACCAGTAAAGATATTTTTTTAGAAAAAAAAAATACAATAGATAGTTCTGAAAAAAAAAGTTTATACGCTAGTCCAATAGTTCGTCGTTTAGCAAGAATTAATAATATTGATTTATCAAAGATTAAAGGAACTGGACCAAAAGGTAGAATTTTAAAATCGGATCTATCGAAAATTATTCTTAAAAAAGAAAAAAGTTTAATGAATTCAAAAGTAGATAGAGTAAAAAAAATAAATAATTTTAATTTTTCTAATTCAAAGTTTAGTACAATTAAAATAAGCAAAATTCAGAAAAATATAAGTTTTAATTTATTAAATTCTTGGAAAAATATTCCTCATGTGACTCAATTTAATGAAGTGGATGTTACAGAATTAGAAAATTTTAGAAAAAAATATAATTTTAGTTCAAAAAATAAAGAAACTAAAATAACAATTTTATCTTTTATTGTTAAATCTTTATTTATTTCATTAAAAAAATTTCCATTGTTAAATAGTTCTATATCAGATGATAAAAATCATATTATTTTAAAAAATCAAATAAATATTGGAATTGCTGTAGATACTGATAATGGATTAGTAGTTCCTGTATTGAAGAACTTAAAAAATAAAAATATTATAGAAATATCAAAAAAGATAGTTAGTTTTTCAAATCAAGCTAAATTAGGAAAACTATTGTTTTCTGATCTGCAAGATGGAACTTTTACGATAACTAGTTTAGGAAGCATAGGTGGAACAGCGTTTACTCCAATTATAAATCCTCCAGAAGTTGGAATTCTAGGTATATCTAAATGTGTTGTGAAACCGATTTGGAATAACAATAAATTTATTCCTAGAATAATATTACCATTTTCTTTATCATATGACCATAGAATTATTAATGGTGTATATGCTTGTCGTTTTACTAATCTTGTTAAAAAAAATATAAATGATATTAGACTTTTATTAATGTAATAAAATTAAAGTTTGAAAAATTTATTTAATTTTTTAATTTCATTAATTTATTTTTCATTATTATATCAATCATTGACAATAATGAATAATGTTTTTTTAAAATTTATTTTCAATTAATTTTAAGAAGTATAGGTGATTTAATGTGTAAAAAAATTAATACAGAAGTTGTTGTAATAGGTTCAGGACCTGCTGGATATTCAGCTGCTTTTCGCTGTTCAGATTTAGGACTAAAAACCGTTTTAGTAGAACGTTATAGTAATTTAGGCGGGGTATGTTTAAATGTAGGGTGCATTCCTTCAAAATCATTATTGGAAATCTCCAAAATTATTTCAAAGGCTAAAATTGCTAAAGAAAAAGGAGTTTTTTTTGAAGAACCTAAAATAAATTTATTAAATATTAATAAATGGAAAAATAATATAGTTAGTCGTTTATCTGATGGTTTATCTATAATGTCTAAAAAAAGAAATATTAAAGTCATACAAGGAATAGCTAGTTTTATATCAAAAAATTCTATTGAAGTCAGTAATTTAGACAAAAATACCATTATTAATTTTGATTATTCAATTATTGCTACTGGATCTAAACCCATAGATTTGTCTATTCTTTCTTTTTCTGATGATTCTAGAGTTTGGAATTCTACTAATGCATTGAATATTAAAGAAATTCCTAATCGTCTATTAATTGTTGGTGCTGGAGCAATTGGATTGGAGATGGCTACATTATATAGCTCTCTTGGTTCTAAAGTAGATGTTGTTGATACAAGTAATAAACTTTTTTCATTTTTAGACAACGATATCGTATCTGTTTTTAGAAATAGAGTTCAAAATAAATTTAATATTTTTTTAGAAACTGTTATTTCAGAAGTAAAATTTCAACTCGATGGAATAAAAGTTTTATTTTTGAATGAAAATAATTTACTTAAAAAAAATAAAGTATATGACAATATATTATTAGCAATTGGAAGACGACCAAATAGTGAAAATTTAAATTTAAAAAAAATTGGTGTAGATGTTGATGATATTGGTTTTATAAAAGTAAATGATCAAATGCAAACCACAATTTCCAATATATTTTCTATAGGAGATGTTACAGGTCATCCTATGTTAGCGCATAAAGGAATGCATCAAGCACATATTGCTGCAGAAGTAATTTCAGGAAAACCTCATTTTTTTGACACTAAATTTATACGGATCCAGAAATAGGTTGGGTAGGTTTAAGCGAAAAAGAAGCTAAATCTTCTGGAATTGATTGTAAATCAGTCGTTTTACCATGGAATATTTTAGGAAAAGCGATACTTCAAGATTCTGAATATGGGAAAACTAAATTAATTTTCGATAAGCATACTAATAAAATAGTAGGTGGCATTGTTATTGGAGTCAATGCAGGAGAATTATTAGGAGAAATAGGATTATCTATTGAAATGGGTTGTGATGCTGAAGATATTTCTTTGACAATTCATTCTCATCCAACTATATATGAATCAATCGGATTATCTGCACAGATGTTTAATGAAACAATAACTGATTTATTAATTTTGAATAAACAATAGACGACTATTCTTTTTTTAATTGCTTTTAATGATTTTTTTTTCAAGTGTTTGTTTATTAATATTTATATTTATATTTTTTTGATAAAAATATATTTTTTTAAATATATGTTTTTTAAAAAAAAATTATTTTTTTATTTTTTTAGTTTTTATTAAAATTTAATATGTATTAAAAACAAACATTTTATATTTCTTAAATTTATATATTTTTTAGAATGTTTTTTTTATTTTATTTACATAAAAACTAGATACGGATTTTTAATTTAAATTATTTAATTTCTATAAATATTAATTTTATTTGTTTAAATTTATTTAAAAAAATATTTATTTAGTAATTTCTTTTAATATTGATGATACTATTAAAAAAATAATTTTTCCTGATTTATTTATAAAATTTTTAAAATCAGATTTGCCGTTTTTATCAGATTTATCAGATATAATTTTAATTGTTATCAATGGAATGTGTAGTACATGACATACATGAGCTACAGCAGCACATTCCATGTCAACTGCAATAGATTTTGGAAAATTTTTTTTTATTATTATTTTTTTTGTGTTTGTTGCAATAAATGTATCTCCGCTAATAATTAATCCTTCTAAAAAATTATATTTTTTTTTGTACATTACTGATTTTATTTGTTTATTATATAATTTTGTTGTTTTAAAAAAAATGGGACAGTTAGGTATTTGTCCAATGTTATAATTAAAAGTTCTTAAATCAACATCAAAATATCGTATTTTTGTTGCAATTGCTAAATCTCCAGCATTTAATTTTTTAGTTAAAGAACCAGCAGTACCAATGTTTAAAATTAAATTTGGTTTAAATATATGAATTAGTAATGTTGTAGCAATTGATGATGAAACTTTTCCAATATTAGATTTTAAGATTATAATTTGTATATTGTTAATTTTTCCTATATAAAATACATAATCATAAATTTTTTTTTTTTTACTTTTATATTTTTTTTTAAAAACTTTATTTCTTTTTCCATTGATCCAATAATTCCTATTTTCATTTTTTTTGTTCTTTATTTAGTTTTTTAAGTTATTTAAATGTTAAAAGATGATCCACAGCTACAAGTGTTTTTAGCATTAGGATTAAAAACAACAAATTTAGATCCTTCTAAGTTTTCAGTAAAATCTATTTTTCCACCAGAAATATACTGTATGGTAATTGGATCTATAATTAATGAAACTCCTAATTGTTTAATTACTATATCTTCTTCATTGACTTGTGATTCAAAAATAAATTTATATTGAAAACCTGAACAGCCTCCTCCAAGAATATAAATTCTCAATTTATTTTTTTTTTTGTTATTTTTTTTAATTAGTTCTTGTATTTTTACAGCTGCTTGTTTAGTAATATTGATTAAAATGTTTGTTTGTTTCATTTTTTTATTTTTTTAAATTAGTAAAATTTAGTAATTTTTAATAAGAATAAGAAATTTTTATTTGTTAATTTTTATATTTAAAAATAAAGACTTTTTTATAGAAAATTATTTTCCTTTTTTTCTTAAAAAAGTAGGAATGTCTAAATAATTTAATGATTTGTTAAAATTGAATTTAGTTTCATTTTTATTTTTTTCAAGATTTTTAAAATTTTTATACCTATAATTATTAATAAATATTTCTTTTTTGCTTTCTTCTTTTTGTATATTGTCATTTTCTAATCCATACGTAGAAATTCCAGTAGCTACGACAGTAACTCTAAGTGAATCATTTATTTCTGGATCTAAAGAAGTTCCAATGACTACAGTTGCATTGTCCGAAGAAAAAGATCTAATTGTATTTCCAACAGCTTCAAATTCATCTAATCTTAAATCAAATCCTGCTGTTATATTTACTAATACTCCTTTAGCACCAGATAAATCTATATCTTCTAGTAAAGGACTGGAAATTGCAATTGAAGCTGCTTCTTCAGCTCTGTTTTCTCCCGAAGAAATTCCAGATCCCATCATAGCGTATCCCATTTCTGACATGACTGTTCTAACGTCTGCAAAATCCACATTCATAAGACCTGGTCTAGTAATTAGTTCAGCAATTCCTTGAACAGCCCCTTTTAGAACATTGTTTGCTGCGCTGAAAGCATCAAGTAGAGAAATACCTCTGGACAATACTTTTAATAATTTATCATTTGGAATTGTTATTAGAGAATCAACGTTTTTAGATAATTCATTTAGTCCTAATTCAGCACAATCCATTCTTTTTTTTCCTTCAAAATGAAACGGTTTTGTTACAACAGCTACAGTTAAAATTCCTAGTTCTTTTGCGATTTCCGCTATTATTGGAGCAGCTCCAGTACCAGTTCCTCCTCCCATTCCAGCTGCTATAAATACCATATCTGAACCTTCTAAACAGGATTGTATGGTTTCTTTATCTTCTTCTGCAGAGGTTCTACCTATTTCTGGATTAGCACCAGCTCCTAATCCTTTTGTAATATTATTTCCTATTTGAATAGTTTGTGCTACTTCAATTTTTCTTAATGCTTGAGCATCTGTATTAATAGAAAAAAATTGCACTCCTTCAATTTTTTCTCGGATCATATATTCTACAGCGTTACCTCCTCCTCCTCCTACTCCAATTACTTTTATTACAGCATTACTGCTTTGTTCTACTGATTCAAACATTTTTTTTCCTCATTTTAAAATAAATGTAAAATATTTAAAAACAATGATATTTTTAAAATTTTTTTTTTATCCAATTATTGATTTTTTTTAAATAAATAGAAAATATATTTTTTTTTTTTGGTATTGTTTCTTTTTTTATTTCTTCAATATATTTATTTTTTCCGAAATGTAATAATCCAATAGCTGTCGAATAATTTGGATCATTTATATTTTTTGTTGTTCCGGTAATTTTTTTTGGAAATCCGATTCTTACTTTTTTATTGAAAATTTTTTCAGCACATTTGGATACATTTTTCATTTTGGAACTACCTCCAGTTAAAACAATTCCAGATAAAAGTTGGTATTTAGCTCCATTTCTTTTTAACTTGTTTTGTAAAGAAATAATTTTTTGATTTACCAATTCGAATAATTCTGAACAACGAGGTTCGATGATTTCAGTTAATTTATTTTTTTTAATTTTCTTATTTTGCATTCCTGAAATGTCAGTGGTTAAAAATTTTTCAGTACTTTTTTTATTTAAGCTTATTGCTGTTCCATACAGAGTTTTTATATTTTCTGCATTTATTTGAGATGTAGAAAAGGCATATGAAATATCATTAGTAATTGTATTTCCTGCATATGGGATTACTTGACTATGTTTGAGAATTCCTGCTATATAAATTACTATATCCATAGTACCACCTCCAATATCAATTAAACATACTCCTAAATTTTTTTCTTCTTCAGTAAGAACAGCTTCGCTAGAAGCTAAACCTGAAAAAATTAATTGATCAACTTTTAATCCAAATTTTTCTATACATTTTATTAGATTTTGCTTTATTTTTTTATGACAAGTAATTAAATGTACTTCAGCTTTCATTCTTATGCCAGATAAACCAATCGGATTTTTAATTCCAGTTTGTTGATCTATTTGATATTCTTGTGGTAATACGTGTAACATACAATGTTCGTTATATATTTGAACTGATTTTGCAATAAAAATTACATTTTTTATATCTTCTTTATTTACTTTTTCTTGAATTATAGGAATAATTCCAATTTCATTTTGACAATTTATATCTTTACTTGACAAAGATAAATATACTGAAGAAATACGAGATTTGGACATAATCTCAGCTTGTTCAATAGATTTTTGTATGCATTTTATTATTGATTCTAAATCGTTAACTGAACCATTATCAATTCCTTTAGATGAACAATTTCCTATTCCAATTATATTAATTAATCCATCAGTCAATATTTCTCCTACTAAAGTAGTTACTTTTGTTGTTCCTATGTCAATTCCGAACACTAGTTTTTTTTTTGTTGTCGAAATCATTATTTCTTAGCCTATTTCCATTTTTTAAATAATATTTTTTTACTAATATTTTTTTAATTTGAAGAAAAAAATTTTAATTTAATAAAATATTAGTATTTAAAAAACAATAAAAAATAAAAAAATAAATTTAATTTTTTATTAATTTAAATGTATAAGATTAAAAATCTGATTTTTTTTTATTTTTTTAAAATAGAAGAGTATTTTTTTATATTTAAAAAATATAGTTTTTTTTCATTTTTTATATTAATTTTATTAAATTTTAAAATAAAAATTAAATATTTTTCTATATGATTTCAGAAACTCTTAGTATAGCACTTCTTGATCGAGGGTTTTTTTTAATTTCATTTTTACTCGGTGAAATTTTTTTTATATTTTTTAATCTGATCTTTTTTTGTTTTTTTAAATCATTTTCTAAAATAGATAATTTTTTAGGAATATTATTGTATGTAGAATTATTTAAAATAAATTTTTTTACTTGTTTATCTTCTAATGAATGAAAACTTATTATTAAAATTCTACTTTCTTTATTCATTATGTCTAATATGTTTTTTAAAGCTATGTCTAAATTTTCCAACTCTTGGTTTATATGTATTCTTATTGCTTGAAAACTTCTAGTTGCAGGATGTTTTTTTCTTTTTTTATTTAATGTTGGAATAGTTTTACAAATTAATTTTGATAGTTCATTAGTTCTAGTAATCATTTTTTTTTTATTTTGTTTTTTTATTGCTTTTGCTATTTTTTTTGAATATCTTTCTTCACCATATTTTTTTAAAATAATATGGATTTTTTTTTCTTCTGCTTGTTTTAACCACCTAGATGCAGAAACATAGTTTTTTTGATTCATTCTCATATCTAATGGACCATCGTTACTAAAAGAAAATCCACGATTTGGATTATCTAACTGTGGTGATGAAATTCCTAAGTCAAATAATATCCCATCAATTTTTTTTTTTATTCCTAGATCAATTGCATAACTATAAATTTTTGAAAAATTTCCATTAATAAAATAAAATCTAGGATCAGCTATTTTTTCTGCTTGTTTTTTAGTTTCTGGATCTTTGTCTATGGCATAGACCCTTCCATTTTTTCCTAATTTTTTCAAAATTTCTTTAGTATGCCCGCCATATCCAAAAGTTGCATCAATGTATATTCCATTTTTTTTTATCTTTAAATATTTAATGACTTCTTTTTTCATTACTGATGTATGAAAATATTTTGTATCTTTTTTTTGGTTCATTTTTTTATCGAAACATTTTTTATAAATATTTATTTTAATTTTGTGACACTTATTATACCAGAACGAGTTAATTCTAATATGCTTGTTTTTTCTTCAATTAGTTTTAAAAATTTATTTATGTTTTCATGAGTTTCAGATAGTTGTATGATATTACAAATGTTTTTTTTTAGAACTATTTTTCCTTGAAATGTTTTAATTATTTCTAATATTTCTTTTTTTTCTTTATTAATAATATTTATTTTAATTAAAATGATTTCTTTTTGTAAATGTTTATTTTTCTTGATTTCAAAAACATTCAAAACGTTTATATTTTTCTGAAGTTGCTTTTCAATTTGTGCAATTACTTTTTCGTTTCCAATAGTTTGAACTGTCATCTTTGATATTGAAGGATCTTCAGTAGGAGCTACATTAAGACTTTCTATATTGTAACCCCTTTGGGAAAACAGACCAACAACTCTTGATAATGAACCAGATTCGTTTTCTAGTAAAATTGATAAAAATCTTTTCATTTTTTGATTTACCTATTTTTTCTTAATAACATATCTTTCATAGATCCGTTTCTGATTTGCATAGGATAAACGTGTTCTGAACTATCAATTTGCACATCTAGAAATACAAGATGATTTTTAGACAAGTGTTTAATTGCAGATTTTAATTTTTTTTTAATTTCTTTTGGTTCATTAATAGATATTCCTATGTGCCCGTACGATTCTGCTAATTTTACAAAATTAGGTAAAGATTTCATATAAGAGTGTGAATATCTAGAAGAATACATGACGTCTTGCCATTGTTTAACCATACCTAAAGATTTATTGTTTAGATTAACAATCAAAATTGCAGTTTTATACTGTTTAGCTGTAGACAGTTCTTGAATATTCATTTGAATACTTCCATCGCCTGTAATACAAACCACCATTTCTTTTGGAAAAGCAATTTTTACTCCAATTGCTGCCGGTAATCCAAAACCCATTGTTCCTAATCCTCCAGAATTAATCCATTTTCTAGGATCATCAAATCGATAATATTGTGCTGTAAACATTTGATGTTGTCCAACATCAGATGTCACGTAAGCTTTTCCTTTTGTAAGTTTCCAAAGTGTTTTAATAATTTCTTGTGGTTGTATTTTTTTTTTGTTTTTTTTATATTGTAAACTATTTATAGCTCTCCATTTATTTATAGATTCCCACCATTTTTTTAAAAATTTTTTGTTTCTAGTTATTTTGTTTTTTTTTAAAAAATTAATTATTTTATTTAAAATATATTTTGCATCTCCTACGATTGAGATGTCTGATTTTACTGTTTTGGATATAGAAGTTGGATCAATATCTATATGTATAATTTTTGCATTTGGACAATATTTTTCTAAATTATTAGTTGTTCTATCATCAAATCTAACTCCAATTGCAAAAATTAAGTCAGAATAATGCATAGCCATATTTGCTTCATACGTTCCGTGCATTCCTAACATTGCAATACTTTGTGTGTGACTTGCTGGAAAAGAACCTAATCCCATTAATGATGTAGTAACTGGTAAAAACAACAATTCAGATAGTTCTTTTAGTTCTTCACTAGCATTTGAACTAATTACTCCTCCTCCTGAATATATAACTGGTTTTTTTGAAAAAAGTAATTGTTCTATTACTTTTGGAATTTTTTCTTCTCCTTCTATTAGAGTAGGATTATATGATCTAATGTTAATATTTATAGGCCAAAAATATTTTTTTTTATTTTGTTGATCCAAAATATTCTTTGGTAAATCGATTACTACTGGACCTTTTCTTCCAGTTGATGCTAAGAAAAAAGACTTTTTAAAAATAAGTGGGATTTCTTCTGTTTTTTTTACTAAAAAGCTATGTTTAACTATTGGTCTAGATATTCCAATCATATCGCATTCTTGAAATGCATCAAAACCAATTAGATGAGAGGAAACTTGTCCAGATATTACAACAATTGGAATTGAGTCCATATAAGCTGTAGCAATTCCTGTAATAGCATTTGTTGCACCTGGTCCTGAAGTAACTAATACAACACCAGTTTTTCCAGAAGCTCTAGCATACCCATCAGCCATATGTACAGCTCCCTGTTCATGTCTTACTAAAATATGATTAATTTTATTATCTACTGTTTTTAATGAATCATAAATATCTAATACAGCACCACCAGGATACCCAAAAACATATTCTATTCCTTGATCAATTAAAGAATGTATGACCATTTCTGAACCAGATAATAGTTTCATTTTTTTTCCTTGTTGGATAAGTCAATACATTTCTTGACTATTTTAGAATTGTTTAATAATCCACAGTTTTTATGGTTAAAATTTTTCTTTTTTTTTTTTAAGTGATTAGTTTAGATTAACTTTAAATAATAGATCGCTATAATTTATTTACACATTTTTAAAATGTATATTCCGATTATAATAAAAATAGTTCTTCAAGTACAATATATAAAGAATATTTTTTAGTCACCATTTAATTTCGGTAATTAGAAAATTCATATTATTTTGAAATTTAGTCAAAATTATTCATAATTAATAATTAAGTTTTTGTTTTTGAATTTATGTTTTAGTATTACTAAGTTTTATATTTTTTTAAATTTATAAAAAAATTTTAATAAATATTGTTATAAGCATTTTGTCAATTTTTATTAAAAGATTTATAAAAATTATCATACTAGTTATTGTTCAATAATATTGAATGAATTTCATGGAAAAGTATTTTTCAAATTTTTAAAAGATAAATTTAAAAAATTAGTTGAAATAATTAAATTGATAAACTAAAGAAAAAATAAATATTTTAAAAAATTTTAATTAATTTTAAAAAAAAGATATATCAAGTATTAATTTTAGTTACTTTTTAGTCTTTTAGACTAAGAATGAAATTTAGAATTTATTATTAATTTTTTTAAGTGTATAAATTAGGAATTGATTTATGAATAAAAATGTTTTTTTTTTATGCAGCTTATTTTTTTATTTTCTTTTTGTACAGGATGTTAATTCCTCAACTGTTTTAAAACATGATAAAAAAACGGAGTTAACAATACCTACTTTATCGAATGTTCTGGAAAAAGTTATGCCTTCAGTAGTTAGTGTATCTGTTGAAGGATTTTATTATCCAAATAAAGGAAATGTAAATTATAAAAATAATTTAGGTTGTTTTAAAAAAAGTTTTCTTACTTGTACAAAAGAATCAAACATTGATTTTCAAAAATCAAATTTAAGTTTTAAAAACAATAAAAATCTAATAAATGAAAGTTCAGGTTTGTTTTATGCTTCTGGATCAGGAGTAATTATTGATGCAAAGAATGCATATGTAGTAACTAATAGTCATGTAATAAATCATGCTAGGAAAATTGAAGTAGGATTAAATGATCATCGTTTTTATTCAGCTACATTAGTTGGAAAAGACGTTAGTTCAGATATTGCCGTACTAAAATTAAAAAATGCTGAAAATTTAGTTTCTATGAGATTATCTAATTCAGATTTGTTAAAAGTTGGTGATTATACGTTAGCTATTGGAAATCCTTATGGATTAGGAAACACTGCTACTTTAGGAATTGTTTCAGCGTTAGGTAGAAGTGGTTTACATCTTGAATATTATGAAAATTTTATTCAAACAGATGCAGCAATTAATCGTGGAAATTCAGGAGGAGCATTAGTTAATTTAAAAGGAGAACTTATAGGTATTAATACAGCAATATTAGCTCCAGGTGGAGGTAATATTGGAATAGGTTTTTCAATTCCAAGTAATATGATTAGTAATATATCCAATCAAATAATAAAATATGGTCATGTTAAAAGAGGAAAATTAGGAATTATAGGAACAGACTTGAATTCAGAGTTAGCTAAAATAATGAAAATTAATTCAAATAGTGGCATATTTATTAATCAAGTACTTCCTAATTCAGTAGCTGATAAATCTGGAATTAAACCCGGAGATGTAATAGTTACAATTAATGGAAAAATAATTTCTAGTTTTTCTTCGTTTCGAGCTTTGTTAGGATCTAGTCCATTGGAGAATTATATAACTTTAGGAGTTGTAGATGGGAAAAAAATAAAAAATATTACACTTAAACTACAATACGTTAAATCTAAATTGCATATTTTTTCTGTTCGTTGCAAAATTTTAAAAGGTATTATGTTTAGTTATTTCAGTTTACAAAACAAGAATTTTATTAAAATAAAATATATTCGTAAAAATACTCCAGCTTATTTTCATGGTTTTAAAATGAATGATATAATTTTAAATGTCAACAATTATAAAATTCATGATTTTTTAGATTTACAAAAAATATTAAATACAAATAGTTCAACATTAGTTTTTCGTATTTTTCGTTCTGGTAGAATAGTATATGTAACATTATAAAATTTGCTTGTTTGTTTTTATAATAAACTTCTAGTCCGTTTTATAAATTATGAATAATAATCGGACTAGATCATATTTTTTTAAATTAATTGTTTTATTCTATTTCTCTTAATAGCTGATTTATTTGTACTTTACTTAGAGTTTTATCATTTACATTTTTTACTATTATAGCACAATATAAATTGTGGCTTTTATCTTTTGAAGGTAAGCTACCAGCAACAACTACTGATTTTTTTGGAATTTTTCCATAAGAAATTTTTCCAGTTTCTCGGTTATAGATTTTTGTGCTTTTTCCAATAAATACTCCCATAGAAATTACAGATCCTTCTTCTACAATTACTCCTTCTACAATTTCAGATCTAGCTCCGATAAAACAATTATCTTCAATTATTGTTGGATTTTCTTGCATTGGTTCTAGTACTCCTCCAATACCAACTCCTCCAGAAATATGTACATTTTTTCCTATTTGTGCACAAGAACCAATTGTTGACCAAGTATCTATCATAGTATTTTTATCTATATATGCTCCAATATTAACAAATGAAGGCATAAGAATAGTATTTTTCTTTATACAAGCTCCAAAACGAACTGTTGCTGTTGGAGTTAATCTGATGTTTTCTTTTTTAAATTTATCATAGGTATATTGAGAATATTTTAAGGGTGTTTTATCGAAGTAAGGATTACTAGAATTTTTAATTATTTTATTTTTATTTAAGTATAATGAAAGTAATATTGTTTTTTTGAGCCATTGATGAGTTATCCATGTTTGTTGTATTTTTTCACATATTCGTAATTTTCCTTCATTTAATAATGATAAAATTTCATTTACTATTTTTAATAGTTCTTCGTTATCTTTTCTTTTTTTTAAATTTTCTTTTTGTTCAAATGCTTTTTCAATGATTGTTTTATAGTTCATAAATTTTCCAACATTGTGTTAATTAAAAAAATTTACTTATTATTAAATTCATAAGGTATTGTTTCTGTTTTTCTTTTTGTAAGAATTTTACATCCATTTTTTGTTACTAAAATTGTATGTTCATATTGTGCGGATAAACTTCTATCTTGTGTTTTTACTGTCCAGTTATCTTTCATTAGTTTTACATATGATTGTCCTACATTTATCATTGGTTCAATTGTAAAAATCATATTTTCTTGTAACGGTTCATTTTGATTTTTATTATAGTAATGTAATATTTGTGGTTCTTCGTGAAAATTTTTTCCTATCCCGTGACCACAATATTCTTTTACAATTGAAAATCCGTTTTTTTTAGTTTCTTTTTCTATAGTTTTTCCAATAATATTGATTGGTACCCCTGGTTTTATTTTGTTAAAGGTTAGATATAAACTTTTTTTAGTAGTTTGACATAATTTTTTTGCAGTTTTGTTAATTTTCCCAATTGCAAACATTTTTGATGTATCTCCATAATATCCATTTTTTAATATAGTAACATCAACATTTACTATATCTCCGTCTTTTAGATGTTGTTTTTTATTTGGTATTCCATGGCATACTACATCATTAACAGATATACATATTGATTTTGGATAACCTAAATAACCTAAACAAGCAGGTATTGCATTTTGTTTTTCAGTAATATATTCATGACAAATTTTATTTATTTTTTCTAAACTAACATTTTCTATCATGTATTCTGTAATCATATCTAAAACTTCACTTGCTAATTTACTAGAAATTTTTATTTTTTCAATTTCTTCTTTATTTTTAATATGTATTTTCATTGTTTTGGATTATATTTAAATATAAAATTATTTAATTTTATTTAAATTTATTGATTAAATAAATTTAAATTAACTATTAGTATCAAAAATATTTACATATAATTGTATATTAATCAATATTAATAGGTATTATTTCAATGTAAATATTTATTCTTATAAAAAAACTTTTGTTTTCTAATTTTGGAGTGATTATGTTGATGTTATCCATGAAAGATATGATTAAAGCGGGGGTTCATTTTGGACACCAAACTAGATATTGGAATCCTAAAATGAAACCTTTTATTTACGGTACGAGAAATAAAGTACACATAATTAATCTTGAAAAAACGTTACCAATGTTCCATTTAGCAATATTAGAATTAAAAAAAATATTTCTAAAAAGTGGAAAAATTTTATTTGTTGGAACTAAAAAAGCTGCTAGTAAAATTGTTAAAAGTGCAGCAATAAAAATGAATCAATATTATGTAAATCAACGTTGGTTAGGTGGAATGTTAACAAATTGGAAAACTGTTCGTCAGTCAATTAATCGTTTAAAAAATTTAGAACTGCAATCGACGGATGGTACTTTTAAAAAATTAACTAAAAAAGAAGCGTTATTGAGAAAAAGAGAACTTGAAAAATTAGAAAATAGTTTAGGAGGAATTAAAAATATTGGTGGATTACCAGATGCATTATTTATAATAGATGCAGAATATGAAAATATTGCTGTTAAAGAAGCGAATAATCTAGGAATTCCTGTTTTTTCTATAGTAGATACTAATTCTAATCCAGATGGGATAGATTTTGTTATTCCTGGAAATGATGATTCCATTCGTTCTATAGATTTATATTTATCAACAATATTTAATTTCATTAATAAAAACGTTAATTTAAATAAATTTAAAAATCAAATTCAATGATTAGATATTTTTTTTAAAATATTTTTTTATAATAAAGGGTTTTAGTTATGGTTATTAAAAATTTATTGCAATTAATTAAAGATCTAAGAAATAAAACAGGGGCAGGATTAGTAGAATGTAAAAAATCATTATTACTATTTAATGGAAATACAGAACTAGCTATAGATCATTTAAGAAAATTAGGTATAGATCGTTCTTTAAATAAAATTTCTAATTTATCATTAGAGGGATCTATTTTTTTATATAAAAAAAAAAATATTTCTAGTATTTTAGAAATGAATTGTGAAACAGATTTTGTATCTAAAAATCAACTTTTTATTAATTTCGGAAATTTAATTGTAAAAACAGCAGTACTGGAAAATGTAAAAGATCTTAATCAAATACAAAAAAAGTTTGAAAGTTTACGACTAGAACTAATTTCTAAATTTTCTGAAAATATTTTATTTCGTAGATTTTTTTTATTAGAAGGATCTAATGTTCAAGATTATTTACATTTAAATCGTATAGGAGTATTAGTTGATTTTAAAAAATGTAATAAAGAACGATTAGGTAAAAAAATTGCAATGCACATTGCAGCTAGCAAACCTAAATTTTTATCTAAAAATAGTGTTCCTATTGATATATTTGAAAGAGAAAGAAAAATTCAATTTAATTTAGCAAACTCTTTAGGAAAATCTATGGAAATTACTAATAAAATAGTTTCTGGAAGAATGGAAAAATTTTTTGAAGAAATTGTTTTATTAGAACAAAATTTTATTTTTGATAATAAAATTACTGTAAATAATTATTTAAAAAAAAATGATAGTGCAATAAGTTCTTTTATTAGATTTGAAGTTGGAAACGATTATTAAAGTAGAAAAATTTTTTATATTTTATAAATCTCTGTAAATTAAACAAGAATGTGTTAAAAAATATTTTTATATACTTGGAATCATAAAAGATATGAGTATTGGACGAAAGAAACCTATATATAATCGTATTTTACTTAAAATTAGTGGTCAATCGTTTCAAAAAAAGAACACAAATATTTTTGGAATTGATGTTCTTTCTGTCGAAAGAATAGCGAAAGAAATTAAAGTTTTATTAGAATATGGTATAGAAATAGGAGTTTTATTTGGAGGAGGCAATTTATTTAGAGGTTGTAATTTAAAAAAACAAGGATTTAGTAATGTGGTATCTGATCAAATAGGAATATTATCTACAGTCGTTAATAGTTTAGCTTTTAAAGATGTTATTCAAAAATTATCGGTTAAAACTTGCTTAATGAGTTCTATTCCAATTGGGAATATGACAGAAATTTATAATTATGAAAAAGCTATGGACTTATTATCTAATAAATATGTAGTAATTTTTTCAGCAGGAATTGGAAATCCATTTTTTTCTACGGATGTAGCAGCTTGCTTACGTAGTATTGAAATTCAAGCTGATGTAGTTTTAAAAGGTACTAGAGTAAATGGAATTTATGATTATGATCCTGAAAAATATTCAAAAACTAAAATGTATAAAATGTTAAGTTATGATTTTGTATTAAAAAAAGAATTAAAAATTATGGATGTGTCAGCTGTTGTTTTAGCGAGAGATTATAAAGTTCCTATTAGGGTTTTTAATATAAATAAAACAGGTTCTTTGAAGAAAGTAATTTTTGGAAAAAAAGAAGGTACTATAGTTATGTAATGTTTTTTTATTTGCTTTTAAAATGTTTTTTATATATGAATAGGTTGGTATAACTATGTTAGTCAATTTTCAACAAAATGCTGACAATCGAATGGATCAAGCAATTGAGTTTTTAAAAATTAGTATTTCTAAAATAAGAACAGGACGAGCATCTCCAAAAATATTGGAAAATATTTTTGTTGAATATTTTGGTATTAAAACTCCTTTAAGAAAAATAGCAAATATTATTGTAGAAGATTTTTCAACATTAAAAATAAATGTTTTTGACAGTAACATATTAGATAAAGTCCAACAATCGATTATTAGTTCTAATTTAGGATTGAATCCAATTAAATTTGCTAATTTTATTCGAATAAAATTTCCTTCTTTAACGGAAGATCGCAGAAAAAGTTTGGTTAAATTAGTTCGTTCTGAAATTGAATTGAGTAAAGTATCCATTCGTTCTATTCGTCGTGATTGCAAAGAAAAATTAAAAACTTTTGTAAAAAAAAATATAATTAATAAAGATACAGAACGTGTTTACAATAAAGAAATTCAAAGAATTACTGATATTCATATAAAAAAGATTGACGAAATTGCATCTTTAAAAGAAAAGGAATTATTGAAATTTTAACTTTTTATTAACCTAATTTTTAGTTTCTTATGTTTAAAAATAGATGTTTTTTTTAACATGAAAAAAAAACTTTTAATTAATATTCATTAATTGTATTTTTCTTTCATGGTAGATGGTTTTATCTGTAATTTTATAAAATATTTAATTTTAAGTAATTTTTTTATTTTAAGAAATGGAGTTATAAATACGGATGTAATTATCTAACCATGAAAGAAATTATTACATTGATATTAAATCTGATATTAAAGATATTTAAAGAAAATTCTTTTTAATAAAATATTTTTCATTAAGTACATAGATATCTTCATATATAGTTATTAAAATAATTTTATTCATTTAAAAAAGAGCTATTATTTTTTAGAAATTATTTTGAAAAATACACTTTTGTAATTTTAAAAAAAATGAAATAAAATTCAATATAAAAAAAATGTCCAATAAAGTTTATAGAATATATTTTATTATTTTTTTTGTATTACAAATAATTTCAAATTTATTTTTTTGAATAAAGTATTTAAATATTTTAAAAATTACCTATAGGAGTACTTTAGTAGAAATATAAATAATGTTATTAAAGATAAATAAGAGTAAAAAAAATTTTTTTGTTACTTATGAAAGTTATTTTAAATAATTAGTGTTTTTTTGTTTGAAAAGATATTTTTTAGTGTATTTTTTTTATTGTTTTTTTATCAATTTTTATAAATTTATTTATAGATAAATATTTAGTTAAATTTAAATTAATTAAGTTGTTTTTTTTTAATTTTTTTAGAATTTTAGAAAAAGATAATATTTTTTGATTATATAGAAGAATGTAAAAATGATTATAAGAAAGATATTTTTTTTTGTTTTTGTGTGTTTATTCATTGGAATGGTTCAAATAAAAAAAACAAGTTTGGAAAAAAAAGAAATTCACTACAAAGGATTAAATCGTATACCAATTAGTATAATTTCAAGAGTTAGTGAATTAAATTCTAATTATTTAAGTTCTAAAACTAGAGTTAAAAAGTTTTTAAGAAAATTATTATTAACTAATAATTTCTCTAAAATAGTTATGGAAAAACATAACAATTCTTTGGTTTTAAATGTTGTAGAACGACCTATATTGTCAAATATAGAGATAGTTGATGAAATGAATAACAAAAAAAATTTTGAAAAGATATTAAAATATCTCAAAATAGAAAAAGGAAAACTTTTAGATATTACGAAAATAGATCTTTTAAAAAAAAAAATAAAAAATGGATTTTTTAAAATTGGTAAATTTGAAAATACTATTAATATATCTTCATTTTTAAATAAAAAATCGAATAAAGTTAATTTAAAAATCAACATAAAACCAGGAAAATTTTATACATTACAAAATTTTAGAATTATAGGTTGTAAGAAAATCTCAAAAAATAAAATAACGTCAATTTTATCAATGAACAAACAATCATCCTTTTGGAATTTTTTTAGAGATCATCGTTTTTATCCAAAACAATTAACAAAAAATTTTAAAAAATTGAGAAATTATTATTTATCTTTAGGATTTTTGAATTTTTCCATTAAACATGTCAAAATTAGAATTTTTAAAAAAAATAAAACTATAGATGTTTTTATTAATATTAATGAAGGAAAACAATATTTTTTAAAAAAAATATTAATAGAAGGAAACGTTTTAAACGATTCATTTAAAAAAGAACAAGAAAAATATATTTCTTTAAATTCTTTATTGGATTTTACTTGTTTAGAAAAATTTAAAAAAACCATTCTTAAAAAATACTATAAGTATGGTTATGAACAAGCTCACGCATCCATTTGTCCAATTTTTAACAAAAAAACTAAAACAGTTGAAGTACATATTAGCATAAACCCAGAAAAGCGTTATTTTGTACATAGAATATATTTTAAAGGAAATAAATATACAAAAGATTCAATATTAAGAAATCAAATTGATATTTTAGAAGGTGACATATTTAGAAGAAAGAACTTCTACAATTCAATTACAAAACTAAAGGAAACTCAGTTTTTTAAAGATGTTAATGTAAGATACAGAATATTGTCAGGTAATAAATCTAATCAAGTTGACTTAATTTATGTCATAAAAGAAAAAAATACTGGTTTGTTAAATTTTAGTTCTGGATATGGAATGGAAACTGGTGTTAGTTTAAATTTATCAATGTCTCAGAAAAATTGGTTAGGGACTGGTACAGAATATAGAATAGATGTTTCTAGTAATGATAATGAAATATATGGAGATTTGTCCTTGATATATCCATATTATGATTTTTATAATACAGTTCTTACTAATCGAGTTTTTCATGATCGAGTCAAAGGAGATTATGCTGAACTATTTCGTTATACAGATGAAAGTTATGGTGTAGATTCTAATTTAAATTTTAATGTGAATGATAAAAATGATTTGTTATTTGGTTTTAGTTATGTTCATAATGTGTTAACAGATTTAAAAAATCATATTTCTATAATGAAATATTTATCTTCTTTAAAAAGTTTTACTACAAATAGTTATAAAAATATTTATCAACAAATAGATGATTTAATTATTAATTTTAAATGGAAAAATCATAAATCTACTTCAAATCCTGATTTTTTGAACTTTGATTTTTTTAAATCTAAACATGATATGACTTTGACTGGAAAATTTACTTTACCTGGGTCAGATAATAGTTTTTATAAAATATTATTAGATGATTATGAATCTATTTCAATTAACAGAAGAACAAATTTCAAACTTTCATTGCATTCACATTTAGGTTTTGGAGATTCTTTTTTTGGAAAAAGAGAAATGCCATTTTATGAAAATTTTTATGCTGGTGGTTCTCATTCGGTTAGGGGTTTTATATTAAATAGTATTGGTCCGAAATCTGTTTATTATAATAAACAAAATGTTTCTTGTATCGGAATACATAGAAATAATATTTGTGAAAATGATAAATATATAGGAGGCAATGGAATGATAATTACAAATATGGATTTATTTTTTCCAAATAAATTATTTAACAGGAAAAGAACGAATCATGTTAGACCTTCTATTTTTTTAGATTCTGGAGTTGTATGGAATTCTAATTGGAAACATGATCTAGAATTAGATTCTGCGGATTTTTTTGATTTTAGCAATCCTAATGCAATTTATATATCTAGTGGAATATCTTATAAGTGGATTTCACCCATAGGAAAAATTTCTATTTCGTATGCATGCCCGATTGGAAAATATGATTCTTCTAAAATAGAAAGATTCCAAGTTAATTTTGGTAGTTTAGAATAAGGAAATATTGTTTTTATAAATAAATACTAATTTTTTAAATTGCAATACAACTTTATGAAAAATAAACAAAACTATTCTGAAAAGGAAAATATTTTAGATTTATTAGTTCATAGACATCCATTTTTATTTGTTGATAAAATTTTAAAATTTAAAAAAAATCAATTTTTAGTTGCAAAAAAAAATATTGTTTCTGATGAATTTTATTTTAAAGGACATTTTCCTAATAAGAAAATTTTTCCTGGTGTTTTAATGTTAGAATCAATTGCTCAAACGGCAAATTTGTTTATATGCAAGAATAAAGAAAAATTATTTATTAAAAGTGTATACTATTTATTATCGGTAAAAAATGTTAGATTTAAACGATTTGTATTTCCTGGAGATGTAATTATTGTTACAGTTTTTTTAAAAAAAGAAATTAAAAATTTTTTTTGGTTTGACGGTATTATAAAAGTTAACAATATTACAGTTTGTAGAGCAACCATTGTATGTGGACAAGATAGATTTTTTTGAATACGTTTAGAAATAAAGATAAAAATGCTATTTCACATTAATTAATATAAAATAGGTAATAGATGATTAATAGCCAATTTGTTCACTTACGCGTTCATAGTGACTATTCATTGTGCGATGGAATGCATAAGCCTAAAGAATTAGTTCGAAATGCATCTAAGCTAGGTTTTCCAGCAATTGCAATTACAGATTTAAATAATTTATTTGGAATAATAAAATTTTATAAAATATCTAATAAATTGGGGTTAAAACCAATCATAGGAGCTGATTGTACAATACAATCTAATTTTTTAGAAGGAAGTAATAAATTTTCAAAATTGACACTATTAGCAAAAAATAATGAAGGATATAGGAATTTAATTATTTTAATTTCTAAAGCATATCAAAATAGATATAAAAATACAGGAAATGATGTTTTTATAAAACAACAATGGTTATCAAAACACAATCAAGGATTAATTATTTTATCTGGAGGTTGTTTTGGAGATATTGGAATAAATTTAATCAAAGAAAATTTCAATTGTTCTAAAGCATGTATTAGTTTTTACAGAAAATATTTTCCCAACTCTTTTTATATTGAACTAAATAGGTTAGGTTTTTCTAATGAAAAAAAATACTTAGAAATTGCTGTTAATATAGCACTTTCAGAAAAACTACCAGTGGTTGCGACAAACTTTTGTTGTTTTCTTCATAAGAAAGATTTTTATGAACATACGATACGTGTTTCAATTAATCAAGGGGTATCTATAAATGATTCTTGTTTTTTAAATAAATATACTAATGATCAGTATTTAAAAACTAATGAAGAAATGAATGAGTTATTTTTTGACATTCCAGAATCAATTTCTAATACATTAGAAATTGCTAAAAGATGTAATGTATTTTTGAATTTAGGACATAGATTTCTTCCTAATTTTTTTACAGGAAAATTAAGTACAAAAGACTTTTTAATTGTTAAATCAAAAAAAGGTTTAGAAAAACGATTAAGGGAAAATTTTCCTAATAAAAGTGTTAGAGCTAATATTCGTCATAAGTATGACGAACGTTTATCATTAGAACTAAAAGTTATTAATTCTATGGGTTTTTCAGGTTATTTTTTAATTGTTATGGAATTTGTAGAATGGGCAAAGAAAAATAAAATTCCAGTAGGTCCAGGACGAGGATCTGGAGCAGGATCGCTGGTTGCATATTGTTTATTGATTACAGAGTTGGATCCGTTATCATTTAATTTGTTATTTGAGCGTTTTTTAAACAGAAATAGAATTTCTTTGCCAGATTTTGATATAGATTTTTGTATGAAACAGCGTGATTTAGTAATCGAGCATGTATCAAATTTGTATGGTAAAAATTCAGTTTCTCAAATAATTACTTTTGGTACTATGACCGCAAAATCGGTGATTAGAGATGTTGGACGCGCTTTAGGTTATAATTATGGATTTATGAATAGTATTTCTAAAAAAATCCCTTTAGATCCAGGAATTACATTAAAGAAAGCATTGTCTATAAATAGTGAATTATTATCAATTTATAATAGTGATAAAAATGTTAAAACAGTAATAGATTTATCTAAAAAATTAGAAGGAGTAACTAGAAATATTGGAAAACATGCTGGTGGTGTAGTTATATCTCCAACTAAAATAACTAATTTTTCTCCTTTATATTTTGATGAAGAAGGTAAAAATCAAATTACTCAATTTGATAAAGATGATATTGAAAGTGTTGGATTGGTTAAATTTGATTTTTTAGGTTTAAAAACTTTAACTATTATTAGTTATGCAGTAAGAATGATTAATAAAATTAAAAAAGTAAAAAAACAGTCTTTGTTAAATATTAATGGCATTAATTTAAATGAAAGCAAGTGCTATAATTTTTTACAAACAGCTGAAACTACAGGAATATTTCAGTTAGAATCGAAAGGTATGAAAAATTTAATAAAGCGATTAAAACCTGATTCATTTGAAGACTTAATTTCTTTAATTGCTTTGTTTCGTCCAGGACCATTGCAATCTGGAATGGTTGATAATTTTATTTCTAGAAAGCATGGATTAGAGGAAATTTTTTATCCTGATGAAAAATGGCAACATATTTCTTTAAAACCAATTTTAAAATCTACTTACGGAATTATTTTATACCAAGAACAAGTAATGCAAATCGCGCAAATACTAGCTGGATATACATTATCTCAGGCTGATATTTTAAGAAGAGCTATGGGAAAAAAAAAACCAGAAGAAATGATTAAACAAAGAACAATTTTTAAGAAAGGAGCTAGTAAAAATAATATAAATTCAAGTTTATCAATTAAAATTTTTGATTTATTAGAAAAATTTTCGGGTTATGGGTTTAATAAATCGCATTCAGCAGCATATGCATTGTTGTCATATCAAACGTTATGGCTAAAAGTTAATTATCCATTAGAATTTTTTGCTTCAATATTAACAGAAGAAATGGATAATACTAAAAAACTTTTTTTTATCATTGAAGAAGTACGTCGAATGAAAATAAATATTTTACTTCCGAATATTAATTTAAGTGAATATGATTTTTTTGTTAGTAAAGATAAAAAAATAGTTTTTGGTCTTGGAATGATTAAAGGAATAGGAAAAAGTGTCATTCTCTCTATTTTAGAGAATAGAACAAAAAAAGGAATCTTTTTAGATCTTTTTGATTTATGTATTAGAATTGATCATAAAAAATTAACTCGTATAGTTTTATTAAAATTAATTAAATCTGGAGTTTTAGATATTTTTGAAATAGATCGTGATGTTTTGGCAAATATGTTACCTAAAATTATTCAGTCGTCTCGTCAATATTTAATTGAGAAAAAAACAAAACAAAATATTATTTTTAACATTTCTAAAGAAAAAATAATTGATAAAATAAAAAATGAATCTTCTGTTTCTAAAAATATAATCTGGACTGATTTAGATAAATTAATTTTTGAAAAAGATGTATTTGGTTTTTACTTAAGTAGTCATCCGATTTATATATATATTAAAGAAGTGAAATTTGTATTTGATATTTGTTGGATTTCTGATGTTTTAAAAAAAAGAAATAAATATATTTGTAATATAATGGGAGTTATACAACAAATTAAAAAAAGAATAACTGCTAAAAATACAATTATTTTAACATTAATGTTAGATGATAATTCTGCAATTATAGAACTTATTTTTTTTTCAGATGTATATGAAAAATATAAAGATTTTATTGTGAAAGACAATGTCATTATAGTTAATGGTTATATTTCTTTTAGTTATTACAATAATAATTTTTTAAATCATAGATTTGTTGTTCGTAGTCTTTTAGATATAAACACGTTTAGAAATAAATATATAAAGAAATGTTTCATATATTTGAATGAAATAGATACTAATTTATTTTTTTTAAAATCTGTATCTAAAATTTTAAAAAAACATTCTTTTCTTGGAACTACACCAATATGTATAAAATATAATTATTCAAATAATTCTTTATATTCTAAATTTCAGTTAGGAACAGATTGGTTGATTCATGTTACGGATTTGTTTTTATATGAAATAAAAGCACTATGTGGAGAAAAAAATTTTTATATTTCATATAAACAAAAATAAATTATTTTGGTTATTATTTTTTTTATTTTTTTATTTGTTTTGTAATAAAGTTTATTATATTTTGTTTTTCTAAAATTTTAGAAATATGATTTTTCCTATCTCGGTATTCTATTTCGTTATTTTTTAAAAGTTTTTCACTAATGATGATTTGATGTGGAATACCGATTAAATCCATTTCGTTAAAGATCACTCCGGTTCTTTCTTTTCTATTATCAAATAGAACATCAAATTCATTTTGTTTTAAAATTTTATATATTTTAATAGAAATATTGTTTACCGATTTTGATTTATACAAATTTATAGGTATTATTACAATTTGAAAAGGAGATAAAAGATTTGGCCAAATAATACCTTTTTTATCGTGATGTTGTTGAATAATAGCACTTACTAACCGAGTTATTCCTATACCATAGCAACCCATTGTGATAATTTTTTCTGTTCCCTGTTTATTTTGTATTTTAGTATTGAAGATTGATGTATATTTTTTTTTAATTTGAAAGACATGTGCTATTTCTATAGGATCATTGTCAATATTTTCATATTTTATATCTTTATTTTTTAAAATGTTATCTACATTTATTTGAAATTCGTGAGAAATATCACCTCCAATATGACTAGAGTTTGCTTTTTTAAAATTAAATTTTAATTTCATTTTTTTAAATATTTTTTTATATACGTTTATCATTTTTTCATATGTATCTTTCAAAGATTTAGAATTTTCATGAAAAGAATAAGCATCTTTCATAATAAATTCTCTTGATCGAACAACTCCTGCTCTTGCTCGAATTTCATCTCTATATTTATTTTGTATTTGATACAGAATTATTGGTAATTGTTTGTAAGAATGTATGTCTTGTTTAATCAAATTTGTTATAACTTCTTCGTTTGTAGGAGCTAAAACAAATTCATTATTTTTACGGTCTAGAAATTTAAATAGTTCGTTTCCATATATTTTTTTTCTTCCACTTTTCTCCCAAATTTTCGCAGATTGCATGGTTGGCATATGAATTTCCATCGCTCCGATACTATTTAGTTCTGTTCTAATTATATTTTTGATGTTTTTAATCACTTTGATTCCTGTTGGTAACCAGGTATACGTTCCAGAAGACAGTTGTCTGATTAATCCAGCTTTTAGCATTAATTTATGACTTATACTAATTTTAGATTTTGTATTTATATTTTTTATAGTAAAGAGACAATAGTTTGTTGTTTTCATTATTTTTTTTTAAATTTATAAGTTATAAAAGATATTGTTTTGAAAAATTTTCATTTAGTGTATTTATTTTATTTCATCAAATCTATATGATGCTTTAAAATTAAGATATCTACTTGCTCCTATTATAAAAATAAATTATATTATTTTTTTGTTTGTTTTTTACTTACAGTAAATTTAAGGAAATTATTGTGTCTACTTATCAATCAAACGATGAAAAAACAGAAAAACCCACTCATTATAGATTGAAAAAAGTTTATAAAAAAGGAGAATTTAATAAAAATTCTAGAGATATAAATTCAATTATAATATTGATATTTTTTTTATTAGGTTTTCGATTTTTATATTTTACAATTTTTTCTAAATTTCAAAATGTGATGAAAGTTTGTTTTTTTTTTAGTAGAAATTTTAGGTCAGAACATTTTGATAGAACAATACAATTTGTATTGTATGATTTTTTTAAAACCTTATTTTTCTATTTTTTACTAATTTTCATTAGTTTGTTAACTATTTTAATTTCTAATTATTTAATATTACATGGTCGTTTCGTCAGGTTTAATTTTTTAAGGATTAGGTATTCAAGAATTAATTTATTGAAAGGAATAAAAAACATATTTTCTTACAATTCAGTTGTAAATTTTTGTAAATTAACATGTAAGGTTTTTTATTTAATATTATTTTGTGTTTTATTTTTTAATAAATATAAAATTCAAAATTTAGATTCTTTATTTTTAATAGATAGAATGAACGTATTTTTTTTGTTAGGAATGAATACAATTTATTGTTGTTGTTTTTATTTAATTTTATTTATTTTACCAATTATTTCCTTTGATATATTATTAGATAATTATCGATATTATAAAAATTTAAGAATGAGTCGTCAAGAAATACGAGATGAATTAAAATATATAGAAGGAAATCCAATTACTAAATCTCGTATTCGAAATGAAATGCGAATTTCTTCCAAACGGAATATCACAATTGATGTTCCTAAAGCAAATGTAATTATTACTAATCCAGTACATTATGCAATTGCATTAATATATGATGAAAAAACCATGCATGCTCCAAAAGTTTTAGTAAAAGGAACTGGAACAATAGCATTGAAAATTTGTAGTTTGGGAAAAAAGAGTTATGTTCCAATAATTTCTAGTCCAATTTTAGCACGTATCTTATATCGTCATGTTTCAGTTGGTCATTATGTTCCTAGTAAGTTTTATACAGTAGTAGCTGAAGTATTAGCATGGGCATGGAAAGTACAAAGATGGAAAAAAAATGGAGGTAAATTTCCAGAAAAACCAACTAGTTTGTCTATTTTAGATGAAAAAAAATATAAGAGAGAAAAAAATGTTTAATTTTATTACAACGTCTAAAATTGTAAATAGTTTCAAGTCTTTTCAGTGGCACGTATTATCTGGTCCAATATTGATATTAATTATATTATCTATGGTAATAATTCCGTTGCCATCTTTTATTTTGGATTTATTTTTTACATTTAATATAGCTTTATCAGTAATGATATTGTTATCAGCAATGTTTACTAAAAACATATTAGATTTTGCTGCTTTTCCAAGTATTTTGTTGTTTTCAACTTTATTAAGATTAGCTTTAAATGTTGCTTCTACTAGAATTATATTATTAAATGGTCATACTGGATCATCAGCAGCAGGATATGTAGTAGAATCGTTTGGGAATTTTTTGGTTGGTGGAAATTTTGCAATTGGAAGCATTGTATTCATTATATTAGTAATAATTAATTTTATGGTTATTACTAAAGGAGCTGGAAGAATTGCAGAAGTAGGGGCTCGTTTTATCTTAGATGGAATGCCTGGAAAACAAATGGCAATTGATGCTGATTTAAATACTGGAATAATAGGAGAAAAAGAAGCTAAAAATCGTAGAATAGAAATTTCTCAAGAAGCTGATTTTTATGGTTCTATGGATGGGGCAAGTAAATTTGTTAGAGGTGATGCAATAGCTGGAATATTGATAATGATCATTAATGTTATTGGTGGTTTAGTCATTGCTGTATTTCAACATCAGATGGAATTAGGACAAGCAGCAAAAGTTTATACTTTACTGACAATAGGAGACGGATTAGTAGCTCAAATTCCTGCTTTAGTAATTTCTACAGCTGCTGGGGTAATAGTTACAAGGGTAACTACAGAACAAAATGTTGGTGAGCAAATAGTAAGCCAGCTACTTTGTGATTTTAGAGTAATTTTTTTGAGTTCTATCGTATTAGGAGTTTTAGGATTAGTTCCTGGTATGCCAAATTTTATTTTTTTATCCTTTTCTTCGTTGTTGATGTTTTTTTCTTGGAAATTGTATACGAGTAATTCAAAAAAAACGTTTAAACAATTTTTAACAAACGAAAAAAATATCAATGAAAGAAATACATTAATTAAAGATCCTTCTTGGAAGGATATACATTTAGAAGATGTTTTAGGTATAGAAATAGGATCTTCTTTATTATCTTTAATTGATGCTAAATTGAATCAAGATTTAAAACATCGAGTTTCTTTAATTAGAAAAAAATTTGCTAAAGATGTTGGGTTTTTACCATCTAAAATCCATATCTATGGTAATCCTAATTTAGATAAGGACAATTATAGAATTTTAATTAGAGGTGTAGAAGTTGGTTATGGAACTGTTTTTATTAATCGTTTTTTATCTATTAATTCAGGAAATATTAAATTTGATAATGATAAAATATCAAGTGAACACAATTTAATTCATGAACCGTCTTTTGGATTAGATGCATATTGGATTGATAGTGATAAAGTAGAGGAAGCAAAAAAAATAGGATATACAGTTGTTACTTCTAGTGTTGTAATAGTTACTCATTTAAATAAATTAATGTTAGATCATTCTCATAAATTATTTGGTAGGGAAGAAGCTAAAAGTCTTATTGAATGCGTATCAAAAGATATTCCTAAATTAGTCGAAGATTTAATTCCTAATTTAATTAATTTAACTGTTTTTCATAGAGTAATGTATAATTTATTATTCGAAAATGTTCCTATTAAAGATATTCGAACTATAATAGAAACGTTAATTGAACAGGATTCAAGTGTTCAAAATCAACCTCAACAATTAACAGTGTTCGTAAGAATTGCATTGGGTAAAATTATTACTCAAAAATTTTTTCCAAAAAATGTCAAAGTCATTGAAGTTATAACTTTAGATCATCAATTAGAAAAACTATTCTTTCAAATTATTCAATCCAGTGAAGGAAAAATTGAACCTAATTTATCAGAAACAATTTTTTATCAAACTGAAATTGCTATAAATAAACAAAAATCCTTAAATTTGCCAATTGTTTTATTAGTACAAAATGAATTAAGGGAATATATATCTTATTTTTTAAGACAAAGATTTCCAGAATTAGCTGTTTTATCTAATTCAGAATTGTATGTTGATAATAAAATTATTAAATCAGTTAATATAATTGGAAAAAATTAATTTTAACTGCAGTGACATTTTTATTTTAAGGATATTAAAAAATATATTTACATATTTAAAAATATATTTTAATAAAATTTATTTTTAGTAAATTTTATTTTTATTAAATATAGTTAACTGTACTTATTCCTAATAAGTATAGTCCTTTTTTTAGAACTTTAGACGTTAAAGATGATATCCTCAATCTACTAATTTTTATTTTTTCATTTTTTTCAAGTAAAATGTTGTAGTTTTCATAAAAATTTGAATATGTTACTGATAATTCATATAAATATGAACATATTACATGAGGATATCCGTTTATGATTGATTTTTTTAATGTTTCTTCAAATTGTAAAATTTTTAAACTTAATTGAATTTCTATTCTTTTTTCTAGACAGAAATATTTTTTTTGTTTTAAATTTTGTATTTCTATTTTAGATTTTTTAATGAGAGATAAAATTCTTACATAAGTATATTGTATGTATAGAGAAGTATTTCCTTTCAAGTTAAGTATAGAATTCCAATCAAATACATAATTAGTAGATCTATTTTTAGATAAATCAAAATATTTTATTGCTCCAATTCCAATTTTTTTTGAAATTACATTCAATTCATAATCTGGTAATTTGGGGTTTTTTCTAGAAATTAAAATTTTTGATTTTTTTATAGCTTTATTTAATAAATCCATTAATTTAATAGTATTACCACTACGAGTTTTAAAAGGGGTATTGTTTTTAGTAAGCACCATACCAAACATGTAGTGTTTTATTTCTATCTTTTTTGATATATAATTAGCCTTTTCAGCAATTAATTGTACTTGTTCCAAGTGTCGTTTTTGTCTACTATCAGTAAAATAAATTATTTTATTTGCTTTTAATATTTCTGCTCTGTGTTTTATGCATGCAATATCTATTGTGCTATATAAAAATGCTCCATCTGATTTTTGGATAATAACTCCCATTGGTTTTGAAAATTTATTTTTAAATTCATCTAGAAATACAATTACAGCATTATTTTTTTTTTTTGCTATTTTTTTTTTAATTAGATCTTTTATAATTTTTGGTAACATATTTCTATATGAGCTTTCTGCCATAATATTTTGATTTCTTAATGTTATTTTCATTTTTTTGTATATTTTTTCATTTTTTATATTTGTCATATGAACTATTTTTTTCCAAATTGAATATATATCTTTATCTTTCTTTTGTAGTTTTAAAATATTTTTTCTAGATAATTGGGAGAAACTTTCATCTGATTGATATTTTTTTTTTGCCGTTTTATAAAAATCCTCCATTTCTTTTAGTTTTACTTTATTAATTTTTATTTTGTTTAGTTTTAAATAGGTTATTAAAATTCCAAATTGTGTTCCCCAATCTCCAATATGATTTGCTCTTATTACTTTATGACCAAGGAATTCATATATTCTTACTACAGAATCTCCAATTACTGTAGATCTAAGATGTCCAACGTGCATTTCTTTTGCGATGTTAGGAGATGAATAGTCAATAACTATTTTTTTAGGATTTTTGGTTTTTTTAATTTTAAATCTTGAACAAAATTGTATTTTTTCTATTTTTTTTTCAATCCATTTTTTTTTTAAAGTTAAATTTATAAATCCTGGTTTTAAGATTTCTATTTTTTGACATTCTTGCTTTAAATCAACACATAAAACAACTTTTTTTGCTAAAATCATAGGATTTGTTTTTAGTTGTGTAGCTATTTTCATAATTCCATTAATTTGATAGTCTACGTTTAATATTTTTGTAGATTTAATTAAGACAGGATCACAATTTTTAGAAGCTCCACATTGTATTAGTGATTTTTTAATTTTTTTAGATAAATCAGAAATTATGTTCATTTTTTTAAATAAGAAATTTGAATATTTATAATAGAATTTTTTAATTTGTTATTGAATTATAAGTATTTTTTCGAATAAGTAAAAGATAAATCAAATAAAATAAATAAATTTATTGACTTTAAATAATAAATCTGTATTATTAGAGATGTTTTATTGTATACGTTCTTTAAAAATATCAGAAAATCTATGTGAGCACTTGAGATTTAGTGTTTTTTTATTTATTCATTAATAATCTTATTTGTTTAAGAAAAAAGTTTTTAATTGAAGAGTTTGATCATGGCTCAGATTGAACGCTGGCGGCAAGCCTAACACATGCAAGTCGTGCGGCATCGAAAAAAAAAGTTTACTTTTTTTTGTCGGCGAGCGGCGAACGGGTGAGTAATATCTGGGGATCTGCCCAAAAGAGGGGGACAACCACTGGAAACGGTGGCTAATACCGCATAAAGTTGAAAAACCAAAGTAGGGGATTCATTTAATTTATTAAATGAACCTTGCGCTTTTGGATGAACCCAGACGAGATTAGCTTGATGGTGAGGTAATGGCTTACCAATGCTACGATCTCTAGCTGGTCTGAGAGGATATCCAGCCACACTGGAACTGAGACACGGTCCAGACTCCTACGGGAGGCAGCAGTGGGGAATATTGCACAATGGGCGAAAGCCTGATGCAGCTATGCCGCGTGTATGAAGAAGGCCTTAGGGTTGTAAAGTACTTTCGTCAGGAAAGAAAGAAACAAAAATAATAAGTTTGTTTGATGACGTTACCTGAAGAAGAAGCACCGGCTAACTCCGTGCCAGCAGCCGCGGTAATACGGGGGGTGCTAGCGTTAATCAGAATTACTGGGCGTAAAGAGCTCGTAGGCGGTGTTTTAAGTCAGATGTGAAATCCCTGAGCTCAACTTAGGAATTGCATTTGAAACTGGAATGCTAGAGTTTCGTAGAGGGAGGTAGAATTCTAGGTGTAGCGGTGAAATGCGTAGATATCTGGAGGAATACCTGTGGCGAAAGCGACCTCCTAAACGAAAACTGACGCTGAGGTGCGAAAGCGTGGGGAGCAAACAGGATTAGATACCCTGGTAGTCCATGCTGTAAACGATGTCGACTTGGAGGTTGTTTCCTTGAGAAGTGACTTCCGAAGCTAACGCATTAAGTCGACCGCCTGGGGAGTACGGTCGCAAGGCTAAAACTCAAATGAATTGACGGGGGCCCGCACAAGCGGTGGAGCATGTGGTTTAATTCGATGCAACGCGAAGAACCTTACCTGGTCTTGACATCCATAGAATTTTTTAGAAATTTAAAAGTGCCCTGAAAGGGGAGCTATGAGACAGGTGCTGCATGGCTGTCGTCAGCTCGTGTTGTGAAATGTTGGGTTAAGTCCCGCAACGAGCGCAACCCCTATCCTCTGTTGCCATCAGGTTATGCTGGGAACTCAGGGGAGACTGCCGGTTATAAACCGGAGGAAGGTGGGGATGACGTCAAGTCATCATGGCCCTTACGACCAGGGCTACACACGTGCTACAATGGTGTATACAAAGAGATGCTAAATTGTAAAGTCATGCTAACCTCAAAAAGTACATCGTAGTCCGGACTGGAGTCTGCAACTCGACTCCACGAAGTCGGAATCGCTAGTAATCGTGTATCAGAATGTCACGGTGAATACGTTCCCGGGCCTTGTACACACCGCCCGTCACACCATGGGAGTGGGTTGCAAAAGAAGCAGGAATCTTAACTCTCAACTTTTGAGAGGTGGACCCTACCACTTTGTGATTCATGACTGGGGTGAAGTCGTAACAAGGTAACCGTAGGGGAACCTGCGGTTGGATCACCTCCTTACAAGAAAAACACTTTAAATATTTCAAAAGTGCTCACATAAATTATCTGATAAAAACGACAAACTTCTATTTACAAAAAAAGAAGGCTTGTAGCTCAGCTGGTTAGAGCGCACCCCTGATAAGGGTGAGGTCGGTGGTTCAAATCCGCTCAGGCCTACCATAAAAATAACTGGGGGCTATAGCTCAGTTTGGTAGAGCGCCTGCCTTGCACGCAGGAGGTCAGCGGTTCGACCCCGCTTAGCTCCAAAATAAATTCATTAAAAACAAATAAACCTATCCTTTTTTTTTCTTAATTCAACAAAGTTTTTGAAAAACTTTCTACTTCTAGAAAGTTGAAGAAATGGATTTATTTTTTTTTCTTGTAATAAATTACTTATTAAGGTAACATTTTTTTTTTTTAAAAATTTAATTAAATTAAAATATTTTGTTATTTCTTTTTCATTCGGAAAATTAATATTAAGGAATTTTAAATTACAAAATGTATATTCATGTGAATAACATAAAATTGTTTCATCTGGCAAATTTGATATTTTTTTTATAGATTTAAACATAGAAATATAATTTTTTTTATAAATTCTTCCACAACCTCCTGAAAATATTGTATCTCCGCAAAATAAATAATTATCAAAATAATAAGAAACATGACCATTAGTATGTCCTGGAGTTGATAGGACATGAAATTTTTGTTTTAACAAAAATATAACTTCTTCTCCATAAACAATATGTTTAACTCCGTGAGTTTCAGTTTCTTTTGGTCCAAAAATCTCTATTGTTGGAAAAATTTTTATTATTTTTTCTATTCCCATAATATGGTCTAAATGATTATGAGTAATTAAAACATATTTAGGGATTAAATTTAACTTGTATATTATATTAATAACTGGAGTATGATCTCCTGGATCGATTATAATACATTGATTATTAAATGAATTAATTAATATCCATACATAATTATCAACTAAAATAGGAACTGATACTAAATTTATTTTTTTCATTTTTTATATTAGTTTATTTTTTTTATATTTTTTAATATATAACCATAGTCTATAAAAGTAGGATTTTTAGCTGCTTTTTTTGCTAATAGATGACATTTTTCGTTATTGCTATTTCCAGAATGTCCTTTTACCCAATTCCATTTTATATTATGTTTTTTTATTATATTATTTAACCGAATCCATAAATCTATATTTTTTATTTCTTTATTTTTATTATTTTTCCAGTTTTTTTTTTCCAATTATGTATCCAAGTTGATATACCTTGTTGAACATATTTACTATCTGTTGTTAATTCAACTAAACAAGATTCCTTAAGAATATTTATAGAAAATATAATAGCCATTAATTCCATTCTATTATTTGTAGTTAAATAAAATCCAGATTTAATTACTTTTTCTTTATTTTTATATTTCAATAAAGCACTGTATCCACCTGGTCCTGGATTTCCTAAACAGGATCCGTCAGTAAATATAACAATTTTTTTTTTTAAATTTTTAATAAAAGACATTTATTTTTTTATTTATTGTTAATAATAACGTTTATTATATATGAAAACAGATAAAAAAAGAAAATTAATATTAGATATTGAAACTACTGGAATGAACGTTAATGGAAAACCTTATCTTAATCACAAGATTATTGAGATAGGTATAGTAGAAATGATTAATCGTAAATTAACTGAAAATAATTTTCATTATTATTTACAACCATATAGAAAAATTGATGATTCTGCTTTTCGTATACATGGAATTTCTGATCATTTTTTATTAGATAAACCAACTTTTCGAGACATTTCAAAAAAATTATTTAATTATATAAGAAATTCTGAACTTATTATACATAACGCAAATTTTGATATTGGATTTATTAATTATGAATTTAAACTACTAAATTCTAGTTTTCCAAAAATAGAAAATTATTGTAAAGTCATCGATACGCTTGATTTAGCAAGAAAATTATTTCCTGGAAAAAAAAATAATTTAGATGCATTATGCGCAAGATATAAAATATTTGCAAATAGGAAAAAGCATAGCGCAATTTTAGATGCTAAAATTTTATCAAAACTTTATTTGTGTATGACTTTTAAACAATATTCAATAGATTTTTCTAAAGTAAAAAAAAATAAAAACATTAAATTAAAGAATAAAATTCCTTTTAAAAGAAGATCTTTAGTTGTTTTATTTGCAAACAATTTAGAATTAAAAAAACATATTTTTTATTTAAAAAATATGAAAAAAAATTTTGGAAAGTGTCTATGGAACGAATTAAATTTTATAAAAAAATAATAGAATTTGACTTAACTGAAAAAAGAATGTAAGATTTATTTTTTAGCAATTTTTTTTATATAATCATTGTTTTATATGGTGCGGTAGTTCAGATGGTTAGAATACCGGCCTGTCACGCCGGGGGTCACGGGTTCGAAACCCGTCCGCACCGAATAAAATAAAGAATAGTTTTAAAAATCATTTTAATTTTTTTTAAATTTTGAGATTTTTTATTAGATTTTTATATAAAAAAAATATTTAAAATTTTAACATTTTTATATAGAACAAAAATGATAGAAAGACATATTGTCACTTGGGATATGCTTCAAATATATACTAAGAATTTAGCAAAAAAACTATTTCCAATATGTCAATGGAAAGGAATAATAGCTGTTAGTAGAGGTGGTTTAGTTCCTGCTGCAATTTTATCTAGAGAATTAGGTATACGATGTGTAGATACAGTCTGTATTTCTAGTTATGACGAAGAAAATAGTTTAAGAAATATAAAAATAATAAAAAAAGCTTTAGGAACTGGAAATAAGATGATTGTAGTTGATGACTTAGTTGATACTGGTAGAACAGCTAAAAAAATTAAATTTTTATATCCAGATTCTTTTTTTGTAACTGTTTTTGCAAAACCTTCGTCTAAAATTTTAGTTGATGATTATGTTATTGATGTTCCTCAAAACATATGGATTGAGTTACCCTGGGATATGTCCATTTCTTATAAAAGTCCAATAAATAAAAATTAAAAATTAAAAATTATAAATCTTTATAAAAAAAAGATATAGGTGTAAAAAAAATGACATTAGATGAAAAAAAAATACAAGATGATTCTATATCATTTGAAAAAAAGTTAGAAGAAAAAAAACTAACAGAAAAATATCTTTTTTTAAAAGATAGTGTGTTAAAAAATAAAAAAAAATCAGAAAAAGAGATAGAACAAATAAAAAAAATAACAGAAAAAGAAATTGAAAATTCATATAACAGTTCTTTTGATGAAATAATTAAACCAATTTTAATTTCTATAGATAATTTAGAAAGAGCTTTAGTTTTATCTGAAGAAAATAAAGATAATTTAGTTATTTTGAGTGTAACAGATATTTTAAAAAAATTTAAAAAATTTTTATTTCAGTTTAATATTATAACTATTGATCCTAAAAATGAAAAATTTAATCCAGATCAACATCAAGCAATAGCTATTGTTCAATCTAAAAAAATTAAAAGTAATTATATTTCTGAAGTTATTCAAAAAGGATACAAGATAAATAATCGTTTGTTAAGACCTGCTATGGTTACTGTTTCAAGCAATTCTAATAATTAAAAAAAAATTTTTAAAAAATTGCTTGTTTATTCCCGTAAATAAAAAAATACTTTTTAAGTAATTTTGTAATTTTAAAAAATAAATATTTATTTAATTTATTTCAATCTTTATGAATTAAAATATAAAAATAATTTTTTTATTTATTGATAACATCTTATAAAAATTCATTTGCCATTTGAACATGAAAAATAAATTAAGAAACAGAGAAAATGTACTTGTAAAAAATAAAAAATTATTTCATAATTTTTTTATAAAAAAAACTATTCAAGCAGGAATAGTTTTAAAAGGTTGGGAAGTAAAAAACATAAGATCTAAACAAGCAGATTTAGTTGGTTCATATATAAAAATCAGTTATAGAGAAGCTTTTTTGTGTAATTTCTTTTTAAATAACAAAAATTGTAATTTCAATAATATTGAAAATAATCAAGATAAGTCTTTTTTAAATAAAAAATTATTATTAAAAAAATATGAAATTTTAAATTTAAAAAACATATTGAAAAAAAACGGATATACTATAGTTCCAATTGAATTTTATTTAAAGAATCAATGGATTAAATTAAAAATAGGAATAGCTATAGGAAAGAAAAAACATGACAAACGAAGTTCAGAAAAAAAAAGGAACTGGATGATCGAAAAAAATAGACTAACGAAAAGATATAACAATTAAAAGAAATCGTTACTGTTTAGTAAAAATCATGACAGAAAAAACAAAAAATCATGAATATTGGATGAGGCATGCTATTAATTTAGCAAAATTTTCTGAAAAGATTGGAGAAGTTCCTATAGGTTCGGTATTAATCTTAAACAATAAAATAATTGGAGAGGGTTTTAACTCTTCTATTTCGTATCATGATCCTACTGCCCATGCTGAAATAATTTCTTTAAGAAAAGGTGCAAAAAAAATAAAAAATTACAGAATTTTAAATTCAATTCTATATGTTACATTAGAACCTTGTTTAATGTGTTTTGGTGCCATCCTTCATAGCAGAATAAAAACTTTAGTATATGGTACTAAAAGTTATAAAAGAAATGTTAAAGAGACAAATTATTTATCTTTTTTATCTGAATTTTATAAATTAAACTTAATTTCTGGTATTCTAGAATTAGAATGTTCTAATTTAATAAAAAATTTCTTTATTTTAAAAAGAAAAAAAAAAAAAATTTTATAAAAAAAAATATTATTTTTCAATTATGGTCATTGCTATAACATATTTTTTTTCATCAGTTAAACTAACATAAATTGATTTTAGTTTTAATTTGTTAAATAATTGTAATGGTCTACCTGTAATTGTTATCTTCGGTTTTCCTAAACGATTGTGATAAATTTCAAAATTTTTAAAAAAGAAATCTTTTTGTATTCCTATTCCAAAAGCTTTGGATATTGATTCTTTTATTGTGAAACATTTAGATAAAAATAATTTTTTATTTTTTTTTTGATTGAATTCTATTAATTCATTTTTAGATAATATTTTTTTTGAAAATTTTTCTTGCTTTACTGAAGAAAATTTACAGATTCTGTTTTTTTCTAATAAATCTATTCCAATTCCAAATATACTCATATTTAATCTAATTTACATTTTTTTAGCTATTTATTATTAATAGTTAATGAAAAAATTAATATCTAATATATCATATTTTTTTTTTTATTTTTACATGTAATTTTAAGTTTACATTTTTATTTAATCTTTTTTGTATTTCTTGTGACGAAATAGTTATTATTAATTTTATTTTTTCACCATTCTTACCTATTATTATTTTTTTTTGACCATTGTTATTAACAATAATCATTGCAATTAAATAAATTTTATTTTTATTTCTTAAATTTAAAAATTCAATTTTCACATCAACTATTAATGGAATCTCATCTCCTACATATCTAATAATTTTTTCTCTAATTATTTCAGATAATTCGAATTTTAATGAAAAGATATGTGTTTGTTTCTTTTTAAATTGATGGTCTTTTGTAGGTAATAAATTTATTACTATGTTTTTTATTTTCTCACAATTTATTTTTTTTGTTGCAGAGATTGGCACAATTTCTATTGTGTTGTTTATTTTTTTTTTCAAAAAATTTATATAAGGTAAGATTATTGTTTTTTTTTTTATTAAATCAATTTTGTTTATTACAATAATAACCGGGATTTTATTTTTATTAATTATATTTGAAATATAGTTTTCATACTGTGTCCATTTACATCGATCTATAATAAAAATTATTACTTGAACTAATTTAATAGTTTTAATAATTAAATTATAATTAAAAAAAGATCTATTATTTTTTTGAAAACCAGGTGTATCTATGTAAATTGTTTGATATTTGTTTTCAGTATGAATTCCAAAGATATTACTTTTAGTTGTATTTTTTTTACGAGAAGTAATTGATATCTTTTTATTCATTATTTTATTTAGTAAAGTTGATTTTCCAACATTAGTTCTTCCTAATAAAATAGCTTTTCCAAATTTATTTTTTTGTATGTTCACTGTATTCCTAATTTTATTAAAGCATTATATGCTGCATTTTGTTCAGCTTTCCTTTTGCTAGAACCGATTCCAACAAGATGTTCGTTCATTCCAGTAATTGTACAATGTATTGTAAATTGTTGATTGTGAGCTTCTCCATATACTTTAACTATAATATAAGATGGAAGAGGTAAATGTTTCGATTGAAGATATTCTTGCAATCTTGTTTTTGGATCTTTTTGTTTATCTCCTGGACTAATTTTTCTTAAACGTTTTGAATACCATTTCAAAATTAGTGATTCTGTAGTTTTGATATTACTATCTAAGAAAATGCTACCTATTATAGCTTCTATGGTATTTGCTAATATTGATTCCCTACATCCACCTCCACTTTTTATTTCTCCTTGACCTAATTGTAAATATTTTCCTAAATTAAATTCATATGCAATTTTAGAAAGAGTATCTCCTCGAACTAAAGTTGCTCTCATTCTGCTCATATCTCCTTCAGTAACATATGGAAAATTATGATATAATATATTAGAAATAACAAAACTAAGGATAGAATCTCCTAAAAATTCTAAACGTTCATTATGTTTTCCATTGGCGCTTCTATGAGTAAGCGCTTGTTTTAGTAATTTTTTTTGTATGAATTGATATCCTAAAATTTTTTCTAGTTTTTCTATTATAGAAGATTCCATATTATACCAATTTAGAAAAAAATAAAATTTTTTTTAAAACTATTAATAATTAAAAAATTCTCGAAAAGAAAAATATTTTTAAATAATTAAAAAATTTATTTTTTTAAAATTATTCAATTTTCCCAATTCTAGATAATCGGAAACCTGTAGGCCATTTGTGAGGTTTTTGTTTTAAACTCATCCAAATATAAATAGCTTTTCCTATTAAGTTTTTTTCAGGTACGTATCCCCAATATCTACTATCGTAACTATTATCTCTATTATCTCCAATCATAAAATATTTTTTTTTTGGAACAGTCCATATTCTTATTGAATTGATTTTTTTTTTATCATACTTATGTAAAAGTATAAAGTATGACTTATTATTTATCATTTCTCTAGCTATTTTTAGTATTGAATAGCTTTTATTGTTTCGTTTATTACTATTTATTTCAATAAAGCTACTATTTTTCATTTTTGATCTGTAAAAATAAATAATTTTACACTTTTTTTTGTTTTTACATGCAGGAATAATAAACATTTTATTATTTTTAGTATTAAAAAAAATTTTATCTCCTGGAATTCCTATTACTCGTTTAATATAGTTAATTTGATTATTTTCTGGATCTTTAAAAACTACTACGTCTCCACGTTTAGGAAGATTCGTTTTAAAAATAGTTTTTTGAAAAATGGGATCTTTAATTCCATAAGCAAATTTTTTTACTAAAATAAAATCTCCTACAAATAATGTAGGCATCATCGACTCTGATGGAATTCGAAATGGTTCTAAAATAAATGAACGAAATATAAATATTAATATAAATATAGGAAGCATCGAAATAGCATTTTTTTTAAATTTTTCAAAAAAAATGTTCTTTCTACTATATATTTTTTTTTTTTTTAAAATTGTATCAATTATCCATGTAATTCCAAAAATAAAAATAATTGTTAACAGAATAACTGATATATTTTTTTCCATTTAAATATCCTCTTATTTTTTTAAAATTGATAGAAATAGTTCTTTTGAAAGTGATATATTTCCAATTTTTTTCATTTTTTTCTTTCCATCTTTTTGTTTCTGTAGTAGTTTTTTTTTTCTGGAAATATCTCCACCATAACACTTTGAAAGTACGTTTTTTCTTAGTTGCTTTACTGTTGATCTTGCAATAATGCAATTTCCAATTGTGGCTTGTATAACAATGTCGAATTGTTGTCTTTGAATAAAATTTTTAATTTTTTCTATGATAATTTTTGCTTTATAGTTGACGTTACTTCGATGAACTATCGTTGACAACGAGTCAATTTTAGTTTTGTTTATTAAAATATCTAATTTAACTAAATCAGCAGTTTTAAAAAATTTAAATTTATATTCTAATGATGCATATCCACTAGAAATAGATTTTATAGAATCAAAAAAATTTGTAATAACTTCTGACATAGGTACTAAATATTTAACAGAGACTTGTCGACAATGATATAAAATGTTTGTTTGACGGCCTCTATTTTTTTCACAAAATTGAATAATTTCTCCTAAATACTGAGGAGGTGTTAAAATATTACACTCAGCTATTGGTTCTCTTACTTCTTTTATTTTATTAATTGGTGGAAAGTTATCAGGAATAGATACACATATACTTTTTCCATTTAATAATTCTATTTCATAAATAACACTAGGAATTGTTGAAATCAATTCAATGTTGTATTCTCTTTCTAGTCTGGCTTGTACAATTTCCATATGTAAAAGTCCTAAAAAACCACATCTAAAACCAAATCCTAAAGATGAAGAACGCTCATTTTCATAAAATAATGAAGAATCATTCAAACTAAGTTTTTCTAGTGCGTTTTTAAATAATTTATATTTTTTAGAATCTAGTGGAAATAAACCTGCATATATTTTAGGACTAACTTTTTTAAAGCTTAATAGTGGAAATTTAGCTGATTTTTTTTCTGTAGTAATTGTATCTCCTACAGGGAATGCTGTTATATTTTTGACTCCACAAGATATCCAACCTACTTCTCCTATTTCTATTTTTTCACATAAAACAATTTTAGGAGTAAAAATTCCTATTTTTTCTACTTGATATTTTTTTCCAGTACTCATTATTTTTATTCTATTTCCAATACTAATTGTTCCGTTTTTTATTCGTATTAACGATATAACTCCTAGATAATTATCAAACCAAGAATCAATAATTAAAGATTGAAGAGGAACATTTTTGTTTCCTAAAGGTTCTGGTATATCAATAATAATTCTTTCTAAAATTTCTGATATTCCTATTCCTGTTTTAGCAGAACAACAAATTGGTTCAATATTTTTTATTTCTAAAATATTTTTAATTTCTTTTTTTGTTTGTTCTATATTAGAAGTAGGAAGATCTATTTTGTTTATTATTGGAATTATTTTTAAATTCATATTTATTGCAGTATTATAGTTAGAGACTGTTTGTGCTTCTACTCCCTGAGTAGAATCTATTATTAATAGTGCTCCTTCGCAAGCTGATAGAGACTTAGAAACTTCATATGAAAAATTCACATGACCAGGAGTATCAATTAAGTTAAAAAAAAATAATTTTCCTTTTTTTTTTGAAAAATATTTTAATGTTACACTTCTTGCTTTGATTGTAATACCTCTTTCTTTTTCTAAATCCATAGAATCTAGTACTCTACTAGACATTTCTCTTTTAGATAAAGCACCACATTGTTTTATAAAACAGTCTGCTAAAGTAGATTTACCATGATCAATATGTGCAATAATAGAAAAATTTCTTATATTTTTCATTTTTTATCTTTTTTTAAATTTTTCTAAAAATTTTTTTATAGTTAAATATTAATTTATTAGGTTAGTAAAATACTAAAAACATTAAATGTTCTATTTTTAGAACTAATTTATCTAAAATTTAAACAGATCTATATTTTTATTAAATTATAATATTATTAGATATTAATCACAATAAAATCTTATTATTAAAAACAGAAAACTTTTTTTAATTTAAGTTAATGAAAATGAAAAATAAAAAAAAAAAAATTATTGTTAGTATGTCAGGAGGAGTGGATTCCTCTGTTTCAGCATTATTATTAAAAAAACAAAATTATTTTGTTGAAGGCTTGTTTATGAAAAATTGGGAAGAAGATGACAACAATAATTATTGTTCAGCTAAAAAGGATTTAGAAGACGTAAAAATTTTATGTAAAAAATTAAATATACGTCTTCATAAAGTTAATTTTTCTAATGAATATTGGGAAAACGTTTTTAAAATTTTTTTAAAAAGATTAAAAATAGGAAGTACTCCAAATCCAGATATTTTGTGCAATAAAGAAATTAAATTTAAGTTATTTTTTGATTTTTCAATTTTAGTATTAGGAGCAGATTTCATAGCGACAGGACATTATGCACAAAAAAAAAGAATTAATAATAGGATATTTTTAACAAGATCACAAGATTTGGATAAAGATCAAACTTATTTTTTATATACTTTAAACGAAAAACAAATTAAGAAAATTATATTTCCTATAGGACATTTAAAAAAAAGTCAAGTTCGAAAAATAGCCAAAGAAAACAATTTACATGTTGCTAATAAGAAAGATTCTACAGGTATTTGTTTTATAGGTCCAAAAAAGTTTAAAAATTTTTTGTTTAAATATATTCCGAAAAAGAAAGGAAACATAGTTACTCTTGAAAAAGAAATTATTGGAGTACATGATGGTGTGGTATATTATACAATAGGTCAGAGAAAAGGTTTGAAAATAGGTGGAATAAAAGGAAAAAAAGGTGAACCATGGTACGTTGTAAAAAAAGAAATTGATACAAATACATTAGTGGTATCTCAAGGAAAGAAAAATGATTACTTAATGTCAGTTGGAATGATAGTTAATGAGTTAAATTGGATTAATGGCACATTTTTTTTTAAAAAAAATAAATTATCTTGTAATGTTCAAATTAGACATCGTCAAAAAGTCATTTCTTGTAAATTAATAAAATTAAACAATACTATAATTAAAGTGCTTTTTGATAAACTAGCTTATTCAGTTGTAATTGGACAATCGGCTGTTTTTTATTCGTTTCAAAAAGAATGTATTGGAGGTGGAATTATTAAAAAAATTATTCCTTTTAAAAAATGTTGCCACTAAAAAGTAGTAAATTATAATTGATTTATAGTATTAATTTAAATTCTTCAAGGAAAAAAGAGAGTGAATTACGATTATTTAACTTCTATATCTCCAATCGACGGTAGATATTTTGAAAAAACTAATTGTTTTAGAGAAATTTTTAGTGAATATTCATTTTTAAAATTTAGATTAAAAATTGAAATTGAATGGTTGAAAAAGTTATCTAAAATTAATGAAATATGCGAATTACCAAAATTTAATAGTGATGAAAATAATTTTTTAAACAAGATAGAGAAAGAATTTAGTAAAATGGATGCTTTATGGATAAAATCTTCAGAAAAAAAAACTAATCATGATGTTAAATCATTAGAGTATTTTTTGAAAAAAAAAATAAATTCATTTAGAAATTTAAAATTAATATCTGAATTTGTTCATTTTTCATGTACTTCTGAAGATATTAATAATTTATCATATGGTTTAATGTTAAAAAAATCAAAAGAAAAATTGTTACTACCAATGTGGGAAAAAATTGTTTCAGAGATTAAAAATTTAGTAAATTTATATAAGGATATTCCAATGTTATCTAGAACTCATGGACAAGCAGCTACTACGAGTACTTTTGGAAAGGAAATGTCAATTTTTTTACATAGATTAAATCGTCAGAAAAAACAACTAAAAAATATAAAAATATTAGGAAAATTTAATGGTTCCACAGGAAATTATAACTCTCATGTCATTGCTTATCCTAATGTGAATTGGAGGAAGGTTAGTAAAGAATTTGTATCTTCTTTAGGATTAGAATGGAATCCATATACTACTCAAATTGAACCACATGATTATATTTCAGAATTATTTTCTTGTATTGTGAGATTTAATTTAATTCTTCTAGATTTTAATAAAGACATTTGGAGTTATATTTCTATGAATTATCTAGTACAACAAAAAATTGTTGATACAGTAGGTTCTTCGGTTATGCCTCATAAAATTAATCCAATAGATTTTGAAAATTCTGAAGGAAACTTAGGTCTGTCTAATTCAATAATGATTCATATGATTAAAAAATTAATGATTTCTAGATTACAAAGAGATTTGAGTGATTCTACAGTATTAAGGAATATTGGAGTTGCTTTGTCATATTCTCATATAGCTTATAATTCTAGTTTGATTGGAATAAAACAAATAAAATTAAATACAAAAGAAATTTTTAAAGATCTTAATAAACATTGGGAAATATTATCTGAACCAATACAAACAATAATGAGAAAATATAAAATATATAATTCTTATGAAAAAATGAAAATTTTTATACAAGGTAAAAAAATAAACAAAAAAATTTTACATATTTTTATTAACAAATTAAAGATTCCAACATTTGAAAAAGAAAAACTAAAAAAATTAACTCCTGAAAATTATTTAGGTTTATCAAAAGAAATAGCTAATGATTGTTTAAAATTAAATTAAGAACTTATGTTTTATTAAAAAATTAACTTTTTCAATTGATATATTTTAATTAAGAAACATCTAAGATAAAGTTACAAACTTTAACATTTTAAAATTATTTAATTTTTTTTGCGATAAAATAGTATTTTTTTTATTTTTTAAAAGATCTAATTAGTTTATTAATTCAGGATAGTTAAATATGAAAATTTTATATGGTAAAAAATTTTTAATTACTGGTATAAATAATAAATTTTCGATTGCATTAGGAATTGCAAATGTTATGTATTTGAATGGTGCTGAATTAGGTTTTACTTATCAAAATACAAAATTAAAAAAAAAAATAAAACTTTTAACTAAACATTTAGATCCAAAATTTTATTTATGTTGTGATGTTTCGAATTCTAATAGTATTAAAAGTCTCTTTCTAAAAATTTCAAATTTCTGGAATTCATTTAATGGTATAATACATTGTATTGCTTATGTTAATAAATCCCAACTTTCTGGAGATTATTTAGATGTTATTACTAAATTAGATTTTCAACAAGCTAATGATATTACTTCCTATAGCTTTGTTGAAATGGCTAAATTTAGTAAAAATATGCTTGAAATTGGATCTGTTTTATTAACTATTTCTTATTTAGGTTCAATTAGAGTTGTTCCATTTTATAATACAATGGGAGTAGCTAAAGCTTCATTGGAAGCAAATGTTAGATATATTGCTGCTTCTTTAGGTAAAAAGAAAATTAGAGTTAATGCAATTTCATCAGGTCCAATTAAAACTATATCTTCTTATTCTATTAAAAATTTTAATAAAATATTAGAAACATATAAACAAAATTCTCCTATTCCTAAATTAGTTACTAGTAAGGACATAGGAAATGTAGCTTCTTTTTTATGTTCTAATTTTTCTAACGGAATAACAGGACAAGTAATTTATGTAGATAATGGATTCAATATTGTTTCTTGTTATGCAAATAGATAATTTTTAAATTATATAAAAATTTTATTTTTAATTTAAATAATCGTTTTAATTTAGGATATACTAAATTAATTTAAAAATAATATAGATGTAATTAAATTTACAGTAGTTAAGTTTTTTATTTCATAAATAGGTCTTACTCTTATGTTTCGTAATAATCCGATACTTATTCAATTAAAAAAAAAAATTCGTTCAAAAATTCCTAGAGTAGAGGGAATTGTTAAGAAGTCAGATAAAGGTTTTGGTTTTTTAGAAGTTGATTTTCAAACAAGTTACTTTATTCCTCCTAAACAAATGAAAAAAGTCATGCATGGAGATAAAATAATAGGAAAAATTTTAGTTCATAGAGAAAAAGAAATTATAGAACCTGAAAAATTAGTTGAACCTTTTTTGACTCGTTTTGTTGGAAAAATAAAAAAAGAAGAGAATAAGCTTTTCATAGTTCCTGATTATCCTTCTTTTTCAAAAGATTATATTCAATGTACAATAAAAAGTGATTTAATACATACATTTCAAGATGGAGATTGGGCAGTAGCTAAACTTATTCATCATAAACTATTAAATAATAAAAATACTTTTTCTGCAGAGTTAATTAGTTTCATAACCAATGATAAAAATTGTTTAAAACCATGGCTAGTTACTTTAGATTCTTATAATTTAGAAAATAAAGCTCCAAAAATAGTTAATGAAAATGAAATTAAATTTAATTCTTTAATTAAAAGAAAAGATTTAACTAGCTTAAGTTTCATCACTATAGACGATTCAGAAACAAGAGATATTGATGATGCTATTTTTATAGAAAAAACTAAAAATAATAGTTTTTCTGTTATTGTAGCAATAGCTGATCCTACTTCATATATAAAAAAAGATAGTAGATTGGATAAAATAGCTAAAGATAGAATTTTTACAAATTATTTACCTGGTTTTACTATTTCAATGCTTCCTAAAATAATATCAGAAGATCTTTGTTCTTTATTACCAGAAAAGAAAAGACCGGTTCTTGCTTGTAAATTTATAATTCTAGAAGATGGGTCTTTATTAGAAAGTAGTATTTGTTTTTTTCTAGCCTGGATAATATCTAAACAAAAGTTATCTTATAAAAAAGTATCTAATTGGTTAGAAAAAAAAGGTTCTTGGAAACCAGAAAGTTCAATTATAGAAAATCAAATTGTTTTATTATCTGAATTATGTACTAACAGAATTATTTGGAGAAAAAAAAACGCATTAATTTTTCGTGAAAAATCAGAATATAAGTTTAATTTTTCTAAAAAACATGAAATTTTAAATATTTATATTGAAACAAGAAGAATTGCACATCGTATGATAGAAGAAGTTATGATTGTAGCTAACATATGTGCAGCTAAATTTTTATCTAAAAATTTAGGATTTGGTATTTTTAATGTACATAAAGGTTTTTCAGATGTTTCAATTGCTAAACATGTTGTTTCTATTTTATCTAAATTTAAAATAAATTTTTCTGTTGAAAATATTATAACGCTAGATGGATTTTGTAATTTATATCGATCAATACATAAGTTATCTAACAATTATTTAGAAAATAGAATTCGTCGTTATCAATCTTTTGGAGAATTTAGCACACGTCCTGGTTTTCATTTTTCTTTGGGATTTCAAGAATATGCAACTTGGACATCTCCTATCAGAAAATATAGTGATATGATTAATCATCGATTAATTAAATCGGTACTAACAGGTAAAAAAATAACCAACTTTAATAATGATATAATTTCTAAGATTCACGATCGTAAGAAAAAACATAGAATGTCTGAAAGAAATGTCAAAGATTGGTTATATTCAATTTATTTTTATAAAATAAATGATAAAAAAAAAGTTTTTATTGCAGAAATAACTGATGTATCTAGAGGTGGGATACGAGCTAGACTCATTACCAGTGGTGCTAATGTTTTTATTCCATCTTCTTTTTTACATCCTATTAGAAATGAATTATTCATGGATTATGAAAATGGAACAATTTATGTAAAAAATATAGTGTTATGTAAAATTACCGATCAAATAAAAGTTCGATTAATAGAAGTTAGAATGGAAAACAGAAATATTATTGCAAAACCTATTTTTATTGATTAATTTATATAAATATTTTTTTAAAAACAGTTTAAAAAATATTTAATAAAGTTAAATTGTTATTTAGCTTTTCCAAAATAATTAATAGATATTTATTTCTATAATTTTTCTATTTAGGATATAAATGATTTCAATGTATATTCATGAAAAAAATGTTTTATTATTTATTTATGCAAATAATTATATTTATAATTTTTAATTAAAAATTAGGAGAATAAAATGAATTATTCAGGATTTGAATATTCAGCTTATGTTAAATTTTTTATTAATTTATTTGCATTAGTTAATCCAATAGGATTAATACCGATATTTATGAGTATGACAAATCATTTATCAGAATATGAAAGAAACAAAACTAATTTTTACTCAAATGTTTCAGCTTCTATAATACTATGTATTTCTTTATTATGTGGTGATTTTATTCTAACGGTGTTTGGAATTTCTATAAATTCTTTTCGAATTGCAGGAGGAATTTTAATAATTATGATTTCTTTATCAATGGTTAATGGTGATCTTATTAAGAATATTAAACGAGAGAAATCGAAGAACAATTCCTCTAAAAAATCTAGTTCTATATCTATAGTACCATTATCAATGCCTTTAATTGCAGGACCTGGTGCTATTAGTTCAACTATTGTTTGGAGCAATCATAATCCAGGATTAATAAATTTTTTTTTATGTTCTATAATTATTTTTTCATTTTTTTGCTTTTGTTGGTTTTTGTTCAAAACTGGTCCAATAGTTGTATTTTATCTTGGTTCATCTGGAATCAACATTCTTACTAGAATTATGGGATTATTATTAATGTCTTTAGGAATTGAATTTGTTACAATTGGAATTAAATCTATTTTTTCTTTAATTTAATGAAATCTTATTTTTTATATGTAAAATAATATGAATGAAAAAAAAATAATCATTAAAAGACTTGGAATAAAACATTGGTTTGATACTTTTAATGATATGCATAATTTTGTTTCAACATCTAATAAATTTACTTCAGATGAAATTTGGTTTTTAGAACATTATTCAATTTTTACTATAGGAAGATCTAAAAATAAAATTATTGATAAAAAAATTAATTATATCAATGGCATATCAGTAGCTAACAGCGATAGGGGTGGTGGAATAACTTATCATGGTCCTGGTCAGCAAATAATATATTTGTTATTAAATTTAAAACGTCGTAAAATATATCCTAGTAGGATAATTTTATTTATATCAGAAATAGTAATAAATACATTAAAAGAATTTTCTATAAATGGAATTTTTAACAAAAAAAATCCAGGAGTTTATGTAGATGGAAAAAAAATATGTTCAATTGGTTTAAGAATAAAAAATGGATTTTCTTTACATGGGTTTTCTTTAAATATTGACATGGATCTCTCTCCATTTAATTATATTATTCCATGTGGAATAAACGGCATTGAAATGACCCAGATGAAAAATTTAAATTCAAACATTGTTTTTAATGAGGTACAATCGGTGTTATTTAAAAAATTTTGTTATTTTAACAATTTTTTATTATGAATTTTTTTTTAATTAAAAGCTAAAAAGATTAGGTGTTTATTTTTTTTAAAATCTATTAATTATGAATATGAAAAATATTAATTTTATTACTAAAGAAAAAATTTTGAAAAAACCTCGTTGGATAAAAATTAGATTATTAAATGATAATCATAATGTTCAATATGTAAAATCGATGATCAAGAAAAATTCTTTACATTCTGTTTGTGAAGAGGCTCAATGTCCAAATTTAACTGAATGTTTTAGTAGAAAGACAGTAACTTTTATGATTTTAGGGTCAATTTGTACAAGAAAATGTCCTTTTTGTGCAGTAAAGAAAGGAAGACCTAATAAAATTGATTTAAATGAACCAAAAAATTTATCTTCTGCTATTTTAAGAATTGGATTAAAATATGTAGTTTTAACTTCAGTAGCAAGAGATGATTTACGAGATGGGGGCGCTGAACATTTTGCAAAATGTATATTTTTTATTCGAAAAAACAAAAATATAAAAATTGAAATCTTAGTTCCAGATTTTAAAAAATGTAGAAAAAATGCCTTATTAATTTTAGGAAATTCATTGCCAGATATTTTTAATCATAATATAGAAAATGTTCCTAGATTATATAAAAAAATACGTCCGGGTGCTAGCTACGAGTCTTCTTTAACATTATTATCAGAATTTAAAAAGTTATATCCTTCTATACCTACTAAATCTGGTTTAATGTTAGGTTTAGGAGAAAAAAGGATTGAAATTTTAGAAGTAATGAGGAATCTATACGATTCTGGAGTAACAATGATTACATTAGGACAATATTTACAACCTAGCAAGTTTCATTTACCTGTAAAGAAGTATTTGACATTACCAGAATTTAAAGACATTGAAAAAGAAGCAAAATCAATTGGATTTTCTAGTATATTTTGTGGTCCATTTATTAGATCATCTTATCATGCAGAAGAACAAAGTTTTAAAAGTTAATTTTTTTGTTAATATTTTAAATTTATAAATTACTTAAAAAAATGACTTTCATTTAAAGTTTTAGTAATTAAAAAATTTAATTTAAATAAATAATAATTTTATGACGAAAATTATATTAGCGTTAGATTTTTCAAACAAAAAAAATGCTATGAAATTAGTAGAAAATATAGATCCATCTATTTTTTCTTTAAAAGTAGGACCAGTTATGTTTATACGTTATGGTTCAAAATTTATCAAAGAGTTACATGATTTGAACTTTAATGTTTTTTTAGATTTAAAATTATTTGATATACCTAATACTATTTTTTCAGCTGTACAATCAGTTGCTGATTTAGGAATATGGATGTTAAGTATTCATATTTTAGGTGGGATTAATATGTTAAAAGCTGCTAAATCTGCTATAAAAAGCTATAAAAATAAACCTCCTTTATTAATAGGAGTAACAATTTTAACTAGTTATGGTAATAATGATTTACAAACAATTGGAATTAATCGTTCTATTAAGGAACAAATTTATTTATTAAGTGATTTAGGAAAAATGTGTTTTTTAGATGGTATAGTTTGTTCCGGACAAGAATGTCAACAAATAAAAAATAAATTTGGAAAAAATTTTAAAGTAATTTCTCCAGGTTTTAGACTGAATGAAGATCAATTACATGATCAATGTCAAATTACAACATTAAAAACTGTCAAAGAAGGAAAAATTGATTTTTTAGTTTTAGGAAGAGCAATAACTTTATCGAAAGATCCAGTTACTAAACTAAATAGTTTTCTTAAAATTATATCAAAATAATAAAATGTATTCTTTGTTTACTTCTTTTGTTTGTTTGTTTATTAAGATTTTTGATTTTTTTTTGAAATGGAGAAAATGTGAATCTAAAAAAAATAAAAGAACAGTCTATTTTACCAACACCGTGGGGTGAGTTTACATTGATTGGATTTGAAGAAATAAATAAATTAGAAAGAAAAAATCATGTAGCTTTAATATATGGAAATATAAATTTACTTATATTAAAAAATAAAGCTGTTTTAGTTAGAATACATTCAGAGTGTTTAACTGGAGATGCTTTATTTAGTTTAAGATGTGATTGTGGTTTTCAATTAAAAAAATCTATGAAAATTATTTCTAAAAAAGGATTCGGGGTTATTATTTATCATCGTCAAGAAGGTAGAAACATTGGTTTGTTGAATAAAATTAAAGCTTATTCATTACAAGATAAGGGATTAGATACTGTTGAAGCAAACAAAAAGCTAGGTTTTTTAGCAGATGAAAGAAATTTTTCAAATTGTGTAGATATTTTAAAAATATTAAAAATAAAAAAAATTAAATTATTAACTAATAATCCATTTAAAGTATTTTCGCTTAAAAATTCAGGTATCAATGTTATTGAAAGAATTTCATTAATAATTGGAAAAAATTGTAAGAATATAAATTACTTAAATACAAAAAAAAAAAAAATGGGTCATGTTTTATAACTATTGTGTTTAAATAACAGCAAATAATTAAAAAAAATGAAAAAATTTTAATAGAACTTTATCATTTTAGTTATTTTAAAAAATGATAAAGTTTTTATTTTTTTTAATAAAAAAAATCATTGATATTATTTAACAACTACTATTTTTTAAAATTTACTGAAATTTATGTACAGTTTATAATAAAGGACTAAATAAATAAAAAAATTTTTCTACTATTTTTTTCCAATGAGAACGTAAAAACCAATATTTTGGATCTAGTAATTGAGAATGAGAAATATATTCATTATGTAAATGAGACAATTTGTTTCCAAATTTTTTGTCATCAATTGCTATAGTTATTTCAAAATTCAGCCACAAACTTCTCATGTCTAAATTAGCAGTTCCAATCAAACTTAGTTGTTTATCTATAAGTATGCTTTTACTATGTAGTAGTCCTTTTTTAAACAAATAAATTTTAACTCCTGATTTTAATAATTTGCTAAAAAAAGATCTACTAGCCCATTTTACCATAAAAGAATCATTTTTTTTAGGAATTATGATAGAAACATTAACTCCTCTATAAGAAGCTGTACATATAGCATGCAACAAATCATTACTTGGTACCAAATAAGGAGTAGTGATAGTTAATTCATGTTTAGCAGAATATATTGCAGTAAGAAATGATTGATGAATTATTTGTTTAGTGTATCCTGGACCAGAAGCTATTACTTGCATGGACATAGAATTATTTTTTTTTTTGTTTTCTTTCATATAAAGTCTTGGAAAAATTTTTTTACCAGTTTCCAATTCCCAATCACATGAATATACTATACCTATGGTAGTTACAATAGGACCTTCTATTCTTATCATTATATCTATCCATTTTCCAATTTTACAGTATTGTTTAAACAAATTAGGATCTACTAAATTCATACTTCCAATATAAGCAATGTTATTATCGATAAGAACAACTTTTCTATGTTGTCTTGAATCAATTCTTCTAAAAAAAGTTTTTAGTATATTAATTTTTAATGCTTCAACAATTTGAATATTTGCCTTTTTCATTACACATACCCATTTACTTTTAAAAAATTTAAAACTTCCTGCTGAATCTAAGATTAACCTACAATTTATTCCTTTTTTGGAAGAAGAAATTAGAGCTTTTGCTACTTCATCTACAATCCCACCTGGTTGCCAAATGTAAAAAACCATTTCTATATTTTTTTTAGCTAAAGATATATCTCTTATGAGACTTTTAATTATTTCTTTGTAATTATGTAATAATTTTAATTTGTTATTAGTAATTCCAGAAATTCCTTGACGATTTTTGCATAATTTAAATAATGGTACAGCAACTCTACTATTTTTTTTTGAGAAAAAACTTTTATAGTTTTTTATTTTTTTTATTCGAATTAAATTTTTCTTCCAAATTTTTTTTAATAGATTAGTTTTTTTTCGTCCTAAATATGGTTCACTAAAGAAAAACCATATTATGGTTCCAAATAATGGGATAAAATATAAAATTAATATCCATACATTAGAAATTGAATTCATTTTTTTTTTTATAAAGATTTTAAAATCAATATTTATAATTAAAAACAAATATCCTATAAAACTTATCCAAGAAAAAAATCGATAACAATTATTCATTTAAATTCTCTAAATGTTATTATTTGATAATATGAAATATTTTTTCTAAAAAAAATATTTTTAAAATATTTTTTTTATTGGTTTAGGTTTTCCATTATTATCAATAGCTACATATATAAAAGTAGCTTCAGTTGTTTTGTAAAAACTTCCAATGGGTGGATAAGAAATTTTTTTTATCCATACTTCAACTAGAATGGTTATAGAACTATTTCCTATTTTTATACATTTTGCAAAACAACTAACTATATCTCCAATATGTACTGGTTTTAAAAAAGTCATTCCATTTACGCTAACAGTAACTACTCTTCCACAGGTAATTTCTTTGGCCAAGATAGCTCCTCCCATATCCATCTGAGACATAATCCATCCTCCAAAAATATCACCATTAGCATTTGTATTAGCTGGCATGGCCAGCGTTCGTAATACCATGGTTCCTTGTGGCATTTTTTTTTTTTTAGTTTTTTTTTTTTTCATAATTTAATATTAATTACTTTTTCAAATAAAATATATATAAAAAATTTATAATCATAAAAATTATTGTCATTATAGTTAAACCAATTATTTTAAAGTATATCCAATACATTTCTGAACAATAAAATATGATATATAAATTTAAGACCCCACATAAAAAAAAGAAAAAAGACCAAGCAAAATTTAATATTTGCCACTGATTTTTTGTTAAATGAACATCCATTTCATTAATAAAAAAATTAATTATTGGCTTATTTAAATTAAAACTAACTAATAAAGCAATTGAAAATAAAAAATATAAAACAGAAACTTTCATTTTTATAAAATTACTATTGTGAAAAAATGTTGTTAAAGATCCAAAAAACAATATAAAAAAGAAACTAATCATTTCTATAACTTCTATTTTTTTGTAAAAAGTCCAATTAATTAAACAGACTATACTGGACATAACAATTAATAGGTTTGTTGCCATAAAAATGTCTTTTACTTTATAAGCAATAAAAAATGTTAGCATTGGAATGAAATTTAATAAGCTTTTCATAATTTTATCCAAAAAATATTTTATATCTTTTAACTAATAAATACGATTACAATAAATATAATATCTAAATATTTTAAAAAAATACTAACATTAGTATTTGAACAAGTAATATTTTTTATATAATGTTTATTATGTTTTAAAAAATACAAAAAGGTTTTTTTGTTAAGATGAATTTATAACAATAATTATTGTTATAAAATTTATTTTTTTACATAAATTAATAAAGAAAATTTTGGAATTCTTTAAAAGAAATAATTTTTGAATAAAATTATAAAAAAACAAATAATATTAACTAAAATAAAAAGAAAAAATTAAAATTAATATATTTATATTATTTAATTTTCAAAATATACATATATATATTAATATTTAATTTTTTATTTTTTTAGTTTATTCCAAACTTTTGAAACATATTTTTTAAAAATCAATTTAATTACATGAAAATAGGTGTAGGAATTTTTTTATTTAATTTAATTTAAATAATTTTAAAAATCGTATAAATAATAAATTTCCTAAGTTTAGATAGATAACTGTGTTTAAAATTAATAATTTTATTATGTTTTTTATAACTGTAATTATAAATTTATGTTTAATATAATTTGAAAAAACGTTTATTTAAATCTTTTAGATGTAGCTTGTTTTAATTTTTTGGTTGTTTCTTGTATCTTTTGAATCATTACTATTTCATTATTCTTATAATTTTCAATAATTTTAATTATCACAGAACCGCAAATTACACCTGTTGCTCCATTTTCAATAATTTTTTTTATTTGTTTTGAAGAATAAATACCAAATCCTTGTATTATTGGTATAGAAGTGTTTTTTTTAATGTTTTTTATTAAATTTTTGTTTTTTAAATCCATATTTTTTTGTATTCCCGTCACTCCAGACCTGGATAACAAATAAATATAAGCAGATTGATATGAAGAAATTAATTTAATAAAATTATCACCAGCATCTGGAGGACACATAAATATAGGATAAATTCTATTTAATTTACATGCTTGTAAAAATGGTTCATATTCCTGAATTGGAACATCTGCTATTAAAACAGAATCAATTCCTATTTTTTTACAGTAGTAGTAAAACTGTTCTATTCCTTGTTGAAGGATTAAATTTGCGTAAATCAAAATACCAATAGGTAAAAAAGTATATTTATTTCTTATTTTATTTAACATATCAAAACATTTTGATATTGTTATCCCACTAGAAAAAGACCTTTCATTAGCTTTTTGAACTACTATTCCGTCAGCTGTTGGATCAGAAAATGGTATTCCTACTTCTAAAGCATCAATTCCACTAGAAACTAAAATATCGACAATCTTTAATGATACTTCGATATTAGGATCTCCTAAAACTATGAATGGAATAAAACAACCTTCTAAGGTAGTGTTTAAACGATAAAATAATTTTTTGTATCTTGTCATATTTTAAAACTCTCCATAATAATAGATATTACGAGTTCATGTATTTTTGAACTGTTAAAATGTCTTTATCTCCTCTTCCAGATAAATTTACTATTAAAATTTGTTTTTTGTTTGGATTTAATTTCATTAATTTCATTGCATATGCTAAAGCATGAGAAGATTCTAAAGCAGGTATAATTCCTTCTTTTTTAGATAAAAAATCGAATGCTATCACTGCTTCTTTGTCTGTTATTGAATGATATTTAACTTTGTTAATGCTATGTAACCAAGCATGTTCAGGTCCTACTGATGGGAAATCTAATCCAGAAGAAATAGACCAAGATTTTTCTATTTGTCCCTCTTTATTTTGTAAAATTTTAGATTTCATTCCAAAATAAATTCCTATTTTACCATTTTTTAATGAAGCTCCATGTTTTTTTGTATCTAATCCTAATCCTGCAGCTTCGATACCTATCAAAGATACTTTTTCTTCTTTCATAAAAGAAGAAAAAATACCTATTGCATTGGAACCTCCTCCAACACAAGCGATTATTTTATTAGGTAATTTACCTTCTTTCTTTAGAATTTGTTTTTTTGTTTCTTCTCCGATTATTTCTTGAAATGTTTTTACTATAGTAGGATAAGGATGAGGTCCTGCAGAAGTTCCTATCATATAATGAGCTGTTTTATACGTTGATGACCAATCTCTCATTGCTTCGTTGCAAGCATCTTTTAAAGATTTAGACCCTAATTTTACACAAATTACTTTTGCTCCAAGTAATTTCATTCTAAAAACATTTGTTTCTTGTTTTTTAAAATCTTTTTCTCCCATATAAATTCTACATTTTAAATTGAATAATGCACACACCATTGCAGTAGCAACTCCATGTTGTCCTGCTCCTGTTTCAGCAATTATTTCTGTTTTCTTCATTCTAATTGCTAGTAATGCTTGTCCTAAAACTTGATTTGTTTTATGTGCTCCACCATGTAAAAGATCTTCTCTTTTCAAATAAATTTTTGTTTTTGTATTTTTAGTAATGTTTTTACACAATGTTAATGGAGTAGGACGTCCTGCATAATTTTTTAGAAAACTTGACAGTTTATTATTGAAATTTTTGTTGTTTATTGCTGTTATAAACTCTTTTTCTAGTTGATATAAAGCAGGAACTAATGTTTGTGGTACATACATACCACCAAAGTTTCCAAAATATGATTGTAATAGGTTCATAATTTAAAAAAAGAAAAACGAATTTATATTAAATTTTTGTAATTTTTATTGGTGTTCTCTAATAATTTTAAATACTAATTTAATTTTGTCTTTATCTTTTATTCCTGGTTTTTTTTCGATTCCAGAATTGAAATCTAAACCGAAACATCCTATTTTTGAAGCTAAAAAACAATTTTTAGGATTAATTCCACCAGATAAAATTACATTTTTCAAATATTGATTTTTATCATTATTTAATAATGACCAATCAAACGTTTTTCCTGTGCCTCCTCCATTTTTATGATCTAAGACGTAATAATTAGCTAATTTCCAATTTAAATCTGGAATTATTTTATCTATTTTAAATGCTTTCCAAATCTTAGTTTTTTTTGGAATTTTTCTTATTAAATTTTTTATATATTCTTGATTTTCATTTCCATGTAATTGAATTCCAAATAAAGATAAATTTTTTGTTATCTTTGATACATAGTCAATTGAATTGTTACAAAAAACTCCAATAAATTTTAGTTTGTTTTCATGAATAATTATATCTTTTGCAGTTATTTCATTTATTTTTCTTACTGAATTTTCACAAAATATTAATCCCCCATAAATACTACCTGCTCGGTAAACTCGTTTTGCATCTTTTATTCTAGTTAAACCACAAACTTTATTATTTCCAAATATTAAACTACGTATAGCATGTTTAGGTTGTGATGAAGACATTATATGTGTTCCAATTAGAAAACCATCTACTAATTCGCTTAATTCTCTAATTTGATTATAGTTATCAATTCCTGATTCAGATATTAAAATTTTAGATTTAGGAATTTTTTTAGAAAGATTTTTTGTGACATTGATATCTATTGAAAAATCATTTAAATTACGGTTATTAACACCAATTATTGACGCATTTAGTTTAATTGCTCTTTTTAGTTCTTTTTCATTATGTATTTCAGTTAAAACTGACATGTTCATTGATTTTGCAATATTAGAAAGTATTAAATATTGATTATCTTCTAATATAGACAACATTAAAAGTATGGCATCAGCTTTGTAATATCTAGCTAAATATATTTGATATGGATCGATAAAAAAATCTTTGCACAAAATTGGTTGATGTAAGTAAGATTTAATAATTGGTATATATTCAATTTTTCCTTGAAAAAATTTTTCATCAGTTACAACTGATATTGCAGAAGCGTATTTTCTATAAATTGATGATATTTTAAATAAATCAAAATTTTTATTTAAAATTCCTGATGATGGAGAACTTTTTTTAAATTCAAAAATAAAAGCTGGATGAATATTTTTAATTGCAGAATAAAAATCTCTATTTGAATTTTTTATGTTTTTTTTAATTATTGATAAAGGTAAAGTTTTTTTTTTTTCTTTTATCCATAACTCTTTATTTGCAATTATTTTTTTTAATATAGTTTTTTGCATATTTTTTTCTCAAATTGAAGCAATAGATTTTATTTTCAAATAAGAAATGCCACTTTTTATGATTTTTATTGCATATTTTGTATTTTTTATCAAATTTTCGTTTCCAAATAGTTTTAATACTAAAGCTACATTCATAGCAATTGTGTATTCATATTTTTCATTACCAATTCCCATAAGAATGTTTTTTGCAATTTGTAAATTATTTTCTTGTTTTTTTTTTAAAAAAACATTTTGTTTTACTAAAATATTTTCAATTCCAAAATTTTTTGCAGTTAGTTCATAAGAATTAACCATTCCATTTTTTAATTCTACGACTTTTGTAATTCCATTTAAAGTAACTTCATCTGTATTATTATTATTTACTAATATTACTCTATTATAGTTTAATTCTTTACATACTTCGATCATTGGAAATAAAAACTTTTCGTCGTAAACTCCAATTAATGCTAAAGGAGGAGAAGATGGATTCAAAAGTGGAGCAATTAAATTAAATATTGTAGGAATTTTTAATTCTTGTCTTACTTTTTTATAGTGTTTAAAACTAGAATAAAACTTATTTGCTAATAAAAAACATAAATTATATTTTTCTAGTAAATATCTAGAAGTATCTGGATTAATATTAATGGGTATTTTAAAAAAGTTTAATAAATCAGCAGAACCTATAGTTCCAGTAATGCTATTATTACAATGTTTTATGATTTTTAATCCACATGAAGAAGAAACTATAGCACTAATAGTTGAAATATTGATTAAATTTTTTCCATCTCCACCTGTTCCTACTATATCGGCATATAAATAATCAGGTTTCGGAAAATATTTTTTTTGTTCTAAAAAAGCTTTTACGGCCCCCAATATTTCTGTTTTCTTCTCACCTCTTAGGTGCATTTTATACAATACGTTTTTTAAAATAAAATTAGGGATTGTTCCAATTATTAACTTTTTGAAAAAAAAATAACTTTCTTCCTCAGATAGAGAAGATAAATTATTTATTTTGTTTAAAATATTTTTCATTTTTTATTAAAAATTAAGTTAATTTTTTATATTTTACAACCAAATAATAAAATTTTAAAGAATATAAATTTTTAAAAGTTGTGTAAATAATTTTCTTTAGAAAAAAAAATTATATTTATACACATAACTGAAAAAAATCAAATTTTTTATTTTTTATAAATTATTTTAAAAGAAGTAAAAAAATAACTTTTTAATGGGAGTATTCTTTTCGTGAAAAAAATATTTACTTTATTTTTATTTATTTTAGTTACTGTTGTTTTAGGAACTACTTGGCTAGCTATGAAAGTAGCTTTACAAACTATGCCTCCTTTATTTATTACAAGTATTCGTTTTTTAATTTCTTTTATTTTGTTAGTTATATTGTCTTTTTTTTTTAAAACAAAATTATTCTTTCCTACTGAAAAACTAAAATTTAAATTTTTGTTATGTATTTTCTATTTTTTAATTCCGTTTACTTTAATGTTATATTGTGGAAAATATGTAGAAATTTCATTATCATCCATTATATATTCCAATATGCCTGCAATTATCTTATTTTTTTCTTTTATTTTAGAAAAAAAAGATATATTTTTTTTTAAAAAAATCGGAATTATTTGTTCAATGTTTTCTTTAATAATTATTTTTTTTGAAAAAATATTATTTGGATCTGTTCAAGAAATATTGGGAATAATTGGATTATTCATAGCCATGTTAAGTCATGCAATTATATATGTAGTATCTAAAAGAGAATTTTCTGATTTTTCAGTAATTACATTAAATGCATTTCCTTCTTTTTTATCTGGTCTCCTATTATTAATAGGTTCATTACTTTTCGAGCATCCTAATGTTATGTTTTTTTCTAAGAAATCAATTTTAGCTACAATTTATCTAGGAAGTGTTGTAGGAGTATTTGGAATATTGTCTTATTTTTATTTACAAAAAAAAACTACTCCTTTAGTTGCTTCAACAGTTTTTTTATTTTTCCCATCTATTCCAATAGGGTTTGAATATTTTTTTTATAATAAATTTTTATTTAGAATAGAGTTGTTCTCGGCTTTTTTTTCTTTTTTTGGTATAATAATAATTATATTATCATCCTGTTTTTTAAAGAAAAAAAATTATTAAAAAATATTTAATTATATTAAAAAATTATGAAAGAAAAAGTGCAAAAGATATTAGCTAATGCTGGATTTGGTTCTAGAAGAGATTTAGAAAAAAAAATTTATTTAAAAAAATTATATATCAATAATAATTTAGTAAAGATTGGCATGAGAATAAATTCAAACGATATAAAAAGTTTTATTTTAGATAAAAAAAAAATACATTTTAAAAGAAAAATATCGTTTCCACCTAAAGTCCTTTTGTATCATAAAAAAAATGGAGAAATTTGTAGTAATTCAACTAAAGAAAAAAAAAATACAGTATTTCAAAAAATACCAAAATTAAAATATGGAAAATGGATTTTAATAGGAAGATTAGATTTAAATTCATCAGGTCTTTTATTATTTACTTCTAGTGGAAAATTGGCGAACTCTTTAATGCATCCTAAATATAGGATAGAAAGGAAATACAAAGTTAGAGTATTTAGTAAAATTGATAGTGAAAAAAAAATAAATATTCTAAAAAATGGTATAAAATTAAAAGATGGGTTTTCTAAATTTAAATATATTAAATTTTTTAGTGGAAAAGGACAAAATAAATGGTATATAGTTTCTTTAAATAAAGGAAAAAATAGAGAAATCAGAAGAATGTGGACACATGTCAATTGTCAAGTAAATAAATTGATTAGAATTAGCTTTGGAAATGTTAAATTACCAAAAAATTTATTACCAGGTTGTTATAGAGAACTTGATCAATTAGAAATAAAAAAAAAATTTAAGTTGTTCAGCTAATATTTAAATATTTTAAAAAATGTTTAAAAAAATTTTTATAAACTTTTATAGTTTATTATAAAATTGAATACAATTGGAAAATAATTATTTAAGTTAAGCTTTAAATATCTGATAGAATTGAGTAAAAGTTATGAAAAAATCTTTAGTTATAGTTGAATCTCCGGCTAAATCAAAAACTATTAATCGTTATTTAGGAGATAGATATTTAGTTAAATCTTGTTTTGGTCATATAAGAGATTTACCTGTTAATTCTTCAAAAAATAAAAAAATAATAAAAAAAAAAAATAAAGTATCTTTATTAGGATTTGAAAAAGAAAATTTATTTAATAAAATAGGGGTTGATCCTTATAAAAATTGGAAAGCTGAATACTCAATTCTTCCAGGAAAAAAAAAAATAATTAAAGAACTAAAAAGAATTTCACGAGAAGTAGAACACATATATTTAGCTACAGATTTAGATAGAGAAGGTGAAGCAATTGCATGGCATTTAAAAGAAGTATTAGGAGAAAAAAATCATAAATTCAGTCGAATTATATTTAATGAAATAACTAAAGAATCTATTTTAAAAGCATTTAAAAAACCATGTTTATTAAATATGCATAGAGTGAATTCACAACAAGCTAGAAGGTTTATGGATAGAATTGTAGGTTATATGATTTCGCCTTTATTATGGGAAAAAATTTCTAGAGGTTTGTCAGCTGGTCGAGTACAATCTGTAGTTGTAAAAATGATTGTAGATAGAGAAAATTTAATACGAAATTTTATTCCTAAAAAAAGTTGGAAAATACAAGTTACTGTATGTAATGAAAAAAATCAATTACTAAAAATGATGGTTACTAATTACAAAAAAAAAAAAATAAAAATAGAAAGTTTTAAAAAAGCTGAAAATTTTTTAAAAAAAATTAAATCTTCTAAATTTTATGTTTCTTCAATCGAAGATTCAATATTATACCAATCACCTAATCCTCCTTTTACTACTTCAACTTTGCAGCAATATTCTAATATTTATTTAGGTTTTGGAGTAAATAAAACCATGTTTCTTGCGCAAAAATTGTATGAATCAGGATATATTACATATATTCGAACAGATTCAACAAATATCAGTGAAAAGGCTGTAATAAAAACAAGAAACTATATTCTTAATAAATTTGGAAAATTATATTTACCTAAAATTAGTTTTAATAATAAGAATAAATATAAAAAAAATCATGAACTAGGAGCACATGAGGGAATTCGTCCAACAAATGTATTAATAAACAAAAATAATTTAAAATTAGTTGAAAAAAGTATAAAAGAACTATATTCACTGATTCGTTGTAGATTTATTGCTTCTCAGATAAAATCCGCTAAGTATAAATTACAAAAAATAATTTTAGAATCAGGTGATTTTCAGTTATTTCATAAATATAAAGTTTTAGTATTTGATGGGTGGAAAAAAGTTATAAATTATTCTGATGTAGAAAAATGTAAAAATAAATTTTTAACATGTATAGGAAAACAAGTAAATTTAAATTCTGTATCTGTACAACAAATTATATCTAATGCACCTACTAGATTTAGTGAAGCAACTCTAGTAAAAGAACTAGAAAAAAAAAGAATTGGAAGACCTTCTACTTATGCATCTATCATATCTACGATACAAAATCGTGGATATGTACATGTTAAAAACAATAAATTTTATTCTAAAAAAATGGGAGAAATTGTTACAGATCGTTTAAAAAATTCTTTTAAAAACTTAATGAATTATAAATTTACAGCAGAAATGGAAGATAAACTTGATCAAATTGATAATAATTTGATTAATTGGAAAATAGTTTTAAATAGTTTTTTTTATAGTTTTTATAAACAATTTAAACAAGCAATTAAATCACCAAAATTAGGTGGTATGATACCAAATAAAATTATTTTAACAAATATAAATTGTGCTAGATGTTTTAAAAAAATGGTTATAAGAACAGCAATTACTGGAATTTTTTTATCTTGTTCTAATTATGAAAAATTTAAAAAAAAGTGCAAGTATACAATATCTTTAATTCCAGAAAAAGATTTTTTATCAAAAAAAAATACAGCTAATTTTAAACGTAAAATATGTAATTCGTGTAAATCAAATATGGATTTATATTTTATTAATTTTACATTAATGTTATTCATTTGCAGTAATAATTTGTATTGTTCAGAGTTCATAATAGAAAAAAATAATGATTTTAAAAATTATTTTTTAAAAAATAAAAAAAGTATAAAATGTAATTTTTGTAATTCAAATATGGTTCTAAAATTTGGAAAGTTTGGAAAATTTTTAAAATGTTCACATCATGATTGCAAAAATACAAAGAACATAAATAATGCACAAAAAAGTTTATTTAAAATTAAACCTATTATACTTCCCAATTTACTATGTGAAAAATCTAATGCATGTTTTGTATTAAGATCTGGAGTTTCTGGAATTTTTTTTGCAGCAAGTACTTTTCCAAAATCTAAAGAAACCAGAACTCCTTTTATTGAAGAACTCGTTCGATTTAGAAATTTATTACCAAAAGAAATTTTATATTTAACAGATGCTCCAATAGTTGACAATGAGGGAAATAAAACAATATTAAGATTTAATAAAAAAGAAAAAATTCAGTTTGTAGGTTCTAAAAAAAATGGAAAATTTACTTCTTGGAAGAGATATTTTATTAATGGAAAATGGAATATACAAAATTAATATTTTTTATTGTTCTCATTTGTTCTTTATAATTAAATTTTATTTAATTTAAAAAATTTTTAAATAAATATTTATTAAAAAAAATAATAAAAAATTTTGAGGAATAAAGTAATGAAATTACAACAACTACGTTATATTGTTGAAGTAGTTAATCATCAACTCAATGTTTCTTTAACTGCAATGAATTTATATACTTCTCAACCGGTTATCAGTAAACAAGTTAAAATGTTAGAAGATGAGTTAGGTATGAAAATATTTTCTAGAAATGGTAAACATTTAACTAATATTACTCCAACAGGAAAAAGAATTGTTCAAATTGCTAGAGATATTCTTTATAAAATTGAATCTATAAAATCAATTTCAGATAAAAATAAAAGAATTAACAAAGGTACATTATATGTTGCAACAACATATACACAGTCTCGTTATATATTACCAAATGTAATAAAAAATTTTGTAAAAAGATATCCTAATATTTCATTACATATTCATCAGGGATCTCCAAAACAAATAGCAACATCCGTGTTAAAAGGTTATGCAGACTTTGCAATTGCAACAGAATCCTTTCATTTGTATGATGATTTACTCATGTTACCTTGTCATCATTGGAGTCAATCTATTATTGTTCCTAAAGATCATCATTTATCAAGTTCAGAAAATATTACCATAGAAGAATTATCAGATTATCCGTTAGTAACATATGCTTTTGGGTTTGCTGGTAGATCAGAGTTAGACAAGGCATTTAATCGTGCTGGATTACATCCAAAAATAGTTTTTACAGCAACTAATTCAGATATTATTAAAACTTATGTTAGATTAGGATTAGGAGTAGGAATTATTGCTAATATGGCAATAGAAAAAGACATAGATGCTGATTTAGTAAAAATTTCTACAAATAATATATTTAAAGTTAATACAACAAAATTAGGATTTTTGAAAACTGCTTTTTTAAAACCATACATGTATGATTTTATGAATTTTTTTTCCTCTCATTTAACTAAAAATATAATTGATCGAACATTATCAGTTTCATCTAAAAAAGATATAGATAATATTTTTAAAAAATTTTTATTACCTTGTTTTTAAAACAAAACAATTTTTTACAAAAAAAAAACTAAAATATATATTTTTTTTTGAATAATTTTTTTAATTTTTTATAAAAGGTCTTTTATTTTTTTTTGTATTATACGAATAAATTTATAATTTCCTATTAATGCAATTCCAGATTGAAGATAATTTGAACCACCATTAATGTCACATATTAACGAACCTGATTCTTTTAGTTGTAACTTTCCTGCTAAAAAAAAATATGGTTTAAAATTACAATGTAATAAAAAATCAAATCTACCATTTGCTATGTATGCTAAATCTAAAGTAGAGGAACCAGTGCAACGAAATTTAACTTTTTGTAATATAAGTAAATTAATAATTTTTAAATATAAAAATGAAAGTTTTTGATTTTTATGAATGTTGTCATTAATTGCTATAGATGAAATAGAAAAACTATGAATTTCACTACATCTAATTCTATATCCATTTAATTGTGCTCCTTTTCCATTTATTGCAGTAAAAAGTTCATTTTTAAAAGGATCGTATATAGCAGATATAACAGTATTGTTCTTGATTTGTATAGCTATTGAAGTAGAAAAATGTGGTAAATTTTTTTTAAAATTATCTATTCCATCAATTGGATTAATTATCCAAACGATTGTTTTTTTTAGAAAAGTTTTATGAATCTTATATTGAGAATAAATAGTATGATCAGGATAAGATTTTTGAATAATTTCTATCATTTTATTTTGGACAACATTAATAACATTTGTAATAAAATGATCATTTTTTTTTTTATCTAAATTAATTATATTTTTTTTTAAATCGTATTTTTGTATTAATAAATTTCCACTGTTACGAACTGCTCGTATTGCAATGTTTAACATTGGATACATAAATTTTTTCTCCTGAAATTCATATTTTAAACATTTTTTCAATCTAGATTTTTTTTGATCTAACAAAAATTTTTTAAAATTTATTCAATAATTTTGATTAGATTAACAGTAATTAAAGTTAATTTATACATTTTTTTGTTCTTGAAATTGAAATTTAATTTAGGTGTTATATGTCAAATAAAATATTAAAGTCTTGTTTTGTTCCAGAAAAAATAAATTTATTAAATTTAAATCATAAAAATTTATGCCACCTTTTTTTAAAATTAGGAGAACCATGTTTTAGAGCAGAACAAGTTATGAAATGGATTTACAATTATTATTGCGATGATTTCATGAAAATGAATAACTTGAAAAAAAAATTAAGACATAAATTAAATGAAATTGCTGTAATATCTCCTCCTAAATTTAAAAAAAAAAAAAATCAATTGATGGAACGATAAAATGGAATGTTTCTATTAATTCAAAATCAGTAGAAACCGTTTATATTCCAGAAATAAATAGATCTACTTTGTGTGTTTCTTCTCAAGTTGGTTGTGCTTTAAAATGTCAATTTTGTTTAACTGGTCAACAAGGATTTAGTTGTAATTTGAATGTTTCTCAAATAATAGGACAACTATGGACTGTGTCAAAAATGTTTTTTAAAGGTAATAAAGATATTCCTTTTCCAATTACTAATGTTGTGTTTATGGGTATGGGAGAACCTTTATTAAATTTTAAAAATCTTGTTACTTCTTTGGAAATTATGTTAGATAAGCTTGCTTTTGGATTATCTAAACATCGTGTAACAGTTTCTACTGTAGGAATAGTTCCAGCAATAAATAAACTAAGTACTTTAATTGATGTTTCCCTAGCAATTTCTTTACATGCTCCCAATGACATTATTAGAAACGATTTAGTTCCTACTAATAAAAAATATAATATATCTTCAATATTAGAATCTGTAAAAAAATATCTTATTCATTCTACTGCTAATCGTAATAAAGTAACGATAGAATACGTTATGTTAGATTCAATTAATGATAGTCTACAACATGCACAAGAATTATTTTCTATATTAAGAGAAATTCCTGTAAAAATTAATTTGATTCCTTGGAATAAATTTAAAACATCGAAATTTCGTTCTAGTAGTTTTAATAAAATAAAAGAATTTTCTAATTTTTTAAGAAAGAAAGGAATTGTAACTACTATTAGAAAAAATCGTGGTTTTGATATTTATGCAGCTTGTGGACAATTATCTAGTAAAACATAAATATTTCTTAGTTATTTTTTTCAAAATAAATAAATTTTTTTTAATTTATATGACAAATGATAAAAATATTTTTTTTTGTTCTTAAATTTAAAAAAACTATTGTAATTTAATTAGAAAAAAAATTTTAGAAAATTTTTTTTGTTAGTTTTTAGTTAAATTAATTTTATTAATGTTTTAATTCATTTTTCTTTTTTTAGATTTTTATCAATTTTTTTAAGGAGAAATTAGTGGATCATAAGTTTCAGTCAATGAGAGGTATACATGATTATTTACCAAAGGATATATATATTTGGAACTATATAGAAAAAACTGTAAAAAAAATTTTAAAAAATTATTGTTATTCAGAAATACGTATTCCAATTATGGAAAAAACTGTTCTATTTAAAAAAACGATAGGAAGTGTTACTGATATTTTCGAAAAAGAAATGTATTCTTTTGTAGATTTAGGCGGAAACAAGGTTTCTTTAAGACCAGAGGGGACAGCAGGTTGTGTTAGAGCTTGTATAGAAAATGGATTACTACATAATCAAGTTCAAAAATTATGGTATTTAGGACCAATGTTTCGATATGAAAGACCTCAAAAAGGAAGATATCGACAATTTTATCAATTTGGAGTAGAAACGTTTGGTTTATTTGGTATTGAAATAGATTTAGAATTGATTTTAATCACAGTTCGTTTATGGAAAAAATTAAATATTTTAAATAAATTAAAATTAGAAATTAATTCTATTGGTTCTAAAACATCAAGGTCTTTATATGAATCTGATTTAAAAAATTTTTTACATAAAAATAAATTTTTTTTAGATAAAAAGAGTATATTAAGAATGTATAGAAACCCTATTAGGGTTTTGGATAGTAAAGATAAAAACACTCAAAAAATTTTAAAAGATGCTCCTATTTTCAAAAACTATCTAGACAATATTTCTATTTTTCGTTTTAAAAATTTGTGTTCTTTTCTAGATGAATTAAAAATAAAATATGAAATAAACAATAATTTAGTAAGAGGTTTAGATTATTACAACGATACTGTTTTTGAATGGAAGACTGATAATAATTTAGGATCTACAAAAACTATATGTGCAGGAGGTAGATATGATAAATTAGTTGAAAATATTAGTGGTAAATTTGTTCCTGCAATGGGTTTTGCTATAGGAATGGAAAGATTAATTTTAACTTATAAAAGTTTGTCTATTATAAAAAAAATTAATTCTAATTCTAGATTAGATATTAATATTATTATATCGGAATTAGATTCTGAATATTTAGAATTAGTTGAAAATATTAGAAATGATTTTTCTAATTTAAAAATAAAAATAAATTTTTTGAAAATTAATAAAAAGAAAGAATTTAAATTTTTAAAAGATACAACAATTAGTATTGTTTTATTAATTTTAAAAAAAAATAAAAAATCAAAAAAAATTATTTTAAAAAATTTTAAAAATGGTGAAATTAAAATTATTGTTTATAAAGACGTTAAAAAAATATTAAAAAGCATCTTTTAAATATCTGTTCTTATTATAAAAAATCATTTTTTTAATTAAGGAAAAAATATGTTTTTTTCTAAACTTAAACTTTTTGAATATGATTTACAATTATGGAATTCCATAAAAAAAGAAAAAAAAAGACAAGAAAACTATATTCAATTAATAGCTTCAGAAAATTATGCAAGTTTATGTGTTATGGAAGCACAGGGATCACAATTAACTAATAAATATGCCGAAGGTTATCCTGGAAAACGTTATTATGAAGGATGTAAATATGTTGATGAAATAGAAGAATTAGCTATAAATCGAGCAAAAAAATTATTTAATGTCGATTATGCTAACGTTCAACCACATTCAGGATCTCAAGCTAATTTCGCAATTTATCAAGCATTATTGTCTCCTGGTGATACTATTTTAGGAATGAGTTTGTCCCATGGTGGACATTTAACACATGGTTCTCCAGTTAATTTTTCAGGAAAAATTTATAAATCCATATCATATAGTTTAAATAACAAAGAACAAATTAACTATGAAGAAATACGTTTTTTAGCAAAACAACATAAACCGAAATTAATTATTGGAGGATTTTCCTCATACTCAAGGATATGTAATTGGAAAAGAATGAGAGAAATAGCAGATGAAGTAAATTCATATCTTTTAATTGATATGGCACATATTGCTGGTTTAGTAGCAGCTGATTTATATCCTAGTCCTGTTGATTATGCTCATTTTGTTACCTCAACTACTCATAAAACTTTAGGTGGTCCTCGAGGAGGTTTAATATTATCTAATTGTAAAAATTTAGAATTATATAAAAAAGTAGATTCTTCTGTTTTTCCTGGAACACAAGGCGGTCCATTAATGCATGTAATTGCAGCTAAAGCAGTGTCTTTTAAAGAAGCTTTAAATCCTATTTTTAAAAAATATCAAAAACAAATTTTAAAAAATACAAAATATATGTCTGATTTATTTCTTGAAAAAGGATATAATATAATTTCTGGAGGAACCGATAGTCATCTTTTTTTATTAAATTTAAAAAATAAAAACATTACTGGTAAAGATGCAAGTGAAATTTTAAATAAAGCTAACATTATAGTAAACAAAAATTCAATTCCTAACGATTCTAGAAATGCTTTTGTTACTTCAGGAATTAGAATAGGAACTCCTTCTATTACCAGAAGAGGTTTTAAAAAACCGGAAATTAAAAAAATTTCATTTTTAATAATGAGAATTTTAGATAATTATAAAAACAAAAATACTATACGTTTAGTAAAAAATGAAGTTTTATCTTTATGTTCAAAATTTCCTATGTACTATTGAAAAATAGTGTTTTATGTTAAAAAAAATTTTTAATCATTTTAAGTTAATAATGTTTTATTAAAAATAAATAATATTTTTTTGTTTCTAATAAGAATAATTGTTATTGAAATATCTCTCCTTATTCAAGGAAGAGATATTTAGATAAAAAAATTTAAATTTAAAAAAAATATAATAAATAAAAAATATTTTTATTAAAAACTATTTATAAAATTATAAGGCTGCATTATAAAAATTTTGTGTTTTTGTTAAATCAGAATCTAAAAAATTTATTTTTTTCTTTTTGTCTTTTTCTTTTATTGTTTTTCTTTGGATTTTTAAGTTTAATTTTTTAAATAAATTCAGATCATCTTTTTCATTTGGATTAGCTGTAGTTAATAATTTACATCCATAAAATATAGAATTAACACCTGCCATAAAGCACATGGCTTGGGTTTGGTTATTCATTTGTTTTCTTCCAGCTGAAAGACGAATATAAGAAGTTGGCATCATAATTCTAGTAATTGCTACTATTTTAATAAAATCAAACGGATCAATTTTGTTATTTTTTTCTAGTGGCGTTCCTGGAACAGGAACTAACATATTAATTGGAATACTTTCTGGATTTTTTTTAAAACTAGATAATTCTAATAGTAATTTAATTCTATCTTCTAATTTTTCTCCCATTCCTAAAATTCCTCCAGAACAAACCTTTATTCCATATTTTTGCACAAAATTAATTGTAGTTATTCTTTCGTTATAATGTCTAGTTGTTATAATTTTTTTATAGAACTCTCTTGAAGTATCCAAATTATGATTATAAAAATCCAAACCAGCAATTGCTAATTTGTTTGCTTGAATTTCTGTTAATGATCCCAAAGTCATGCATGTTTCCAGCCCTAACTTTTTGATTTCTTTAATAATTTTTTGTAAATATGGAATATCTCTATTTTTTGGATTTTTCCATGCTGCTCCCATACAAAATCTAGTCGATCCAATTGATTTTGCTTTTTTAGCAGCATTGAGAACATCTTTGATTTTAAGTAATGATTCTTTTTTAATTTCTGTTGTATATCTAGAGCTTTGAGGACAATATTTACAGTCTTCAGGACAAGATCCAGTTTTTATAGAAAGCAAAGTACTAATTTGTATTTCTTGAGGATTAAAATGTTTTCTATGTACTTTTTGAGCTTCAAACATCAAATTAAAAAATGGTTTTTTTGTTAATTCAATCGCTTTTTCATAATTCCAATATTTTTTCATAATATATTCCAAATTTTTTATATCTTACAAATATATTTTTGTCGTAAAAAGATCTATTTTTTACACATTTTTTTGTTAAGTATTTTATTAAAAAATAATTATGAATTTTTTATTTTCTTTATATAAAGAAAATTATTTTTATTATTTATAATTTTAAACATTTAAAAAGTTAAATTTGAATTTCTTATTAAAGTTAATAACTTTATAAAAATATTTTTTATATTAATAATTTTTGTTGAAATTATTAATTAATTTTATGAATTAAAGTCCATAAAGGACCTTTTTTAGTTTTATATCTATTAATTAATTGAATAAAACCTGTATTTTTTGATATTTTATAAATACTGATATGATTAGAAATTTGTCCGGCAGATATTAAAAATTTTCCATTTTTATCTATATCAAATGATCTTGGTTGTTGTTCTGTAGAAAATTGTGTTATCTTTTTTAATATTTTTGTTTTTTTATCTATAAAAAAAACAGAAATAATACTCTTTGATCTGTCAGCTGCATACAAATAATTTTCACAAGGAGAAATTTTAATTTCAGAACCCCAGGCTTTTTCAGAATTGTTTGCAAAATCAATTATTTTTACTGTTTGAACTAAATTCACTGTGTGGTTTTTTACGGAAATAGACCATACATCAACTGTACTGTTTAGTTCATTTATAGAATAAAAAAATTGATTATTTAGTTTGCTACATATTATATGTCTAGGACCAGAGTTTATTTTCGATTGTAGAATTGGTTGAATAGGATTTAAAAAAATTTTTTTGTTTTTAAAAATAAAAAAATAAATCCTATCTGATGTAAGAGATGTTGTAAACACGTAATTATTGTTTTTAGAAAAAACAACTGAATGACATCCAAATATATTTTTAAAAAAATTTTTTGGTGTTTTAGGAATTCCAAAACTATTAATTTCACATAAAATTAAAGTATTTGAACCATATGAACTACATAATAAAATTTCATTATTTTTGTCGATGGAAATGTAATTTGGTGCATTTTTTATCGGTGTTATATGTACTTTTTTTAGTAGTCCGTTCTTTTTAATTTTGTAAGTTACAATTGCACAATTAGGTCTAATTCCTGCATATAACAAATTTTTTTTTCTAGCAATTGTTAAAGGTTGAACTTCACCATACGTTTCTACTGTTTGCAATAAAGATAAACTACCTTCTTTTGAAAAATCCCATACTTCTATGCAATGTTCTTGTGGAGAAGATATATATAAAACTTGTTTCATATTTTATAATCTTATAAATTATTTTAAATGAATATTTATTGTTTTATGTTAAATTTAATTAAATTTAAATTTTTTAAAAATTTATGATTTTTCTATTTTTAATGAACTTAAAAAATTTTTTATCCATAATATTCTTTCATTTCCGTTGTTTATTTTTTTTAAAAATTTGATTTTTCTAGAATTTTCTATTTTCCATTTGTTAGGTTCTGAATTAATTACTTGTAATAATTCTTTAAGATTAATTAAATTCATTTCATTAAATTGAATCATACCTCCTTTTTCATTAAAATAAATTTTTTTTATTCCTAATTTTTTAGCATAAATTCTAATTTTAGCAATATTTATTAAATTTTTGGAAAAAATAGGCATTTTCCCAAATTTTTTTATTATATCGTTTTTTATTTTCTTTATTGTTTCTATGTTATTAGCAACGGCAATTTTTTTATACAAACTAACTCTATGATTAATATTAGCAATATATTTTGTAGGAAATAGAGAAGGTATACATAGTTCTATTTCTGTATTTAATTGAAATAATTTATTTAAAGAAAATTTTTCTCCTTTTTTAAGAGATAAAATAGCTTTTTTTAAAATTTTTTTATAAAAAATAGATCCAATACTTTCTATATGACCACTTTGTTCTTTTCCTAACATTTTTCCAATTCCACGAATTTCTAGATCTTTTTTAGATAAAATAAATCCTGATCCTAATTTTTGATGTAAACTAATTGATTCTAATCTTTTTTTTGCATTATAATTAATGCTTTCATAGTGTTCCACTAGTAGCCAAATATATGATTGTTGATTTGTTCTTCCTATTCTCCCTCTCAGCTGATGTAATTGAGATAATCCAAATTGATCAGATTGATGTACTAACATTGTATTAGCTCTAGATATATCAATCCCTGTTTCTATAATTGTAGTGCATATTAGAACATCAAAAACATGTTTTCTAAAATCATTCATAATTTTTTCTAGTTCTTTTTTATTCATTTTCCCATGTGCTACTTTTATTTTTGATTCTGGAACTAATTTTGATAACGTTGTTGAGAATCTATTTATACTTTTAACTTTATTATACAAATAATAAACTTGCCCCCCTCTTTTAATTTCTTTGAGAATTATTTTTCGAATTAACTTAGGATCGTGTTTTTTAATAAATGTTTTAACTGGAATTTTTTTCTGAGGAGGAGTTGCTATAATGGACAAATCTCTTATTCCATGAATAGCCATATTTAAAGTTCTAGGTATTGGGGTAGCTGTTAAAGTTAATATATCAATATTTAACGATAAAGATTTTATTTTTTCTTTTTGAGAAACTCCAAATCGATGTTCTTCATCAATAATTAAAAGTCCTAAATTAGACCATTCTAAATTCTTAAATAATATTTGATGTGTTGTAATAACAATATTTGTTTGTCCTGATTTTATTCCAGATAAAACTCGACAAACTTCTTTTTTAGTACAAAATCTAGATAATTTTTTTATTTCTACATTTAGATATGAAAACCTGTTAATAAAATTGTCATAATGTTGCTGTACTAACAACGTAGTAGGAACAAGAATAACCACTTGTTTTTTATTATTTACCGCTATAAAACAAGCTCTCATAGCAACTTCAGTTTTACCAAATCCTACATCTCCGCAAACTAATCGGTCCATTGGTTGTTGTTTTTGCATATCTTTGACAACATCTTCAATAGTTTTTTTTTGATCAATTGTTAATTTATAAGGAAATTTCTCGCAAAAAAAATTGTATTCTTTTTTATTTAAAATAAAAGAAAACCCTAATTGTGTAGCTCTATTTGCATAAATGTCTAATAATAATGCAGCATCGTCATAAATTTCTTTTATTATTTTTTTTTTGTTTTTAGACCAATTTTCATTACCTAATTTGTTTAAATTGACATTTCCTTTTGTTTTGTATTCATATTTTGTAATTAAATTTAAGGAAGAAACAGGAACATATAATTTTGTTTTTTCAGCGTATTCAATAACGAAGTATTCTCCTTCTAATCCGTTATTTTTAATTATAATTAGTCCTTTGTATCTACCTATTCCGTGTTCTAAATGTACAACAATTTGATTAATTTCCAATTTTTTTTTTTTCTTATTATAATTTGAATATTATATATATGATTTTTTTTTTAAATAAATTTTAAAAATATTATTTTAAATAATTTAAAGTTTATAATTTAAGTTTCATACATTTCAAACATCTGACATTAATAAAATTATTAATGTTTTTTTAAATTTAAACTTATGTTTTTAATATATTTATTTTTTTTGATAAAAAAATAAAATTATATTAATAATATCTTTCTTTAAATTAATAAACGTTTTTCAAAAAAAAATATTATGAACATAAAAAAAACATATTTTAACATTAAAAATGTTATTTTTTTTATTGTATTAAGATTTTTTTTCAAAAAAAGAAATTTTTTTTTTGGAAATATCATAAATAATATATCTATCTTAGGAATTATTATTTCAATATCTGGACTAATTATTTCTTCTTCTATTATGAATGGATTGGATAATAAGATTATTTCTAATATATTAAATTTATCATCACATATTAACATTTCTATAAAAAAAAATATAAATATCAAAAAAAAAATTCCTAATTTTTTTTTTGAAAATAATATTAATAGAATTATTCCAATGTTTGAAAAGAAAATAATAATTTATACAGATCATAATTTTGATATTGGAAATTTGATAATAATAAACAAAAAACACAAATTTCTTTTCAATAAATATCAGTATAGTTACTATCATTCAAAACTTAATAATTTAAAAAATGAAATTTTTTTAAATAAAAATCTTGCAAAATCCTTAAATATTCATTTAGGAGATAAATTTTATTTATTTTTTCCGGAATTTAAAATTAATAATAATTTTTTTTATTCAAAAAACAATTCTTTTTGTTTTTCTGGTTTTTTTGTTTCAAATAGTAACTTTGATCAAAATGAAATTATTTTATTTTATAAAAATAATGATGAAAAAATATCAAATATGATTGAAAAAATGTCTCCAAAATGGAAAATATGGTTAAAAAATCCACTTTTAGCTCAAAAATTTAAAGATAAATATAAAAATATTAATTTTTTAATAACAACTTGGAAAGATCAAGAAAAAGAATTGTGTTCTTTAATATTTTTAGAAAAAAAAATTAGTAGTTTTTTATTTCTTTTAGTTTTTTTTATAGGAGTGATAAACATTTTAATATTGACAAATTTAAATATAATTGAAAAAGAAAAAGATTTTTCGATCTTATTGATTTTAGGAATTAAAAAAAGAGATATTTTTTGTATATTTTTTTTACAATATTTAATAAATTGTTTTTTAGGATTAACTTTAGGAAATTTACTTGGAATATTAATTACTAAAAAAATTAATTTTTTCATGAAATTAATTTTTTCTGATATGGATTTATTAACGATTAAACCAATCATTTTAATTTCAGACATTTCTTTTTTTATAAAAATAACTATTTTGTTTAGTTTTTTTTCTATTATATATCCTTTTTTTCAAGTTATTAAAATAAAACCTATTAAGGTATTATCAAATGAATAAAAAATTATTTTTGTTAGAATGTTGTAATGTTTATAAAAATTACAATTTAAATAAAAAAAAAAAATATATTCTTAGTAATATTTGTTTAAAAATTAAAAAAGGAGATATGATCTCTATCATAGGTAATTCAGGTTCTGGTAAAAGTACGTTGTTGTATTTGTTAGGATCTTTAGAAATTCCAAGTAAAGGAGAAATTTTTTTTAATGGAGAATCTATTGTAAAAATGAATTCTAATCAAAGAGCTTTGTTGAGAAATAAAAAAATAGGTTTTATATATCAAAACTATAATTTATTACTTGATTTTAACTTATTAGAAAATGTATCTTTACCATTATTAATTTCTGGAGAAAATGTAAATAAATCTATAACTAAATCAAAAAAAATTTTATCTCTAGTTGGATTAAAAAAAAAAATTTCTTATTATCCTTCACATATTTCCGGTGGAGAAAGACAAAGAGTAGCAATAGCTAGAGCACTAGTAAATAACCCTAGTTTAGTTTTAGCAGATGAACCAACTGGAAATTTAGATAGTGAGAACACAAAATTAGTTTTTAATATGTTAAAAGAGCTAAATTGTATTAATAAAAGTTCATTTGTTATTGTTACCCATAATAAATTTCTTGCTGAAAGTCTTCCTAAACAAAAAATCATGATATCTGGAGAATTGTTTGATAAAAAATAACTTTTCTTTAAAAAAGAAATTGATTTTATCATTTCTTATTGCTAATAGATTTTATAAAGGAAAAAATCAAAATGGTATACAGAAATTAACTTTATTAATTTCTAAAATTGGAATCATTCTTGGAATGATGATTTTTATAATTAGTTTTAGTATTATAAATGGATTTAAAAAAGAATTGAACGAAAAAATTTTATCTACAGTTGGACATATAAATATAGAATGCAAAAATAATAGTTTTTATAAATTTAATTATATCAAAAAAATTGTTAAATCTACAAATAATAATATTGTTGAAGTACATCCATACATTCGTATTTATGGAATTTTAAATTCCGGGAAAAATATAGAAACAGTTCAAATTAATAATTTTGATTTTTATAATAAAAAAAAATCTAGTTACAATTATAAATATATAGATACTAATGTATTAAAAAAAATTAAAAATAATTCTCATCAAGTAATTATAGGAGTTGATTTAGCAAAATCACTTAAAATTAAATTAAAAAATCACGTTGATTTATTTGTTTCGAATTTAAAAAAAAAAGCTATTTTAAACATATAGAATTAACAGTAATCGGATTTTTTAAATCAAATAGTTTTCTTGATAAAAAAATGATTTTTATACCGACAACCGATTTACAAAAATATTTAAACATAAAACAAGAGAAATATTCTGGGTTAGAAATTAAAATCAAAGATCCTTTTTTATCAGAAAAAATATCAAATTTAATTTTGTCTAAGATAAAAAAAAAAAATATGTTTATTTATACTTGGAAGGATGAATACGGATATATTTATTATGATATTAAAAGTATGAAAATAATTATTTATATCGTTGTTATATTAATTTTTTTGATATCTTCAATTGGAATTTCTTCTATTTCTACTATTTTATTATTAAAAAAGCAAAGAGAAATAAAAATCTTAAAATCTATCGGTGTACAAAACTCAATTATTCAATTAATATGCTATATTTATGGATTTAGGTTTATTATTGAAGGATTAATTTTAGGAATAATAATTAGTTTGTTTATAGTTTATAATTTTTATTATTTTATAAAAAAAATAAATTATTTTTTACAATCTATAATTAATTTAAAAGAAATATATTTTTTAAATTTTGTTCCTATGTCCCTAGAAATAAAAAATATTTTTTTTTCTGTCTCAATTGTTTTTATTTTAGGATTCCTAACAATTTTCTTTGGAATTTGTTATATGAAATATTATAAAAATAATATTAAATAAAAAAAATGATGTTTAGTGAAATCACTAAATATTAGTAATATAATTTTAAATTATAAAAAAATAAATTTCTTTTTAAATAAACAGTTAAATTTAAAATAATTTTTGAATTTTAATGGAGGTACAATGACTGCTATAAAAGTAGGTATTAATGGTTTTGGTAGAATTGGTAGAATTGTATTCCGATTAGCACAACAACGACAAAATATAGAAATTGTAGCCATTAATGATCTTATTAGTCCTGAATATATAGCCTATTTGTTAAAATATGATTCTACTCATGGTCAATATGACAAATCAATTGTTGTTGAAAAAGATTTTTTAATAGTAAACGGAAAAAAAATTAAAATATATTCTGAAAAAGAACCAAAAAAAATAAATTGGGGTGATTTATCTGTTGATGTTGTAGTAGAATCTACTGGATTATTTTTAACTAGTAAAATGGCAAACGGTCATATTATATCAGGAGCTAAAAAAGTTATTATAACTGGACCTTCTCAAGATGATACTCCAATGTTTGTAAAAGGAGTTAATTTTGATACTTATAATGGTGAGAATATTGTTTCTAATGCTTCTTGTACCACTAATTGTTTAGCTCCTATTGCAAAAATAGTACATGAAAATTTTTTTATTATAGAAGGATTAATGACTACTGTGCATGCTACTACAGCAACGCAAAAAACTGTTGACAGTCCATCTGTTAAAGATTGGAGAGGGGGAAGAGGTATTTTACAAAATATAATTCCTTCTTCTACAGGAGCAGCTAAAGCTGTAGGTAAAGTTTTACCTGAATTAAATGGAAAATTAACAGGAATTGCTTTTCGCGTACCAGTTCCAAACGTTTCAGTTGTAGATTTTACAGTTAGAGTTAAAAATGATGCAAATTATGAGCAGGTTTGTTCAATTATTAAAAATCAGTCCTTGAATGAACTAAAAGGTGTTTTAGGATATACTGAAGATGATGTTGTATCTAGTGATTTTAATGGAACAGAACTAACATCAATATTTGATGCTAAGTCTAGTTTACTTTTAAATAAAAAATTTATGAAACTAATTTCTTGGTATGATAATGAAACAGGTTATTCTAGCAAAGTATTAGATTTAATAAATTTGATTTCCATTTAACATAAACTGTTCTATATAATGTAAATATGAAAGTGTCATTCAATAATGACATTATTATTTTTTAAGATCTATAAAAAAAATAGTATTCATCCATTGAATAAATCTATAAAGAATATAGTTTTAATTAAACTTTTAATTGAATTTTTATTCTTTATCTAAAGATATATATTAATGGATGTCTATAACATTTACATTTTTATGTATTTTTTTTAAATTGATAAAAAACTAGATCTATTTAAAATAAAAAGATCTTTTTGTTAAATTTTTTTAATAAAATTTTTATTTTTAAAAATTAAGTAGAATTTATTTCTATTTCAATTTGGTTAACCCATTTTTGAATTCTATTTTTTGTTTTTTTTGCTTGCCTATCTTCATCAATAGTCATTCCACAAAAATATTTGTCATTTAATAAAGCTTTTGAAGAATCGAAACAATAATCCTTATTTTCCCATTTTCCTATTATTGTAGCTTTTTGATTTTTAAAAATATTATATAATATTCCTAATGCATCACAAAAATATTCAGAATAATCTTCTTGATCACCACAACCAAACAAAGCAATTTTTTTATTTTTAAAATTTATTGTTTTTAAAATTGGTAAAAAATCTTCCCAATCTGATTGAATTTCTCCATAATACCAAGTAGGAGAACCAATAATTAAAGTTGAAAATTTTTCTAAATCTTGCTTTTCACAATTGGATATGTCATTAATCGATAAATTTTTTTCTTTAAAACATTCTTTTATTTGATTTGCTACAGATTCAGTATTACCTGTATCACTGCCATAAAAAATTCCTATTCTTTTCACAAAAAGAACCTCATTATACTTGTTATTTAGTTTAAATTTTTTTAATTTAATTAATATTATTATATTAATAAATATAGGATCATATTTATTTACAAAAAAAATAATTAATTTTAATTAACATATTTTTTATTGTGTTTTTAAAACATTTTCAATGTTGAAAATCTTAAACAGAAAAGAATATAGAATAAATAAATTAATTGCGGTTTATAAAGATTAATGATATATAAAAATATTTATTTTAAAATTATTGTTTTTATTATATATACAAATCTGTTACTAACGAAATAAATATTTCTTAATTTAAAAAAATGCTTCTATTAATTAATAAATATTTAATATTGAAATTTTTTTTAAAAAACTAATTTTAAAACATAAATTATTATACAAACATATAATAAATTTTAAAAAGACAAGTCATATGAATAATTTTATATTAGAAAATATAATTAACAAAAAATTAAATTCTAAAAATTTTAATGATTTTGCTCCAAATGGTTTACAAATCGAAGGTTGTTCTAAAATTGAAAAAATAATTTTTGGAGTAACAGCTTGTCAAAAATTATTAGATTTTGCAGTAAAAACAAAATCACATGCTGTAATTGTACATCATGGATATTTTTGGAAAAATGAAAGTAGATCCATTACAGGAATGAAAAAAAATAGAATCAAAACAATATTAGTAAACAATATAAATTTATATAGTTGGCACCTTCCTTTGGATGTTCATCCTAAAATTGGAAATAATGTTCAAATTGCTAAAAAATTAAATATTAAAATTTTAGGTACTTTTTCTAAATTTGGTCTTTTTGGAAAATTTAACAATCATATTTCCGGGGAAAAGTTATGTGAATTAATTCAAAACAAATTTGGTAAAAAACCTATTTATTGTTATGGAGAAAATTCTCCAAAAAAAATTAATACAGTAGCTTGGTGTTCTGGAAAGGGTCAATCTTATATATATAAAGCTTTAAATTTACAAGTAGACGCTTATATTACTGGAGAAATTTCAGAAGATACAATGCATTGTGCTAATGAAAATAATATTCATTTTTTTTCTATAGGACATCATGCAAGTGAAAAGTTTGGAATATTAGAATTAAGTAATTGGGTTTGTTCTAAATACAATCTTGATTGTAAATTTGTAAATATAAATAATCCAGCATAATTTTTTAAAATTAAAAAAATAAATTATAAAAAATACATTCTAAATAATTAATGATTATTGATTAATAAAAATTTTAGATGACAAAATATTTAAAATTAAAAGGTAATTTTATAAATGAACAAAACAGATAAGTCCTTTTCTTGGATGACTCAAGTTAGTTTTTCTTATATTGAAAATATGTATTCTCAATATTTATCTAACCCGAATTCAGTTCATAGTAGTTGGTCTTCTCTTTTTCTTAAAATGGAAAAAAAAAGTGAAGATTTAAATTTATTTTTCAAAAAAAAAAAGAATGATATTTTTTTAGATAAATTATTTATAGATGATAATAATGAAAAATTAATTAACAAAAATATATTTATAGAAAATAAAATTAAAAAATTAATTAATTCATTTCAAAAATATGGGTATTTGTATTCAAAAATAAATCCATTAAAAAATTCTAAACAAGTTCAAAGAAGAAAATCACTAAAATTAGAGTCCTATTTTTTTTCTAAAAAAGATCTATATTATAAATTAAATTTTTCTAATTTTTTAAGTATTAATAATACTATTAGTATAAAAAATTTATATAGAAATTTAGTAAATAGATATTGTGGTTCTATTGGATTTGAATATATGCACGTTCCATCAAGAAAGGAAAAAAAATGGTTATATAAAACAATAAATAATTATTTTGAAAATTTTTTTTTAAGTGCAATAAAAAAAAAAGAACTTTTAAAAATATTAATTGAGTCAGAAATGTTAGAACAGTCGATTTCTAAATATTTTCCAGGAAATAAAAGATTTTCATTGGAAGGTTTAGAATCTTTAATTCTTATTTTGAATGAAATTATTAATTTTTCTAAAAAAAATCAAGTTTTAAAAATTATATTAGGAATGGCTCATAGAGGTAGATTAAATGTTTTAGTTAACATTTTTAAAAAACCAATTGAGGAATTATTCTTTGAATTTTCTAATAACTATTATGATCCAGAAAAAAACGGAGATGTAAAATACCATATTGGAAGAGATTTGAAAATTTCAAATAATTTAAACAAAAACATTACATGTTCTTTAAAACCTAATCCATCGCACTTAGAAATTATTAATCCATTTATTATGGGAGTAGCACGCGCTGAAATTGAAAAAATAAAAGAAAAAAATATAAATTATTGCCAAGAAAAAATTCTTCCAATTTCTGTTCATGGTGATGCTGCTATTTCAGGTCAGGGAGTAATACAAGAAACATTGAACATGTCTCAAACTAGTGCGTTTTCTGTCGGCGGTACTGTTCACATAGTTTTAAATAACCAAATTGGATTTACTACTTCTAAAAATATGGATTTAAGGTCTACTAAATATTCCACTGATGTTGCCAAAATGATTAATTCTCCTATATTTCATGTTAACTCAGATGATCCTGAAGCAGTCGTTTTTGTTACTAAATTAGCTTGTAATTATCGAAATTTTTTTAAAAAAGATGTTTTTATTGATTTAGTTGGATATAGACGTCATGGACATAATGAAGTGGACGATCCAACAGTAACTCAACCAAAAATGTATAAAAAAATAGCTATTCATCCTACTGTTACTTCTATTTTTTTTAAAAAATTAAAACAAGAAAAAATAATAAATGAGCAAGAAAAAGAAAGAATTTTAATAAATTATAAAAAAAAAATAAATTTGTCCTACGAAAAATCTATAAAAAAAAAGACAATCAATATTGAAAAAAAAAAATCTAATATCAAATGTTTTCCTTCAAATAAAAAATTCAATTTGTCTTATGAAGAACTACAAAATTTTGCTTTAAAAATTAATAGAATTCCTAACTGTGTTTCTATACATCATAGAGTAAAAAAAATATATGACGAAAGACAAAAAATGGCATTAGGAAAAATTCCATTTGATTGGGGTGGTAGTGAATGTCTTGCATATGCTATTTTTTTAAAACAAGGAATTTCTTGTAGAATTATTGGAGAAGATACTCAAAGAGGGACATTTTTTCATAGACATGCAGTAATTCATGATCAAGATAACGAATCTATTTATGTTCCCTTACAAAACATTTGTAAAGATCAGGGTGACTTTTGTATTTATGATTCTGTTTTATCAGAATTATCTACTTTAGCTTTTGAATATGGTTTTTCTACTATTAAAAAACATTCCTTGACAGTTTGGGAAGCTCAATTTGGAGATTTTATTAATTCAGCACAAGTAGTAATTGATCAGTTTATTAGTTCAAGTAAACAAAAATGGGGTTATAGTTCTAATTTAGTTATTTTTTTACCTCATGGATATGAAGGACAAGGTCCTGAACATTCATCTTCTAGAATTGAAAGATTTCTGCAACTATGTGCTGATAAAAACATGCAAATATGCATTCCATCTACAGCTGGTCAAATGTTTCATTTACTTTTAAGGCAAATAGAAAATAGTATTTCAATTCCATTAATCATTATGACTCCTAAATCTCTTTTAAGAAATTCTTTATCAAAAACTCATTTAAAAGATTTACAAAATGGAAAATTTAAAAAAATTATTATAAATAACTATAAAAATGAAAAAAAAATTAAAAAAATAATTTTTTGTACTGGAAAAATTTACTATGATTTAATTTCTTATCAAAAATTAAATAAATTTAAAGAAATTTTATTTTGTAGAATCGAGCAACTATATCCATTTCCTAAAAAAGAAATAAAAAATTTATTTAAAAAAATAAATTTTTTTAAAAAAATAATTTGGTGTCAAGAAGAACCTAAGAATCAAGGATCATGGGAATATATTCAATATAATTTTAAAAAAATTATTCCAAACTATTGTAATAATTTACTTTTTATAGGAAGAGCTAGATCTTCTGTAACTGCTGTTGGGAATATGTACATTCATAAAGCACAACAAAAAAAAATTATAGAGTCTGTTTTTGATCTTTAATTATTAATAATAAGGTTGATTTTATAATGCAAAAAAAAAATATTTATACTATTTCAGTTCCTGATCTTCCAGAATCAGTAAATGATGCATCAATCATAGCTTGGTATAAAAAAATTGGTGAAAGAGTTAAAAAAAATGAAGCTATTGTAGATATTGAAACTGATAAGATTACTCTCGAAATAACTGCTACAGTAGATGGATTTTTAGAATGTATTTTAGAAGAAGAAGGCAAGATCGTAAAATCTAATCAACCAATAGGAAAAATAAATACGAAAGAAAATTCATTATTTTTTTTAAAAACAAATGATAAAATGAAACAAATTTCAGAGTCTGCAATTAATTTAGAAAAAAATAAAAAAAATAAAAATTTAAACAAAACTTTTTTATCTCCTTATAACAGAAGGTTACTTAAAATACAACAAATAAAACTAGAAAAAAATCAAAAAAACACTAATTTTGAAGAAAGATCTATTAAAAAAAATAAAATGAATAATGAAGTAAATAATGATCTCAAAGAAAAAAATATTAAAAATAAAAAAATAAGAAATAAAAATATAATTCCAATGTCAAGAATTAGAAAAAAAATTTCTGAAAAATTATTATATTCAAATAATAACACAGTTATGACAACTACTATTAATGAAGTAAATATGAGTTATATAATGCAATTAAGAAAAAAATATGAAAAAAAATTTTTATCAAGTTATGGAATTCGTTTAGGATATATGCCTTTTTATGTAAAATCAGTAGTTGAATCTTTAATAAAATATCCTGAAGTTAATTCTTCTATCGAAGACGATAATATTATTCAATATGATTATTATGATATAAACATAGCCGTTTCTACAAAAAGAGGATTAGTAACTCCGATATTGAAAGATGCAAATTTGATGAGCATGAATCAAATAGAGCAAAACATTAAACAATATGTATTAAAAGGAGAACAAGGTTTATTAACTCTAGATGATTTATCTAATGGGACTTTTACAATCAGTAACGGTGGAGTTTTTGGATCTCTTATTTCTACTCCTATCATTAACTATCCACAATCTGCTATATTAGGTATTAATAATATTAAAGATCGTCCAATTGTTGACAATGGAATAATTAAAATTTTTCCGATGGTTTACTTATCTCTATCCTATGACCATAGATTAATAGATGGAAAATTAGCAATATGTTTTTTAAATTCAATAAAAGATATACTTGAAGATTTTTCTAGAATTACATTAAAAATATAATTTTGATATAGATTTTTTTAGAAAATCAGCAGTTTATCCCCTAAAAAAAATTATTATTTTTTTTCGTTTTTTTAAATTTAAATTTTTAAATTATTTTTTTTTATTACAAAAGAACATTTGTAATTTAATTATTATTAATTTTTTTCATGAAGTTTATATTTAATTTATAGGAGTTGAAAATGTTATCAAAAAAATTAGTTTTAATTAGACACGGTGAAAGTGAGTGGAATCAAAAAAATAAATTTACAGGATGGTATGATGTAAAATTATCTAAAAATGGAATTAATGAAGCAATAAAAGCTGGTAAATTACTAAAAGACAAAAATTTTAATTTTGATTATTCGTATACTTCTCTTTTAAAGAGAGCTATAAATACTTTAAATATTATTTTAGACCAACTAGAATTATCATGGATTCCATGTAAAAAAACATGGTTTTTAAATGAAAGACATTATGGATCCTTACAGGGTCTAAATAAATTAGATACAGAAAAAAAATATGGAGCAGAACAATTATATTTGTGGAGAAGAAGCTATAAACATTTTCCTCCTAAAATGAAAGAAAATTTTTTATTTTCAGGATTTGACCGTCGTTATTTAAAAATAGAAAAAAATAATTTACCTAAATCTGAAAGTTTAGAAAAAACTTTTGAAAGAGTAATTTTATATTGGAATAAAATAATTTTACCAAATATAAAAAATGGTAAAAAAATATTAATTGTAGCTCATGGAAATTCTTTAAGAGCACTAATAAAATACTTAAGTAAAATCAATGATTCTGATATTGCTGATGTGATTGTTCCTACTGGAGTTCCATTAATATATGAATTCGATGAAAAAATGAACGTTATAAAGAAATATTTTTTATAAAAATTAAATTTTAAAAAATATTTTAGTTTTGAATAATTATAAAATAAAAAAATATTTTAGACAAAAATCAATTTTAAATATTGCGAGACAAAAATGATTACAAAAATTGGTGTTTTAACAAGTGGAGGAGATTCTCCAGGAATGAATGCGGCAATAAGAGGAGTTGTTAGAAGAGCAATTTCAGAAGGTTTAGAAGTATATGGAATATATGATGGATATCTTGGGTTATATCAAAATAGAATGAAAAAACTAGATAGGTATAGTGTTTCTGATATAATTAATAAGGGTGGTACATTTCTTGGTTCTGCTAGATTTCCAGAATTCTGCAAAAAAAAAATACAAATTTTATCGATTGAAAATTTAAAAAACAGAAAAATTGATTTTTTAATAGTAATCGGAGGTGATGGATCGTATATTGGAGCAAATTCGTTAACTAATTTAGGAATGCCGTGTATTGGAATACCTGGAACCATAGATAACGATGTTGCAGGAACAGACTATACAATTGGATATTTTACGGCATTAGAAACTGTTGTTGAAGCTATTGATAGGCTTAGAGATACTTCTTCTTCTCATCAAAGAATTTCAATTGTAGAAGTAATGGGAAGATTTTGTGGAGATTTAACATTAGCTGCTGCTATTGCCGGGGGATGTGAATTTATCGTAATACCAGAAATTTCTTCAACAAAAGAAGAACTGTTAGAAGAAATAAAAATAGGAATAAAAAAAGGAAAAAAACACGCCATTGTTGCAATAACAGAATACATTTGTAATGTAAACAAATTAGCCAAATATATTGAAAAAAATACAAAAAGAGAAACTAGAGCAACAATTTTAGGTCATATACAAAGAGGTGGTGCTCCAGTAGTGTTCGACCGTATTCTCGCTTCTAGAATGGGGTCTTATTCTATTGATTTATTATTAGATGGATATGGTGGAGGAAGATGTGTTGGTGTACAAAACGAAAAAATGGTTAACCATGATATAACTGATGCGTTAAATAACATGAAAAAACCATTTAAGAAAGATTGGTTAGAAACAGCAAAAAAATTATATTAAAAATTTAAATTAAATATAAATAAATGTTTTATGTTGTTTTTTTTTTACGAAAAATAAAATAGTATTTTATTTTTATAAAACAAATTTTGGATAAGAAAATATTTTTTATCAATAAAATATTTTCTTTTTTTACTTATTTATATAATAAGATTGATAAATAATTTCTGAAAAATCTTTATAAGATAAAGATGCTGCTCCAACTAACAGACCATCTGAACCTCCTTCTGTCAATATTGTATGAACATTTTTTGAATTTACAGATCCACCATAAATGACAAAAAAATTATTTATTTTTTTTTGCGATGTTATTTTTTTTATATAATTTTTAATAAAAAAAATAATTTTATTGATTTCTTTTAATCCAGGTATTTTACCAGTTCCAATTGACCAAATTGGTTCATATGCGATAATTGTATTATCGAATGTTTCACGTTTTTCCCCTAGTAAACTAAATACAGTATCAATTTGTTTCTGACAAATAGCTTTTGTTTGTCCTAATTTTTTTTCTTTTTCTGTCTCTCCTATACATAGAATAGGAATTAAATTACATGATTTTAATACTTTAAATTTTTCTGAAATAAATAATTCATCTTCTAGATGATATTTTTTTCTTTCAGAATGTCCTATTAAAACGTATTTTATTCCTATATCTTGTAACATTAAAACAGACGTTTCTCCAGTATAAGCTCCAAAAAAATGTGTATCTACATTTTGTGCTCCTAGATGTATTTTATTTAACTTTTTTTTTACTTCTAATAAATAAATGTATGGTGGTAACAATATAACATCTGTATTTTCTAAAATATATTCTGGTATTAAAGAAATTTTTTTTAATAAATTCTCAATCAAAATCAAACTTCCGTTTAATTTCCAATTTGCAACTATTATTGGTTTTTTATTTAGCATAATTTTTTTATTTTTCTTTATATTTTTAGCATTATATAAATGAAAAATAAGCCATGATTTAAATCAATAAAAGCTTATTTTCCAATTTCTTAAATTATTTTTTTTTATAATTAGAAAAGTTTTTTATTATTTTCTTTTTTTTTATTAAAAATATTGATTCTTTCTTTAAGTTGTTTTCCAGGTTTAAAATACGGAATATATTTTTCTTTTAGCTGTACTAAATCCCCATTTTTAGGATTTCTACAAAATCTAGATTTTCTATATCTTAATGTAAAACTTCCAAATCCTCTAATTTCTATCCTTCTACCTTTAGATAAAGATTTAAAAATATAATGAATTATTCTTTTTATCATTTTTTCAACGGTTTTTCTAGAAATATTAGTTTTTTTTTAGCTATTTTTTTAAATAATTCTGATTTATTCATAGAATCCTTTTTTATTTTAAAAAATATTTTAAATATAATTATTAAAAAAATAATTTTGATATAAATTGTTAATTTTTATAAAAATATAAAAAACTTGTATTTTTTTTTTGTTTTTATTTAGAGAATTTTAATAATTCTAAAGTTGTAGATAACATTTGTTTTTTTTCTAATTTTTGATTGTCTTTTTCTTCTAGACTTAAAGAAATAATATTTTCTATATTCATTGGATATAATTCGTTTAATATTAGAATATTGATAATTCTTTTTTTTCTGTTAATACTAACTATTTTAAAACTAATAACATCATTAACTTTTAATTTTTTAATTTTTTCTGTTGATTGTAATAATTTTGTTAGATTTATTTTTCCTAATAACTCTTCATTAATTTTTGTTAATATTGTTTCACCTTCCATTGAAATGACTGTTGTAGAAATTACTGAACCTATTTTGTTACTTTTTAAATAACAACTTAAAAAATCATCTTTTATTTGTTTTATTCCCAAAGAAATTCGTTCTCTATCAGAATCTACTTGTAATACTACGGCTACAATAGAATCTCCTTTTTTATATTTTTTTACTGCTTCTTCTCCTGGAAGATTCCAAGATATATCTGATAAATGTACTAATCCATCTATATTTCCATCTAAACCGATAAAAATGCCAAAATCAGTTATAGACTTAATCTTTCCACGTACCTTATCACCTTTTTTATACGAATTTTCAAATAATTTCCATGGGTTATCTAAACATTGTTTAATTCCTAAAGAAATTCTTCTCCTTTCCTCATCGATATCTAAAATCATAACATCAACTTTATCATTAACTCGAACTACTTTTGATGGATGTACATTTTTATTAGTCCAATCCATCTCAGATACATGTACTAATCCTTCAACGCCTTCTTGAATTTCTACAAAACATCCATATTCAGTTAGGTTAGTAACTCTTCCAGTTATTTTAGAACCTTCTGGATATTTTTTAGATATTTCTATCCATGGGTCTTTACCTAATTGTTTCAATCCTAAAGAAACTCTAGTTTTTTCACGATCAAATTTCAATATTTGAACAACTATTTCTTCTCCTACACCAACAATTTCACTTGGATGTTTTACTCTTTTCCAAGCCATGTCAGTTATATGTAGTAATCCATCTACTCCTCCTAAATCAATAAAAGCTCCATAATCAGTCAAATTCTTTACAATTCCTTTTACATTTATTCCTTCTTTTAAATTTTCTAATAAAGTAGTTCTTTCTGCACTGTTTTCTAATTCTATTACAGCTCTTCTAGAAACAACAACATTGTTCCTTTTTTTATCTAATTTTATTACTTTAAAATCTAATTCTTTTCCTTCAAGATGAATTGTATCTCTTATTGGCCGTACATCTACTAAAGATCCTGGCAAAAATGCTCGTATATCGTTTAATTCAACAGTAAAACCACCCTTAACTTTTCCATTAATTATTCCAACTACAGTAGTTGAATTAAAAAACGCATCTTCTAATTTTATCCAAGCAGCATGTCTTTTAGCCTTCTCTCTTGATAGAATAGTTTCTCCAAAACCATCCTCTATTGCATCTAAAGCAACTTCGACTAAATCTCCTACTTTAACGTCCAGTTTTCCTTTGTTATTTTTAAATTGTTCTATTGAAATAGATGATTCAGATTTCAATCCTGCATCTACTACTACCGTTTCTTTATCTATAGAAACAACAATTCCATTAATTATAGAACCAGGTTTTGTTTTTGTTTTTTGTAAAGATTCTTCAAAAAGTTGATGGAAAGATTCTTTCATAGTTGATATTTTTTTTTATACCATGTTAATTTCTAATTAACATCTTGTTAATTAAAATTATGATTCATCCCAGTTTAAATCCATATTATGGAGTAATTATGTATTAATAATATTGTTTATTTTTGAAATAGTTTTAATATTAAAAAATATATTTTTAAGGTTTATAAGATACATATCTTTAGATAATTATCTGGAAAGACAATTTTTTGTTCTAAAATAAATTAGATGCACTTGAAAATTTTTAAATAAAATTTATTAAAATTAACATTAAAGAAAGATTCTTGCAACAAATAGATTATTTAATAAATTTATTTTTTTATTTGTACATAACATAATAATATATTGATTTAGATTTTAAAACTAAAAAAGTAATTAATTAGTTTGTTTAAGTATTAATATATGAAGTTTATTTATTTATCAATGTTAAATTACTACTCTTCCAACCCTAACTTAATCATCTTAACAATTTACCAATTTAATTAATGACTTTAAAACTATGAGTTTAAAAAATCTATTTTTTAAAATTTTTTAATAATGACTTATAGAACTTAGTTCCTTGAAATAATTCGGAAAAGTTTTATTAATGCAATTAGGATTTATAATCTTAGTAGAAACATTGGATAATGCAATTAAAGAAAAACACATGGCTATTCTATGATCGTCATATGTTTCAATTTCACCATATAAAAATTTTTTTGGAGGAATAATTGTTAAATAATCATTTCCTTGTTTTACTACTGCACCAACTTTTTTCAATTCATTTGACATAGCTTCTAATCGGTCTGTTTCTTTAACTCTCCAATTATAAATATTTTTAATGTGAGTAGTTCCAGAACAAAAAAGAGCTACAATAGCTACAGTCATAGCTGCATCTGGTATATTGTTCATATCTAAATTAATACTTTTTAATTCTCTTTTGCTACAAGAAATAAAATTTTCACCAAAAGAGACAATTGATCCAATTTTTTGAAGTATTTTTGCAAAATATACGTCTCCTTGTATACTATTTTTACCCACTCCATGAACTGTAACTGTACCACCTTTTATAGCACCAGCAGCTAAGAAATATGAAGCTGAACTCGCATCTCCTTCAATTGTATAAATTCCAGGTGTTTTATACTCGCTATTTCCTTTAATAAAAAAAAATTTATAATTATTATTAACTACATCAATTCCAAAAATTTTCATTAATTTAATTGTCATTTCAACATATGGTTTGGATACTAAATCTCCTATTATTTCAATTGTTGTATCTAATTTAGCTAATGGAGACATAATTAAAATAGAAGTCAAAAATTGACTGGAAATATTTCCCTTTAATTCTATTTTTCCACCAATAAATCCTCCTTTTACTAAAACAGGAGGATAATTTTTTTTTCCTTGATAAAAAATTTTAGCACCACCTTGCCTTAAGGCATCTACTAGATGTTTTATTGGTCTATTTTTCATCCTATCATTACCAGTTATAAAAATTTTATTTTTATATAAAGAAAACAATGAAACTAAAGGTCTAATTGCAGTTCCTGCATTACCTAAAAATAAATTTATAGTTTTATTTTGTTTTAAAAAATTCTCCCCATTTCCATATATTTGACACGATTTTTTATCTTTTGATAAAGAATATGAAACACCTACTATTTTTAGTGCATTTAACATATATTTTGTATCTTCACTATCTAGTAAGTTTTTAATGTATGTTGTACCTTTTGACAAAGAAGCTAATACTAATACTCTATTAGAAATACTTTTAGAACCAGGAAGAAAAACATTACCATTTACAAATTTAATTGGATTTAACACTAAGCTATTAATCATGATTAATAATCTCCTAATAAAAAAAATATTTTTTTGAAATTTAAATTATGGGTTAATTAACCATATTGTTTTTCAAAAAAAACCATAAATTCCGATAAAGATTTAACAGATTTAATATCCATTGAATTATAAATAGAAGCTCTAATACCTCCTTCTATAAAATGATTTTTTAAAAAAAGAAATCCTTGTTTTTCAGATTCTATTAAAAATTTTTTTTCTAAATCTAATTCTTTTAACTTAAACACCACGTTGGTCATGGATCGGTTTTTTGGATGAATATCATTTATATATATACAACTAGAATCTATTACAGAATATAAATATTTAGCTTTTCTTTGATTTAGTAATTCCATTTTTTGTACTCCACCCATTTTTTTTATCCATTTAAAAACTAATCCAGACAAATACCAAGAAAATGTCGCTGGAGTATTAAACATGGATCGGCTATTTAATAAAATTTTATAATTTAAAATTGAAGGAGTTATTTTTTGAGCTTTTTTAATTAGTTCATCTAATATAATAATAATAGTTATTCCTGCTGGACCAATATTTTTTTGAGAACTAGCATAGATTAGAGAATATTTTTTAATGTCAATTACCTTTGAAAAAATAAAAGAAGAAAAATCGCAAATTATTTTTTTATCAAAAAAGTTAGGTTCTTCATGAATAGCCATTCCACTAATGGTTTCATTAGGACAATAATGTACATATACTGATTTTTCTGAAAGATTCCAATATTTCATAGATAAAATACTTTTTTTTTCTTCATATATTTGTTTTACATTAATTATATTAGAACAACAATATTTAGAAGATTCTATTGCAGCTAAATTTGACCAATAACCGCTATTAATATAATCAGCTTCATCATTTTTATTTAATAAATTCATAGGAATAGCAGCAAATTGACCTCTAGCACCTCCAGGACAAAATAATACTTGATAATTATTTGGAATGTTTAATAGTTCTCTAACATTATTTTCCGCTTCTTCAACAATTTCTAAAAAAAAATGACTTCTATGACTAATTTCAATTATAGAAAAACCATTATTTTTCCAATTACAAAAATTATTTTTTGCTTCAATTAATACTTCTTTAGGTAACATTGCTGGACCAGCACTAAAATTATGTACTTCTTTCATTAATCTTTTCCTGCAAAGAAAATTGGTTAAGTTATGTTTTTTTTATTATTAAAAATTTCCAAATTAATAACTATATGTATTTAATGCCATTCATATATCTTTTTTGAAGAATAGTTGGGACTAAAATTTTTCCATTTTCTAGTTGATTGTTTTCTAATATAGCAGCCAATGTTCTTCCTATTGCTAATCCAGAACCATTTAATGTATGTAAAAAAATTATTTTTTTTTCTGAATTTTTATATCTAGATTTCATTCTTCTAGATTGAAAATCTAGCATATTCGAACAAGACGACACTTCTCTGTAAGTATTTTGTGAAGGAAACCATACTTCTAAATCATAAGTTTTAGAAGAACTAAAACTTAAATCTCCACAGCACAACAATTTTTTTTGATAAGGCAAGTTCAATAATTTTAATACTTTTTCAGCATTTATAGTTAATTCTTCTAAAGAACTCATTGAGTCTTCGGGTTTTACAATTTGTACTAATTCAACTTTTTCAAATTGATGCATTCGAATTAATCCTTTTACATCTTTTCCATAAGATGCAGATTCTAATCTAAAACAAGGAGTTTTTGCTACTAATTTAATTGGTAACTCATTTTCTGAAATAATTTTGTTTCGTACGATATTAGTCAATGGTACTTCTGCAGTAGGAATTAAAATATATTTTGAATGTTTTTGTTCAGAAGTCTTTTCTATATGAAACAAATCTTTAGTAAATTTTGGTAATTGTCCAGTTCCATATAAACAATTTCTATTTACTAAATATGGAACATAAGTTTCTAAATAACCATGTTTTTCAATATGTAAATCCATCATAAATTGACCTAATGCTCGATGAAGTTTCGCGATGTTACCTTTTATTATGGAAAAACGAGAACCAGAAATAAGAGCAGCAGCATTCCAATCAAATCCATTTCTTTCCCTTCCTAGTTCAATATGATCTTTAATTAAAAATTTAAATTTTGGTATTTCTCCCCAATTTAATATTTTTTTGTTGTTTTTTTCATTTTTCCCATTAGGAATTGAATCGTCAGGAATATTTGGTATTTCTAGAACAAGTTTTTTAATTTTTTTTTTTATTTCAGTTAATTCTTTCTTAAAATCATTTAATTCTTTTTGTATGGAAATGGTTTTAGAATAAAACGTACTAGAATCTTTTTTTAAAAACTTAGCATTACCAATTAATTTTGAAAGTAAATTCCGTTTAGCTTGTATATTTTCTGTTTTAAGTTGTATTTTTTTCCTTTTTTTGTCTAATAAAGTTATTTTTTTTGAATCTAAGTAAAAATTTCTTCTTAATAATTTTTTTTTTACTTCTTCTAATTGATATTTTAGCAAATTATTATCTAACATAGTAAAAGGTTACACTTTGAAATTATTTAATTATGAAAAATTATACAAATCTTTTGAACTTTTCTCTAATAATTTAATTTTATTCTTAAAAAAATAAATATAATAACTTTTTATGAAAATGTTAAACGTATTTAAATAGTTCTGTTTTTTTTTTTGTAAAAATGTTATATTTTTTATTAGATAATATTTTTTTTAGTTGATTATATTAATTTAACAAAAACTTATTTAGAGTTTAATATATGTTAAAAAGTTTATGAAAAGAAAAATAATTAAAAGTAATTTATTAATTTTAGGATCTGGTCCGTCTGGATATACTGCTGCTATCTATGCTGCTAGAGCTAATTTAAATCCAATTCTAATAACTGGCCCTATGTTAGGAGGACAACTAACTACTACGAATTTAGTTGAAAATTGGCCAGGAGATTGTAAAAAAATCACTGGAATTCAATTAATGGAAAGAATGAACAAACATAGTAAAAAATTAAAAACAAAAATTATTTTTGACACTATTGAAAAAGTAAATTTTAAAAAAAAACCTTTTTTTCTGTTTGGAGAAGAAAATATATACATCTCTAATGCAGTTATTATAGCTACTGGTTCCTATGCAAAATACTTAGGATTAAGATCAGAAAAGGAGTACATGGGAAAAGGTGTTTCATCTTGTGCTACTTGTGATGGAATATTTTATAAAAATAAAACTATAGCAGTAGTGGGTGGTGGAAATACAGCCATTGAAGAAGTTTTATATCTTTCTGACATTGCATCAAAAATACATTTGATACATCGGAGAGAAAATTTTAAAGCAGAAAAAATTTTAATAAATCGATTATATAAAAAAATAGAAGCCAAAAAAGTTATCTTTCATAAAAATAGTATTGTTTGTGAAGTTTTTGGAAAAAAAAATTGTGTTTCTGGAATCAAAATTAAAAACCATAAAAACATTTATTCAGAAATTAAAATTTCAGGTCTATTCATAGCTATTGGTCATACTCCAAATACAAAGATATTTTTTAATCAATTAGAAACAAAACAAGGATATATTACAGTACAAAAAGTTTTAACAAAAAATTCTACTCAAACTAATATATCTGGAATATTTGCAGCTGGAGACGTTATTGATAATTGTTATAAACAAGCTATTACAGCTGCTGCAACCGGATGTATGGCAGCTTTAGATGCTAAAGAATATCTGGAAAAAAACAAATTAATAAAAAATTATTTATTTTGAACATAAATATTTAAAAATACAATTGAGAAAAACATGCCTAAAGAAAAGAGTATAGAAATGCAAGGTGTAATAATAGATACGTTGCCTAACACTACATTTAAAGTTAAATTAGAAAATGGACATAATATAATTGCTCATATTTCTGGAAAAATGAGAAAAAACTATATTAGAATTTTAACTGGAGATAAAGTAACTGTAGAATTGACTACTTATGATTTAAACAAAGGTAGAATTATATTTCGTAGTAGATAAAAATAATTTTTTTTAAACAAATTTTATGTTTTCAAGAAATTCAACTAGGTATAAATATTTATGCGAACTCACTATTGTGGTGAATTAAACGAAACTAATATAAATGAATTGGTAAATTTATGTGGATGGGTTCACAGTCATAGAAATTTAAGTAAAATAATTTTTCTAAACATGAGAGATTGGAGTGGAATAGTTCAAATAACTTTTTTAAAAAAAGATAAAAAATTATTTCAGCAAGCAACAAAGTTAAGAAATGAATTTTGCATAAAAATTTCTGGAATTGTAAAAAAAAGAAATTTAAAAAATGAAAATAAACTAATAAAAACTGGATTAATTGAAATAATTGCGAAGAAATTAATTATAATTAATGTATCTGAACCAATTCCAATAGATAGTTATACAACCAATTCAGAAGACATTTTTTTAAAATATAGATATTTAGCGTTAAGAAAATTAGAATTGTTTGAAAAATTAAAGATACGAAGTAAAGCAATTCTTCTTGTTCATAAATTCATGCAATCAAATAAATTTATTCAAATTGAAACTCCAATTCTTACAAAAGTTACTCCAGAAGGAGCAAGAAATTATTTAATACCAAGTAGAATACATAAAAAAAAATTTTATGCGTTATCTCAATCACCACAGTTATTTAAACAACTTCTTATGATTTCCGGAATTGATAAGTATTATCAAATAACAAAATGCTTTAGAGATGAAGATTTACGTTCTGATAGACAACCAGAGTTTTCCCAAATTGATATTGAAGCTGCTTTTATAAACGAAGAAAAAATACAAAAAATTGTAGAAAATCTTATATCTTTCATATGGTTGAAAATAAAAAACGTTACTTTTGATAAAATAAAAAAGATTAGCTTTAACAAAGCTATGAAAAATTATGGAACAGATAAACCAGATCTTCGAAATCCAATGAAATTATTTGATTTAGAAGACATTTTAAAAGAAATTAAACATTTAGATGTTATAAAAAAAAATGTCAAGTCTACAGAAAATATAAGAATTACTGCAATTTGTATTCCAAATGGAATTGTTTTAAAAGAAAATAAAATTAAAACTTTAAAAAAAGAAAGTAAAAAAAAATATGGATTCTATGAACTAATAACAATATTGGTTAAGGAAAAAAAATCGTTAGTAAATTATGATTTAAATAGTTCGTTAGATATAAATAAACAAATAATTTCCAAAATTATAAAAAAAGTTAATGCAAAACCTAAAGATCTGATTACAATTTTTATTGGTGTTACAAAAATAGTAAATAATGCATTGAATAGATTTAAAACAAAAATAGGAAAAAAATTAAATTTAATAAATCCAGAAATATTTCATCCTATTTGGATAACTGATTTTCCAATGTTTAAAAAAGAAAAAAATGGAAAATTTTGTTGTTTACATCATCCATTTACTCAACCGAAATATTCTAATATAGAACAAATGAAAAACGAACCAGATAAAATAATATCTAAATCTTATGATTTAGTAATTAATGGATACGAAATTGCAGGAGGATCTGTTAGAAATCACAATTTCGAAGTTCAAAAAACTATTTTCAGTTTAATTGGAATGTCAGAAAAAGAACAATTAAAAAAATTTGGATTCTTTTTAGAAGCATTTAAATATGGTACTCCAATACATGCAGGAATTGCATTAGGATTAGATAGAATAATTATGTTACTTACTAATTCTAATAGTATTAGAGATACTATTGCTTTTCCAAAAACCACCTCTGCCATTTGTCCAATGACTGATTCTCCTAATTATATTAGTAAAATTTTAAAACAAGAAATTTTTTCATGATTATTTTAACATTTTTTTTTTAAAATATATCAAGTAATAAAAAATATATAAAAATTTTTTAAAAATCATTGACAAAATTATTTTAAGAAAACATTTCTATTGTTTATTTTTATAAATCGACTTAATAAAAATACTAGAGCTTCGCACAGAACTATGGTTGGGCTAGTTGGAACGTCATAGTAAATTGAAATAAATAATCCCATGGTAGTTGAGCAGATACTAATTAAGATAGAAATAAAGATCATTTTTTCTGGAGATCTAGAAAACTTTTGAGAAGTAGAAGCTGGAATTACTAATAATGAAGTTATAATTAACACTCCTACAAATTTAATTGATATCGCTATTGTCATTCCTGTTATAAATATTAAAATAAATCGATTTTTAAATATATTTATCCCATCTACTTTAGCTAATTCAGGATTTATAGTAACTAATAATATTGATTTCCAATTATAAATTAATATAATAAGTAAAAAACAAACATTTAAGAATAAAAAAAATAGATCGTGAAACGATACGAATAAAATATTTCCAAAAAAATAATCATTAATACTAATTTTTTTTTCATTTGGAATGATACTAATTATGAGTAATCCCAAGGAAAGAAAAATATATGACATTATAGAAAAAATCACATCTAGAGAAAGATTTGAATCGTTTTCTAATAAAGTTGAAATTAGAGATAAAAAAAATATAAATATCAATAATACTAATAACGGATTTACATGAAATAAAATACTTATGGAAAAACCCAAAAGAGAAGAATGAGACAGAGTATCTCCAAAACAAGACATTCTTCTCCAAATTATAAAGGAACCTATTGGAGCTGTTAAAAAAGATAAAAACAAACCTGCTAACCAACTAGGAAAAAATGAAAATGTCATTATTTAAAATTTCCTTTTTTAACTATATTTTAAAAATATTATTTTTTTTAAAAACTTTTTATAAATGAGTATGATGATGTTCATGTTTATATAAAGCAATTTCTTTACTATGAATTTTTCCAAACATAGAAATAAAATGTTTATTTTTAGATACTACTTCTGGAGTTCCTGAACAACAAACATGATTATTTAAACAAATTACTTCATCAGTTTTAGCCATAACTAAATTCAAATCATGTGAAATCATTAAAATTGAACATTTTAGTTTCATTTTTATTTTATTAAGTATATGATAAAAAAAAATTTGTCCACTAACATCTAAACCTTTAGTTGGTTCATCTAATATTAAACAATTTGGATTATTTAATAGCGATCTAGCTAATAATACTTTTTGTAATTCTCCGCCAGACAATTCTTGTATTAAACAGTTGTTCAAATTACTTATTTTAAATTTTTCCAAAATTAAATTAGAATTTAAACAATGTGAAGATTTAAACAATTTCATAAAACGACTTACTGTAATTGGAACAGGGGCTTTAAAATACAATTTTTGAGGAACATATCCTATACGAACTGATTTCAAAAATGTTATAGTTCCAGAACTAGGTTTAACTAAACCCAGAATTGTTCTTATAAGAGTAGATTTACCTGCTCCATTTGGACCAATGACGGTGATAATTTTATTAGAATTTATTGAGAAAGAAATATTCGATAATATTGATTTATTATTAATTTCAACATAAATATTTTTTATATTAATTAAAGTTTTCATTTTATATGTGTGCATAAATTTATTCATTAAAAAAATGTATTTGTTTAAATAATTTTAAATTATTATTCAACTACTAAAATTCGAATTGTATTAGTTTTTCCTATAGCACTCATAATATCTCCTTGAGTAATGATAACTATTTCTCCCCGCATTAAAAATTTTTTTTCTTTTAGTAAAGAAACAGCTTCTGTAGCTGCAGATACTCCTTCTTTATTACTATTAAAATATATAGGTGTAACACCTCTATATAAAGCTGATAACTTTAATGTATTTTGATGACGAGACATTGCAAAAATTGGAAGACCAGAAGTAATTCTAGAAGTCATTAAAGCTGTTCGACCTGATTCAGTCATAGTAATTATCGCTGCAACTCCTTTTAAATGATTTGCAGAATACATTGCTGACATAGAAATAGCTTCTTCTATACTACTAAACTGAATATCTAATCGATGTCTAGAAACATTTATACTAGGAACAGTTTCTGCACCCTTGCAAACTTTAGACATTATAGCAACTGTTTCAATTGGATAATTTCCAGTTGCTGTTTCAGCAGATAACATAACAGCATCAGTTCCATCTAAAACAGCATTGGCCACATCCATTACTTCTGCTCTGGTTGGTAATGGTTGAAAAATCATAGATTCCATCATCTGAGTAGCTGTAATTACAATTCTATTTAATTGTCTTGCTTTTCTAATAAGAGTTTTTTGTACTCCGACTAATTCAGGATCTCCTATTTCAACTCCAAGATCTCCTCTTGCTACCATAATTGCATCTGATGCTAAAATTATTTTTTCTATATCCTTCTCTGTAGCAACCGCTTCTGCACGTTCTATTTTCGCAACAATTTTGGCATAACTACCAGTTTTTTCAACCAATCTTCTAGCTTCGTGAATATCTTTTGCTGATCTAGGAAAAGATATAGCTAAGTAATCAACTCCAATTTTTGCAGCTAAACAAATATCTCTTTTGTCTTTATTAGTTAAAGATTTAGCTGAAAGTCCACCACCTAATTTATTTATTCCTTTATTTTTAGATAAAACACCACCAATTATCACTTCAGTATAAATTTTATCTTTTGTTGATTTTAATACTTTTAATTGTATTCTACCATCATCTAATAACAATATATCTTGATAATTAACATCTAATGGTAATGATTTATAATCAACTCCTACTTTATTTTTATTACCTTCATTAAAACCTAAATTGGTATCTAATACAAATTGTTCTCCAGAATTTAAAATAACTGTTTCTGAATTAAAACTTAAAATTCTAATTTTTGGACCTTGTAAATCTCCAAGTAAAGCTACATGACATTTTAATTTTTCCATAATTTCAAAAACTTTTTTTGCTCGAAATATATGTTCTTCACTAGTTCCATGAGAAAAATTTAATCTTAATACATTAGCTCCCGATTTAATAATTTTCTCTAAATTATTATTTTTATCTGTAGAAGGACCTAAAGTTACAACTATTTTAGTTCTTCTAAGTCGTTTTAACATAATTTTCTCCTATTTGAAAATCAAAAAATAATTTATTTTCTTTAAACATGATAAAAGTATAATATAAATTACTATCAATAATAGACATTTATTAAATTAGCATTTTTATTTATTGTGAATGCTCCCATAAAAATTTGAAATAATTAATTTATTTATTCAGTAAAAATTATAATGAGGAAAGCGTTTTGCTTCTTTTTCTTAATAATATAAAATTAAATAATTAATAAAAATGAACAATTTTTTTATTTATAGTTATTTTTAAATTTGACTAACAGTTTTTTTTATCAAAGAATTAATAGTAATATTTATTTAACTAAATTAAAAAACAAAGATATTTTTTTTAAAGTTATTAATTATTCAAATATTATAAACATTTTTTTATTTGAAATATAATGAAGGTTATTAAAAAATGTCAAAAAACTTAAAAAATGGATGTGATATAATTATTTTTGGGGCAAAAGGAGATTTAGCAAAAAGAAAATTAATGCCTTCTCTTTATCATTTAGAAAAAAACAAAAAACTAGATTTAAATACAAAAATAATAGGTGTTGGTAGAGCTGACTGGAATGAATTAGAATATAAAAAAATAGTACGAAAATCACTTGAAATTTTCATGAAAGAAAAAATAAATGAAACAATTTGGAATAAATTATGCAGTAGACTTAAATTTTGTAACTTAGATGTCAACCAAACAGAAAAATTTTTAAAATTACAATTTTTTATAGATCAAAAAAACAGAATAACAATAAATTATTTTGCAGTTCCTCCAAACATTTATGGAATTATTTGTCAAGGATTAGGTTTAGCTAAGTTAAATAAACCTACTTCAAGAATAATTATAGAAAAACCAATTGGAACTTCATTAAAAACTTCAAAAGAAATAAATGATCAAATTGGAAAATATTTTGATGAATCTCAAATTTTTAGAATAGATCATTATTTAGGAAAAGAAACAGTATTAAATTTATTATATCTTAGATTTGCAAATTCTATTTTTTATAATAACTGGAGTAATAAAACAATTGATCATGTTCAAATTACAGTTGCAGAAGAAATAGGAATTGAAGGAAGATGGGGTTATTTTGATAAAACCGGACAGATGAGAGACATGGTACAAAATCATTTATTACAAATTTTAAGCATCATTGCAATGTCTCCTCCTATAAACTTTTGTACTGATAGCATAAGAGACGAAAAAGTAAAAGTATTAAAATCTTTACGTCCAATTAATGCCAAAAATGTAAAAAACAAAACTATTCGAGGACAGTATTCGTCTGGATTTATTCAAGGAAAATTTGTTCCTTCTTATATAAATGAAAAAGGATCGAATCAAGATAGTAATACAGAAACCTTTGTAGCAATTAAAGTTAACATAGATAATTGGCGTTGGTTTGGAGTACCATTTTATTTGCGAACAGGAAAAAGAATGAAAAAAAAATGCTCTGAAGTATCAATTGTTTTTAAAAAATTACCAATGAACATTTTTAAAAAATCTATGCCAAATCTAAATCAAAATAAATTAACGATTAGATTACAACCAAACGAAGGAATCGATATTCATATCTTAAATAAGTTTCCTGGTTTAAACAAATCCATCAACCATTTAGTAAGTTCGAAACTACAATTTAATTATTTAGAAAACTTTAAAAAAGCTAATATAATAGATGCATATGAAAGATTGTTACTTGAAAGTATGAAAGGTATTCAATCCTTGTTTGTTCGAAGAGATGAAGTAGAAGAAGCTTGGAAATGGGTCGATTCAATTATTGAAATTTGGGAAAAAAATGAAATTATGCCAGAATTATATTCTGCAGGTACCTGGGGTCCAGTTGCATCAGAAAAGATGCTAAATAAAGATGGACGATCTTGGAATTAATAAGAATTAAATAATTTTAAATGAAAATTTAAATAAAAAAATATTTTATTTTTGAAAAATTTTGATGTTTTACAGTACAATATTTAAAAAAATAAAAATTGATCAAGCATTAATGTTGTTTGATCAATATTGATTTAAATTAATATTAAATTTTTAATAATTAAAAATTTAATCTGTTTAATTAAATTAAGAATGTTCAATCTAATTATAAAAAAAACTACAAAAAAATTATTTATGAATTTCAAATACAATATTGTTTTTTAAAAAAAATTAGATTGAAACTTAAAAATCATTTATATTTTTTTATAAAAATATTTTAGGAAACAAATATATGAAAAGAATTATCTTTTTTTTATTAACTAATTTATCAGTAATGTTATTATTTTCTATAATTCTTAGTTTTACTCCTATTAACTCAAATAATTTGTATGATTTAATTATTGTTTCAGGGATGTTTGGATTTTTAGGTTCAATTGTTTCACTGTTAATGTCTAAATGGATTGCATTAAGTTTAGTTAAAGGGAAAATTATTAGACTTCCAAAAAATGAAATTGAAACTTGGTTAATGAATAAAATTTTCTATTTATCTAAAAAAGCTCAAATAATAGCTCCTGAACTTGCTATTTATGAATCTATTGAAATGAATGCTTTTGCTACTGGATGCAGGAAGAATTCCTCATTAATAGCAGTTTCTACCGGTTTATTAAAAAATATGAATTTTAAAGAAATAGAAGCAGTTTTAGCACATGAAATTAGTCATATCAAAAGTGGTGATATGGTCACAATGACTTTAATTCAAGGAGTGATAAATACTTTTGTTTTTTTTATTTCTCAAATTATTGTAGAATTTCTTTTAAATTCTTCTAATAAAAAAGAAAAAAAACTAGATGAAGAAAATCAACATCCTATTCTGTTTTTTTTATTGACTAATTTTTTAGAAATTATATTTGGCATGTTAGCTAGTTTAATAGTATTTAGTTTTTCTAGACGTAGAGAATTTTATGCAGATGCAGGATCTGCTAATATGGTTGGAAAAGAGAATATGATTTCTGCTCTACAAAAAATAAAAAATTCTCAAGCTTTAAATACATCAGATTTCATCTCTACTTCTTATATCCATGGAAAATCGAATAATTTTTCCTTCTTGTTTCAATCTCATCCTCCATTAGAAACTAGAATAAAAGCTTTATTTCAAGAAAAATATATGTAAAAAAATTTTTTTATAAATAAAAAAATAACAAAAATTTATTAACTTGTATTTTTTTATCAAATCTATATAATAATATATTTATTAAGATAAAAATATAATTCAAAAATTTAAAAATTTTTTGTTTATTTTATAAAAAGATTTCAATATTTTAAATATTAAATAAAGAAAAATTTTATACAACCATTCCTTGAAGGAATGAACTTAAAATAAATCGTTTATTCAGAAACATCTTCTAATTTTTATTATTAAAGAGTAAGGAAATTTATATTATGGAAAAAACAAATGGTAAAGTTAAGTGGTTCAATGAATCTAAAGGATTTGGTTTTATAACTCCCTCTGATGGTGGAAAAGATGTTTTTGTCCATTTTTCTTCTATTCAAGGTAGTGGTTTTAAAACTCTTGCTGAAGGACAAAATGTAGAATTTGAAATTCAAGATGGTCAAAAGGGTCAATCTGCTATTAATGTTCTTGCTATATAATTTTCAAAAATTATAAATGATAATTCTTTTTTAAATGCATTAAATTAGTCAAAAAAAATAATGTTTGGTTTCATGTTTTAAATTATTAAGATAATTTAAAAATTTTATAAATAATGATAAATATGTAAATAAATTTTCTAAAAAAATTAGTTAATTATTTTTTTAAAATTTTATTTAAAACAAACTATAAATTAACAAACTATTTTATTAATAAAATTATATAACAGAGAGTTCAATGGATTTTTTTTTTAAAACTTCTACTTGGATACCCCTATTTACATTAATTATTTTAGAAATAGTTTTAAGTATTGATAATTTAGTATTTATTTCTGTCTTAATAGACAAACTGTCACCAATGGATAGAGATAAAGCTAGAATTATTGGATTAAGTTTAGCTCTTTTAATACGTCTGATGTTATTATTTTTAATGTCTTGGATAATTACGTTAACTCATCCAATAATCCAAAATAAATTTTTTAATTTGTCAGGAAGAGATCTGATTTTGTTGTTTGGAGGTATGTTTTTATTATTTAAGTCAACTATTGAATTACATGAAAGATTAGAATATCAAAAACATGAACCTTTACAGAGCAAAAATTATTCAAATTTTTGGACAGTAATTTTACAAATTGTTGTATTAGATGCCATATTTTCATTAGATTCTGTGATTACAGCGATAGGAATGGTAAATTCATTGCCAGTAATGATGTCAGCAGTTGTCATAGCTATGTTTTTTATGTTATTGGCTTCTAAGCAATTAACTGTTTTTATGAATTTTCATCCTTCAGTAGTAGTGTTGTGTTTAAGTTTTTTATTAATGATTGGAATATCATTAATTGCAGAATCAATAGGTTTTTTTATTCCTAAAGGATATTTATATACAGCTATTAGTTTCTCTGTTTTAATTGAATTATTTAATCAAATTTCTAAAAACAAAATTGTTAAATATCAATCTAAACGTCCCATTAGACAAAGAGTTACAGAATCTATTCTTAGATTGATGTTAGGAGAAAAAAATAAAGATAATCAAGAAATAATCAAATTTCCTAATATTATATTAGGTAAGAAAAAAAAAAAATACTCCGAATCCATATATAAATCTTTCAAAGATGAAGAAAAATATATGATAAATGGAGTTTTAACATTAGCTTTACGATCTATTCGTAGTATTATGACTCCAAGGTCTGAAATCTCCTGGGTTAATTTAGAAAACAGTAATAAAGAAATTAGAAATCAACTATTAGATACTCCTCATAGTTTGTTTCCAATTTGCAGAGGTGAATTGGATGAAATAGTTGGAATTGTAAGAGCCAAAGAATTATTAATGATTCTAGAAAAAAATGATGACATAAACATTTTTTCTTCTAAAACACCTCCAATAATTATTCCTGATACATTGGATACTATAAAACTTTTAGGAGTTTTAAAAAATTCTAGGGGTAGCTTAGTAATTGTAAGCAATGAGTTTGGAGTAATTCAAGGTTTGATAACTCCATTAGATGTATTAGAAGCAATTGCTGGAGAATTTCCAGACGCCGATGAAACTCCGGAAATAATTTTTGAGAGAGATGGTAGTTGGTTAGTTAAAGGTGGAACGGATTTACATTCTATACAACAACTATTAAATACAGAAAATCTAATTCAAGAAGAAAATTATGCATCGTTAAATGGTTTTCTAATATCTCATAAAGGACAATTACCAATTCCTGGAGAAATTATTGAAATTCCACCATTACAATTCCATATTTTAGAAGTTACAGAATATAGAATAAATTTGGTAAGAATAAAAAAAATAATTTAATTTAAATTCTAAAAAAAGTCAATTTTTTTAAACAAATAGGAACAAAACTAATTTTTATCTTTAAAAAATGAAAAAAATAATTTTATCTTTAGATACTTCATTGAATTACTGTTCAGTAGCATTGTTAGTCGACAATTGTATTGACTCTTTGTTTGAAAAATGTAAACAAAATCAAACAAAAGTAATTCTTCCAATGATTAAAAAAATACTAAATAGAAATCTAATTGATTTAAATGAAATAAATTTAATAGGGGTAACTCATGGTCCTGGTGAATTAACAGGAATAAGAACAGGAATTTGTGTTGCTAAAAGTATTTCTATAATAAAAAAAATTCCATTAATTAGTGTTTCTACAATATCTATTTTAGCAGAACAATCAAAAAGATTACATTTACTTAATAAAGTACTAGTTTTTATGAATTTTAATAAAAATAAAATTTTTTTAGGAAAATATTCAATAAACAATACAAATGGAATTTTTGAATTAAATGGAAAAGAACGAGTATTAAGAAATAGTAATTTTGATATAAAAAAATTAAATTTAGACAATGAATGGACTATCATAGGAAACATGTTTAAAAAAGAAAATTCTAAAAGAAATAAAAAAATAAAATTTATAAAAATTTCAGTTCCTAATGCAATTGATATTATTCCTTTTGCCAATTTTTTTTACAAAAAAAAACATATTTTTAAAAATATTAATAATATAAAAACAAGTTATTTATTTTAAAATATTTACCTATTTTTATTTTTTTTATTTTTATAAAAAATTCTATTATTTTATTTGTATCAATTTAACAAATTTCTAATTAATATTTTTTATTTATCAGAAATAATTATATCTAATTTAATAACAACAGGAGAGATTGATTTTTTTTCTTTTTTATACTTTATAGAAATTATTTTTTGATTATTCATTTTTATATATTTTGACATTACTAATAAAATTTCTTTCTTTAAATTTGGCAAGTAATCTGGTTCAAAAATTATATTTTTTTTATTATTTGATACAATTATTTGTAATCTTTTTTTTGCTATAAATGCACTATTTTTTTTAAAAGATAAAAATAAATCTAATACAGACATTGTAAATTATCTCCAAAATAAACGTTGAAAAAAGCTTTTTTTTTCCTCTTTAATAAATCTAAACGGTACATTTTTCCCAATTATTCTATTTACAACATCAAAATATGCGTTTCCAGCTTTAGAAATAGGATTTAAAATAACTGAAACACCTTGATTAGAAGAATTTAAAACATTAAAATCTTCAGGAACTACTCCTATCAGTGGTACTTTTAATATTTCTGAAATGTCTTCAACACTTAACATTTCACCTGTTTCAACTCTAGTAATTTCATATCTAGTTATTAATAAATGTTCTTCGATTGGATTTAAATTTTTTTCTGATCTATATGATTTAGAAGATAAAATCCCTAATACTCTATCAGAGTCACGAACAGATGATATTTCCGGATTAGTAACTAAAATTGCTATATCAGAAAAATACATAGATAAAATCGCACCGTTATCTATTCCAGCAGGAGAATCACAAACAATAAAATTAAAATCCATTTCAATTAATTCATAAATTATTTTTTTTACTCCTTCTTTAGTTAAAGAATCTTTAGATTTAGTTTGAGAAGCTGGCAAAATAAATAAATTTTCATTGTTTTTGTCTCTTATTAATGCTTGATTTAATTTAGCATCTCCTTGAATCACATTAATGAAATCATAAACTACTCTTCTTTCACATCCCATTATTAAATCTAAATTCCTCAACCCAATGTCAAAATCTATAACAACTGTCTTTTTACCTTGTAAGGCTAATCCAGTAGATATCGCTGCACTAGTTGTCGTTTTACCTACTCCACCTTTTCCTGAAGTAACAACAATAATTTTGCTCATTTTTCATCCTAATAAATTTTTAATCTAGAAGATTAATTTTTAATTTATCATTTTTTAAAAAAATTCTAACAGTTTTTCCTAATATTTTTTTTTTAATTTCATCTAATAAAACATATTCCCCTGCAATTGAAACTAATTCTGAAAATAATTTTGTACAAAAAATTTGACTATCTTTGTTTCCTTTAGCTCCCGCTAAAACTCTACCTTTCATAAAACCATATATATGCACGTTTCCATCTGCTATTAATTCAGCACCAGGATTAACATTATTAGCTACAATTAAATCTGAAGATTCTGCATATATAGTTTGCCCAGATCTAACAGGAGTATCAACTATATAACTCTTCTTCAACTCAATTAATTTAGAGGTTTTTTTTTTTTTTAAAAATGATTGATTATAATAAAAAATTTTATTTTTTTCTGTAAGAATAGGAATTCCTAATTTTTTAATAATTTTTTTAAAAAACAAGTTTGTACATCCTGTAATTCCTATTACATATAAACCAACAGAAATAATTCCTGCAATCATTTTTTTTAAATCGACATTTTTTGACAAATTAGAAATATTTATAGCAATTGGAGCTTCTTTAAAAAAAGAAGGTGATAAATTTATTTTTTTTTGTAATGCATTCTTTACAACTTCTGAACTATCATTTAATAAGTACAGTACCATTAAAGTAAAAACATTTCCTTGAATTTTAATTGGAACATTTTTCATTTTTTTACCGTATTACAAATAATGCTATTTTTTTTTTTAAAATTACAATATATTCATCAAAATGATTATTTTTATCCAAAAAAAAAAAAAACAGAAATGAAATTTAAAGATAAAGAAAATAGAGAAAAAAAAATTTTTTTTAGACAAATTAACAATTTTATTAATGAAAAAATAATTTTATCTGGAAATATTGAACCTAGCATTATTAATGGTTTAAATTTTAAGCAGGTTAATATATTTACTACAAAATTCAATTTTTTTAAAAAATTAAATCTTATAGAAAAAACTCAATTTGGTTTAATTTACAACAAAGAAATATTTCTAAAAAGTAATTTTTTTGTATATTTGTGGCCTAGAAATAAAAAAGAAGCATTGTTCCAATTACATTTCTTTTTTGCAAACTTTAAAAATAATACAAAAGTATTTATTTTTGGAAAAAATTCATTTGGAGTAAAAAGTTGTATTCATTTATTAAAAAAATGGATAATTTTAAAAAAAATTGACTCAGTTAAAAGTTGTTCTTGTTTCAGTGGTTATATGACAAAAATAACGGATATTCAATTTTCTATAAAAGACTTTTTTAAAACATATTATGTAAATAACTTAAAAATAAAAAGTTTACCAGGAGTTTTCGACTATTCTGGAATAGACGATGGAACAAATTTACTAGCATCTACATTTTCTAAAAACATAAAAGGAAAAGTACTAGATTTAGGATGTGGATCAGGAATTTTAAGTTTACTTTTATCTAATATTTGTAAAGATAAAATTTCACTTACTTTAATAGATTCAGAATATCATGCAATAATATCTAGTATAGAAAATTTTAAAATCAACAAAATGTCAGCAAAAATTTTTGAAAGTGATTTATTTTCCAACGTCCAAGAAAAATTTGACTTTATTATATCTAATCCTCCAATTCACGAAGGTAAAAAAATAACAGTAAAAATAGTAAATAAAATAATAAAAATGTCTTCAAATTATTTAAATAAAAATGGAGAACTTCGATTCGTTTCTTTATCTTGCTTATCTTACAACAAAATCCTAAACAAATATTTTAGATTTATTAAGATTTTAAAAAATAACAAAAGATATACAGTTTATAAATTAATGAAACCTATATTCTAAATTTAACATTGTGTCCATACCCGGAGCGGGACTTGAACCCGCAAAGCTAAAAAGCCGAGGGATTTTAAGTCCCTTGTGTCTACCAATTTCACCATCCGGGCTTTTCCTAACGTTTTTACAAGACGCATCCCGGAATCGAACCGAGTTGTTCGGATTTGCAATCCGATGCATAACCAATCTGCCAACGCGTCTTTAGGTTAATAATAAATAAAAATCAGTTATTTATCAAGATAAACATCTTATATATTTTAAAAATTTTACAAAAAAAAACAAATTCTTTGTTTTTTTAATTTTTAGATGATATAATAAACTTTGATTTTTAATTAAATTTTAAAAAATGGAGGGGTGGCTGAGTGGTTTAAAGCAGCGGTCTTGAAAACCGCCGATGAGAAATCATCCGAGAGTTCGAATCCCTCCCCCTCCAAAAATAATACTAGTAATAATAAAAATCAAATTCTTGTTGTACGGATATAGAATTTTAAAAACATTACATATTTCTTAAGAAAACAACTTCCCCTTCTTCATTTACCACTCCTTCTATAATAGTTTTGCTATTAGTTCCAATAGCAACATTAACGATATCTTTTTCATAAGCATTTCTTAATGCTTTTCCTTGAGTAATAATTACAAAATTTTCACCTAAAAAGATTACTGAAACAGATTGGCTTATACATATTTTCCATGGCTTTCTAACCATTGATAATGTAATTGGTTCCCCTATAGAAATATTTTTAGAACTAATTTTATCTAATACCTGATCGTCTTTAAAACAAACATCTAATGGTAAATCTTCTAAATTTCCAATTTTAGTGGTTAAATCTGATTTCGAAATTTTTTTACCTAATTTAATTTTTGAACTTGATACTATATATCTTCCTTTTGAACTTACTTTAACAAAAATATTCTGATAAGTATCGTTACAAAAAACTCTTGCAGTTATGTTTCCTAAAATTGGAGAATTAGGATATAAAACAACTTTAGGAAAATTACAAAAATTTTTAATTTTAGAAAAATTTTTAATTTTTACTGAAGTAGAATTATTATTAAGAACGTTTCTTTTCTTAAAAAAAGAAATGATTTTTTCATAAAAATCATTTCTTTTATCACAAAAATTTGTATGACTATCATTTTTTTTACTATCTATTTTAGCTTGAACATCACATAAAAAAAAAGAAAAAAAGAAAATAAAATATAAAATATTTTTCATATTAATTTACCTCACAACATTATCTAATTTTTTTTCTAAAAAAATAAATCTTAACCTGGTATTGATAGATACTACCCATTCATATTAATATGTTAATGTTTAAATAAATACTTTTTTTCTATTGAAAGAGGTTATTCAAAAAATGTTCTCTGGAATTCAAAATTTTTTTCAAATGAGTGAAATAGCTTTAACAATAAGAGCATTGAGACAAGAAATGTTAGCAACAAATATTGCTAATTCAGAAACTGCTAATTATAAATCAAAAGATATTGATTTTAATGAAACTATGAAAAACATTAAGAATCATAAAAAAAAGTTTAACTTTTTAGCAACAAAATCTAACAAAAATTTTTATAAAAATATAATCCCGTATCTAAAAATACATACTACATCTAAAAATATAAATAAAAAAAATAATACAGTAGACATGAATAAAGAAAGAATAAAATTTACAGAGAATGCTATCCAATATCAAATTTTATTAACTATTTTAAATTCTCAAATTAAAAACATATCTACTGCTATAAAAGGATAAACAAATTATGTCATTATCAAATATATTTTACATAGCTGGTTCAGCTATGGAAGCACAAGAAAAAAAAATAAATGTTATTTCTACAAATATAGCAAATGTAGATAGCATAATTACAAAAAATGGAAAATCATATCCATACATTGCAAAAAAAGTAATACTGAAATTTAATAGTAAAAATAATTATATTGGAGGAGTTAAAATAGACAAAATAGTAAATTCTTCAGAAAAATTCAAAAAAACATATGAACCTAATAATCCTTTATCAGACAAAGATGGTTTTTTAAAAAAATCTAACGTTAATATTGTTTCTGAAATCATAGAAAGTATTTCAGCATCAAGAAATTATCAGGCTAACGTGGAAGTAGCTAACACTGCTAAGTCACTGTTAATGAAAACTATTTCTATAGGTAAATATTAATTTTAAATTCTAAAATTTACAGATATAGGTAAAAATAATGATTAATACTGATATTAATACAAAATTTAATTTGATTAATAAAAAAATTTTTCTAAAGAAAAAAAATTATAATGAAATATTGCAAAAAGATTTTATTAATTTATTGATTACTCAAATAAAAAACCAAGATCCAATAAATCCAATAAAAAATTCAGAATTAATCAATCAATTAGCAGTCATCAAAACTAATAGTAATCTTGAAAAAATAAATAATCAGATAGAACAAATAAAAGAAAAAAATAAAATAAATAATATTTTTAACATGTCATCATTAATTGGAAAAAAAATATTGGTTCCTAGTATAAAATTTAAAAAAGTTAAAAATATGAATTTATTTTATGGAATTGAACTGTTCAAAGATACAAAGATGGTAAATTTAGAAATTGTTGATATTACAAATAGAAACAATAAATTTATAAAACATTTAAAAAATATGAAAAAGGGGATTCATTTCTTATCTATGGATGAAAAAAATTTTGAATTACCAGTTGGAACTTACGAAATTAAAATAGATGAAGACAACAACAGTCCAAAAATAGGAACGATGTTAAATTATTCTGTTATACAAGGAATTACGAATCCTTCAAAAGAACCAATCATTAATTTAAGTAACAAAAAAAATGTCGATTTAAGCGATATTAAAAAAATTTTTTAAAAAAAATGATATTTATCGTTTATAAAATCAATTTTAGAGGTATAAATTATATGATTTTTTCAACATATATGAATACATTAAAGATGTTTAATGAAAAAATTAATTTAATTGAAAAAAACATATCTAATGCTAATTCAAACAATGGATATAAAAAAGAAAAATTAGAATTCAATGATATCTTTCCAAAAAATACAGACTTCAATAAATTAAACATCGGATCAGGAATTGTATTAAAAAAAAATAATCAAACAGACTTTTCTATAGGAAAAAAAAAAAAAACTGGGAAAAGTTTAGATTTTTTTATTAATAATAAAAATGGATTTTTTAAAATACAAGATTCTTCAAATTCTATTTTTTATACTAAAAATGGTCATTTTTTTCTTGATGAAAATAAAAACATTGTTAATGATAATGGAATGCATTTAATTGGATACATTGAAAATAATAAAAATGACAACCAAAATCTTAAAATGCATCCAATTAGTTTAAAAGAAATAAATAAAACTATGGAAGCAAAAAAAACTAATAAACTAAATTTGAAAGCGACATTAATTGATATAGAAAAAATAAAAAAAAATAATTTTTTTCCTGATAAAATTGAAACCTATAATTTTAAAAAAACCGAATTAGTTTTTGATAAAAGAGGTAGAATTCATCATATAGGATTATATTTTAAAAAAATATCTCAAAATGTATGGCTTCTGTATCCTATTGATGAAACAGAAGGGAAAAATGTAAAATCAAAAAGAATTCTATTAGAATTTGATATGAACAGAACAATTAACGACACAGATCCAGAAGATGTCAGATTAGCTTCATTAGATAATCAACTTGAGGAAGAAGAATTTTTTGAAATATATAAAGATAATGTATCTTTAAAAAATTTAAATAAAAGAGATGATTTCAGTTTTTCAACACAAGATGGATATCCTACTGGAAACTTATATAAGTTTAATATCGAAAACAATGGAAATATTATTGCTAGTTATGATAATAATAAAAAAAGAATAATTGGTAAAATTCCAACAATTAATTTTTATAACTTAAATGTATTAGAAAAATCAGGAAACGATTTTTGGTCAATTAAAAAAAATTGGGATAAAAGAAAAGTAAAAACCTCAATTGACAATAGCAATAATACATTTGATATAGGATCGTTGGAATCTTCTAATGTTGATATAAAAAATGAATTATCTAATTTGATAGAAGCACAAAAAAATTATCGATCTGTTGCGAAATCAATGCAAATACAAGATAAAATGATTGAAACACTACTTAATGATATGAAATAAAACAATTTTTAGAGAATATAAGATGAATAATACAATTAATAATTCTATATTGTCAGTTAATAGAATATTAAAAAAATCAGAAATCTTAGCTAATAATTTAGCTAACGTATCCACTTCTGGTTTTAAATCTCAACTGAGAACCATTTTGAACTTTCCTATTAATAATGGTAAAATATCTAAATCTAGTTCTCGTTCTTTTTTATTAAATCTTCCAAAATATGATTTTTCTAACGGACTTATAAAAGATACACATGATCCTATGAATTTAGCAATAAAAGATGAAGGTTGGTTCGTAGTTAAAGATAAAAAAAATAAAGAGCTATATACTAGAAATGGTAGATTAGAAATCAATAATTCTGGAAAGATTACTATTAATCAATATAGTTTAATGGACTGTAATGGAAATTCTATTTATGTTCCAATTAATTGTACTCCAACTGTTTCTACAGATGGAACAGTTACAATAATTCGTTACGACAAAAATAGAGAATATCAACAAAAGATAGGAAAAATAAAAATAGTAAATATAAATATTTCAAAAATAACAAAAAATAAGAATGGTTTTTTTGAGTTATCAGAAAAAATAAAAAAAAATAAAAAAAATTTTTTTATAAAAAACAAGAAACCAAAGTTGATTCAAGGAGCATTAGAAGATAGTAACGTGAATTTAACAGAAAATCTCGTGGAAATGATTGATAATACTAGACAATTTGAAATGCAAATGAAAATGATTCATTTATGCGATGAAAATGAACAAAAAGCCAATTCCATATTGGTAAACTATTAAATTATAATAGAGAGAGAAAAAAAATATGATTCCATCTTTATGGATAGCAAAAACTGGTTTAGATGCACAACAAATAAATATGGACGTAATATCTAATAATTTAGCAAATGTTAGTACAAATGGATTCAAACGATCACGTGCTGTTTTTGAAGACCTTATGTATCAAACTATTCAACAACCTGGTTCTAAATTAGAAAATGACGGGAATATTCCAAATAGTTTACAAATTGGAACAGGAGTAAGACCAGTCTCAACAAAAAAAATTCATACTCAAGGTAATTTAGCTAAAACAGATTCAAATAAGGATTTATCTATTAGTGGAGTAGGTTTTTTTCAAATAAAACTTCCAGACGGGAGTACAGCATATACAAGGGATGGATCTTTCGAAATAAATCAAGACGGAAAACTTGTTAATAATTCCGGATTTGTTATACAACCATCGATAGTAATTCCACCTAATGCGCTTTCTATAAACGTAAGTAGAGATGGTTCTGTTTCTTATAATGTAGAACAAGAAATAAGCAGTGCTCCAGCAGGACAAATTAATCTAGTGAATTTTATAAATAATGGTGGATTATCTAACATTGGAGAAAACATGTTTAAAGAAACAATATCTTCAGGACCACCTATGGAAGGTTTACCAGGACAAAATGGATTAGGAACAATAAACCAAGGTTATATAGAAACTTCAAATGTTAATGTAGCAGAAGAACTAGTAAATATGATTCAAACTCAACGAGCTTACGAAATTAATAGTAAATCAATAAATAGTTCTGATCAAATGTTGCAAAAATTAAGTCAACTATAATTATTAAATCAATTTAAGAAAAATATTTATAAAAAAATATTTTTACAACAAATTACTAAAAAGGTATTTAATTGTGAATAAATATTCTTTAAAGTTAAAGAACTACAATTTTTTTTTTATAATAGTAATTATGTCTCTTTTACATGGATGTTCTTCTGTTCCGAACAGTAAATTACTAAAGCATTCAAAAAAACATTCTACTTATGAAAGTCAAGAAAAATCAAATTTTGTTAAAAACGGTAATTTATCTTTGTTTGAAGATTATCAACCACATAATATTGGTGATACTATGACTGTTGTATTAGAAGAAAATGTTAGCACTAGTAACAGTTCTTCAGAAAATATAGCTAAAGCAGGTGATAGTCATCTTTCTATAACTCCTTTTTTAAATCCCATTGGTATAATTCATAAAAAAAACATTAACAAAAATGAATTTAACGGAGAAACAAAAAATAATTATTCTGGTTTAGGAAATTCTACTACTAAAAATGTATTAGAAGGAGTAATTACAGTAATAATTAATGAAATATTACCAAATGGAAATTTAAAAGTTGAAGGAGAAAAAAGAATAACAATAAATCAGGGAACAGAATATATAAAATTTACTGGAATAGTTAATCCAAGAACTATTGATAGAAACAATTCTGTGGCTTCAAAGCAAATTGCCAATGCTAACATAGAATATGTTACTAACGATTATGTAAGTTCAATAAATGGTATGGGTTGGTTACAGCGTTGGTTCTTTAAAATCTGGCCTTTATAAAATTTTATAAAATAAAACTTATTAATTTTTTTTAATGCTTTTAAATAAAAAACAACTAACATTAATTTAAAATTAAATGTTAGTTTAAAAAAAATTTTTAGCAAAAACTAAAAAAAATTAGTTAAATTTTTTATTAGGAAAATTTATGACAAAAAATACATTTTTGAAAGTTTGCATAATTCTATTATCTACTTTTATTGCTGTTCCTTCATATGCTGATAAAATCAGGGATATAACTACAATACAGGGATTTCAAGAAAATAAACTTATAGGTTATGGGTTAGTAGTTGGTTTAAACGGTACAGGAGATGAAACTAGACAATCTCCGGTTACCAATCAAAGTTTATCTGGAATGTTATCTAGACTAGGAATATCTGTTTCGTCTAGTTCGAAAATGAATCCAAAAAATACTGCTGCTGTAATGGTAACAGCAACTTTGCCTAATTTTAGTTATATTGGACAAAAAATGGATGTTCACGTTTCTTCTATTGGAACAGCAAAAAGTTTAGAAGGTGGAACCCTTCTAATGACACCATTACGAGCAAGTGATAATAAAATTTATGCTACTACACAGGGACAAGTTTTAATCAAAGAACAAAAAAACAAAAACATTAATTTTTTTTATTTTCAATTTCAAAAACAAAACTCTAATTCAGGTAAAATTATTTTAGGAGCTACTGTACAAAGAAAAATGAATCATAAAATTGCATTAGAAGATGGTTCGATTTATTTAAGATTAAACGAAGAAGATTTTTCAACTGCTCAAAAAATTAGTGATTGTATTAATGCAAATATTTTTAACATTTCAACTCCTATTGATGCAAGAACTATAAAAGTTACTATTTCTAAAAATCCAACTGAACAAATTAAAATGATATCTAAAATACAAAATATTGATGTTTTTATGCCAGTAAAAGATGCAAAAATAATTATAAATTCTAAAACAGGAACTGTTGTTTCTAATGGAGACATAAAAATAAATTCTTGTAATTTATCACATAAAAAAATGTCAATTATAGTAAATGAAAAATTAAAAAAAAATTATAAGCAAAACGTAGATCTTTTTATAAAAGATAAGAATTATTCAATTAACAAAGAAAATAAGTTTAATGCATATAATAGTAACTTAATAAATATAATACGAGCATTACAATCTTTAGGAACCTTACCAGAAGAACTGATTTTTATTTTAAAATCGATGAAAAATGCTGGTTGTATAAACGCTAAATTAGAGATCCTATGATGATGAAAAATAATTATGTATTACCAATTAAAGACTCAATTGAGTATAATCATTATTCAAAAAATAGATTAAATATTTTTGAAAAAAAAATTAATACAGGAACCAACAAAGATTTAGAAATAGGGAAAATGATCGAAGGATTATTTATACAAATAATATTAAAAGAATCTTGTTCAGAATATTCAAGTTCTGAATCACTTTTTAGCAATGATCAAGAAAAAATGTATACAGAAATATATCATGGAGCAATCTCACAAATTGTTTCAAATAAAGGATTAGGACTAGCTCCAATAATTGAAAAACAATTAAAAATGTCTAAAAAATTAAATGTTTAAAAAAATATTAAAAATAAATATAACTTAAGAATATTTTTATTTTTTTTTGGAATTATTATGCATAAAATAACAAATTTAAGAATAAATTTTATTAGTTTAATTAACAAAGCAGAAAATAAAACAAAAAAAAATATATTAAATAATAAAAAAATATATACAAAGAAAAGTGAATATCAAAAATTATCTTTTAAAAAACCTGAATATTTGTTCAATATAGTTGATAAATTAATTTCAGAAAAAAAAATGGAAAAAGCAGAGATTATTCTTTATGAAAAATTAAAAACAATAATTGAAGATAATCAAATTATTTTTTCTAATTTAATTCCTGATTTTTTTAAAAATTTAAGGAAAAGAGGAACAAGCAATACTATTGGAAAAAAATTTTTTTTTATCGTAAAAAAAATTTCTAGACAGATACAAAAATTTAACAAATCTATGTCAGAACTAGAATTTTTGTTAAACATAGAAATTAAATCAGAAATAAAAAAAATCAACAATAATCTATTATTAATAGAAAATATTAATAAAAAAATTAATGCAATTAAAAATGAATCTAATTCGGATATTTTTGAAAAAAAAAAAGAAATAGAGAATTTAATAATAGATAGACAAATTTTGTCTAATCAATTAAACGAAATTGCTGGAATTAAATCTTTAGATGAAAAAAATAATTTTTTTTTATTTTTAAATAAAAAAATTATTTTATTAGAAAATTTTAAAAAAAACGATATTTTTCCAGCTCATGGTTCGTATTTTTCTAATAAAATGTCTGTTGGATGTCAATTTAACAAAAAAAAAACGATGAAAATTTTAGATCCAATTATCAAAACAGGAACTTTAGGTGCTATTTTAAAATTTAAAACAATACAATTAGAATCAACAAAAAATAAAATTGGACAATTAATTTATAATTTTAGCAATAAGTTTAATTATATAAATAGATACGGTTATGATATTAATTGTAATCCAGGAGTGAAAATATTTTCACAAACGAACCCGAAAATTATACCTAATAAAAATAATAAAGGTAAGGAAAAATTAAATTCTAAATGGAACACTGACATTGTTTTTGATCCAAAAACGTATGAAATTCAATTTTTAGGGAAAAATAAATGGAAAATAAAAAATTTCTTTAACAATAAAGAAATTATTGATTTTAGTACTGAAAAAAAAAGAAATTCTCTATCACTGTCATTATTAAAATTTGATGGAATACTCATTGAATATTTAAACAAATCTCTTAAAAAAAACGATAAATATCTAATTCAATCAACTTCTACAGCAATTGATAAATTTTCCATTGAACCTAACGTCACTGAAAAAACAAATATCGCTTATTTTCCAACAAACAGTACAGATCGTGATGATTATTTAAATTTTCAAAAAATGATTGATTCAGAACATTATAAGTTAATAAATAATAAGGAAACAGTGGAAGAATCTTATGAAAATTATAAAAATCATATACAAGAAAAAATAGAAAAATTAAAACTAAATCAACAATTAAAAGTTAAAGAAGAAAGTATTCTATTGGAAAAAAATATGTATGAATTAAATAATAATATTTTTTTTCAAAATTTAAATAAAAAAACAACGAATCTAGACAACCTCTATTTATCAAAATATAAAACATCATCTCTTGAACCATCATTTAATGAAATAAATGAAATAATGAAAATATTTAATTCTAAATTTTAAAAAGTGTATTTTATCTTTAAAACAGATAAATATCTTTTTGAAAAAATTTAAAAAAAAATTAAAAATTTAAATAATTTATATTTTTTTATATTTTAAATTTATGAAAAATTATCTAAAACAATATTATTTTTTTTCAATTAATAAAAAAAATTAAAAAAATAAAAATTATTTAATGTTTAAAATTAATAAAAAGAAATATTTTAAAAAATATTTTTTTTTAAATAATTTAAACTTAATTTGAACTAATACTTTAAAAAATAAAATTTTTCTTCAACAAACCTGTACCACTACATTTAGAACAAATGTAATTATTAAGATTTTTTATGGAACACCTTACTCGTTTTCTTGACATTTCTAATAATCCAAATCTAGAAATTAAACCAATTTGAATACGAGCTCTATCTTTTTTTATCTCTTCTTTGATTTTTTTTTCAATAATTCGTTTATGATCAATTAATTTCATATCAATAAAATCTATTATAATTAAACCTCCTAAATCTCGTAATCTAATTTGTTTTAATATTTCGTCAACTGCTTCTAAATTAGTATTTAAAGCTGTTTCTTTCATTCTTTTCCCATTCCTAGATTGAGATGAATTAACGTCAATTATAGTTAAAGCTTCTGTAGAATCAATGATAATTTCCCCTCCTGAGAACAATTTTATCTTTCTTTGAAAAATAGAAATAATTTGTAATTCAATTTGAAAATAGTTAAATATTGGAATTTTTTTTTTAAAAATTTTAATTTTATGTAAAAAATCTATACGACCTAAAATATTCATATAACTATATACATCATTTAATAATTCATAATTATCAATTATGATTTCTTCTATATCTTGATGTAAATTATCTCTAAAAGATCTATAAATAACATTACTTTCTCGACATAACAAAATTGGAGATGAATAATTATTAGCTGTTTTAATAATTAATTTCCATTGTTTTAATCTAGAATCTAGATCATTTTGTAAAATTTTTAAAGATTTTCCTACACTGGCAGTTCTAATTATTAATCCCATATTTTTAGGTATAATTAAACGTTTAGAAACCTTTTTTAATTCATTTCTATAAATACCTTCAATTCTTTTAGAAATACCTAAGACATTAGGATTATTTGGCATTAAAATTAAAAAGCTTCCTACTAAACTGATGTATGTTGTTAATAAGGCTCCTTTATTCATTCTTTCTTCTTTTTCTACTTGAACAATTATCTCCATTCCTTTTTTTAAAAAAAAAACATGATTGTTAGTAATATTTTTTTCATAAAAATAATTTTTTGAAATTTCTTTTATTGGCAAAAATCCACGTTTTTTAAAACCATAATTTATAAATACAGCATCTAAACTAGGTTCAACTCTATCAATAACTCCTTTATAAACATTTAATTTTTTTTTATTTAAATCATTATTAGGATTATCTATGTCTAAATCATATAATCTTTTACCATCTACTAAAGCTACTCTATATTCTTTAGAATTAATAGCATTAATTAACATTCTTTTCATAAAAAAATGATCTCTTTTTTTTTAAATTTATTAAATAATCAGAAAAAATAAATAATCAGAATATTTTCTTATAAATTCATATAAACATAAAAACAAACTTAAATCTAAAACAAATGAATATAAATAAAATTAATTTAAATATTATAAATTTATGATTTAATTTAAATGCAAAAATATATAAATCAATATTTTTTTTTCGTTTTTTTTTTAAAATTTTTCAAAAAAAAAAATTTTTTTTAAAGTTTAAATAAATTAACTATAAAATTATTAACATATAAAACATTGATTAGAATTATCATTCTAGATATAATATTTTCTTTTAGATATTTATCTATATGAAAAATATAACAAAAAAACCACATTTTTTAAATGTAACTGAACAAATGATTCCACAAAGAATTGACAATTTTTTAATTTCTTATATAAAACTGATATCAAAAAATAAAATATATAAACTTTTAAGAAAAGGAAATATTCGAGTAAATAAAAAAAGAACTGCTCCTCAATATAAATTAAAAATTGGAGATAAAATTAGAATTCCACCCATAAAAGAAAAATATATTTTTCATATAAATAAAATTTTTAAAAAAAAATGTATAATAGATAAAAAAATACTGAAAAATATTATATTTGAAGATGAATATTTAATTATTATAAATAAACCATCTGGAATAGCAGTTCATGGGGGGAGTGGTATTTCAACAGGAATTATAGAAAAATTTCGTTTATTAAGACCTTTTTGTAAAAATCTAGAATTAGTACATAGATTAGATAAAGAAACTTCTGGATTATTAATTATGTCAAAAAAAAGGTCTACTTTAATTTCTTTACATGAACAAATTAAAAATAACAAAATTAAAAAAAAATATGTAGCATTAGTACATGGACATTGGCCTAATTCAATAAATACAATTACTTTACCATTATTAAAAAAAAAATGGAATACTAATATAAGTAAAAAAAAAGTATGTGTTCATAATTTGGGAAAACCATCAGAAACTCATTTTGTTGTAAAGAAAAGATTTAAAAATAATACGACTCTTTTATACATATATCCCATAACTGGTAGAACACACCAAATTAGAGTTCATTCTTCACATATGAAATTACCAATTGTTTTTGATAATCGATATGGTTCTAAAAGTCTTGACAAAAAAATCAAAAATAGCAATGGTCCATTTCGTTTATTATTACATGCAAAAGAAATACAATTCATACATCCTAAAAACCAACAAAAAACTATTTTATCAGCTCCTTTAGATAAAGAATTTAAAAATTATTTAAAAAATTGTGAATCAACTAAAAAAAATAGAGGAAAAAATGGCAGTACAAAAAAATAAACCTACTAGATCAAAAAGAGGAATGAGAAGATCGCATGATAAAATAAAAATTCCTACTTTTTCAATAGATAAATACTCAAAAGAAACACATATTAGACACCATATAACTAAAAAAGGATATTTTAAAGGAAAAAAAGTAATTTAGAAATACAAATTATTAAAACAAGAAATTTTAAATCGTTAAATATTATTTAAAAAATTAATAATTTGTAAAAAATTCTTATTTTTTAAAAAAATCAATAATTTGTAAAAATTTTTTTTGTTCATAACATTTAAAAAAATATATTACATAAAAAAATATGTTTTTAAATAACAGGTAAAAAATGAAATTTGCAATGATATTTCCAGGTCAAGGGTCTCAAAGAATAGATGTATTATTTAAATTATCTAAAACTTTTCCTATAATAAAAAATACTTTTGATGAAGCTTCTAATTATATTAACCATAATTTATGGAAATATATAAAAGAAAATTATGATAATAGTTTCAAAAACGATGAATATATTCCAGCTTTAATGTTAACAACTGCAGTTTCTCTTTATTATACATGGAAAAAAAAAACGAAAAAATTCCTAATATAGCTGCAGGTCATAGTCTGGGAGAATATTCAGCATTAGTTTGCTCTAATTCAATTTCATTAAAAGATGGATTAAAAATCGTTATAAAAAGAAATAAACTTATGCAAGAGTCAGCAAAAAATAATCCAGGATCTATGATGGCAATAATTGGAATGAAAAAAAACGTAATAAAAAAAATTTGTAAAAATTTCTTTAAAAATAAATTTGCAGCTATTTCTAGTATAAATTCTGAAACTGAAATTGTAGTATCTGGAAATACAAACAAATTACATAAAATAGAAAAAATATGTAAATTATTAGGTGCTAAAGCTGTCTTTCATTTGTCAATAAATATTCCTTCGCATTGTATTTTAATGAAAAATGCATCTAAAAAATTTTCTAAATTTTTAAAAAATGTTTTTTTTAAAAAGCCTGATTTTCCAATTATTAACAATGTTGATGTAAAATATGAAAAATCTAATGAAAAAATAAAAACAGCTTTGATAAGACAATTAGTAGAACCAATAAACTGGAAAAAAAGCATAAATTTTATTTTAAAAAAAAAAAAAACTTTTTTATTATTAGAAGTTGGAACTAGTAAAGTGTTAACAAATTTAAATAAAAACATACAAGATTCTATTTCTATTTCTTTAAATAATAGAAAAAATTTTTTTTTATTAAAAAAAAATAATTAGGAAAAAAAAAGATGTATCAAGGTAAAGAAATAGCTTTAGTTACTGGAGCAACAGGTAAAATAGGAAAAAAAATAGCACAAGAATTATCTAAAAAAAAAAAATTTGTATTTGGTTCTAGCAGAACTAAAAACGGAGTTAAAGAAATAAAAAAGATGTTAGAAAAAAATGGAGAAGGAATAATAATTAATATTAAAGATCCTGATGATATTAAAAAAAAAATAAATTTTATTAGCATGAATTTTGGAACTATTAATATTTTAGTGAATAACATAGGAATTAACTACAATAACTTACTATCGAAAATCTCTATCTTTGAATGGGAAGAAACGTTAAAAATTAATTTAACCTCAATTTTTCACTTATCACAATCAGTAATAAAGAACATGATAAAAAAAAGAAAAGGTAGAATAATTACAATAGGATCTATTATAGGATCTATAGGAAACAGTGGTCAAATTAGCTATTCAAGTTCAAAATCTGCACTAATAGGTTTTCATAAATCACTTGCAATAGAAGTTGCTTCTCGGAAAATTACTGTAAATATCATTTCTCCTGGATTTATCATGTCTAATATGACAAAAAAATTAAGCAAAAAACAAATAGACAAATATTTACTAAATATACCAATGAAACGTTTTGGAACAGCAGCTGATATTGCTAATGTTGTATTATTTTTATCTTCAAAAAAATCTTCATACATTACTGGACAAGTGATTCATGTAAATGGAGGCATGCAAACTACTTAATATCCTCAAAAAAAATCTGTTTAAAAATGTTTCTTTAGGAGATAAAATAATGGACATTGAAAAAGAAATAAAAAAAATTGTTTCTATTCAATTAGAAAAAAAAATAGAAAAAATTTCTAAAAAGTCAAACTATGTTAAAGATTTAGAAGCAGATTCTCTAGATATGATAGAACTTGTTATGAATCTAGAAGAGAAATTTAAAATTGATATTCCAGATGAAGATATGAAATACATCAACACAATAGAAAATACAATTAAATATATTAAAAATAAAATTATCATTAATAATGATTAATAATTCAAAATAAATAATATATAAAATAAAAAAAAGTTGCTTTTTATTAAAATTATTTTTCAAACTAAAAAATAAAAAAATAAATTTAATTAAAATAAAAAAGTTCATCTACAACTTATAAATTTAAAAAAAATATTAAAAATCGATATTTTTATAAAAATCTTATAAAAATTATAGAAAAAATAAAAAAATATTTAATCATATATTAAAATTAATTTAATGAAAAATTATTAAAAATCACTAACAAAAAACAAGATGAAAAATAAATTTATTGTAATTGAAGGAATAGAAGGATCAGGAAAAACGAATGCTTGTAAACAAGTTAAAAAAACTTTGGAACTATTCGGAATTAATAATTCTATTTTAATTAGAGAACCTGGAAGCACCAAAATTGGGGAAAAAATAAGAGAAATAATAAAAGAAAAAAAAATAGTTGGAAGAATTACGAAAAAAGCTGAACTTTTATTAATGTATGCTGCTAGAACACAATTAATTGAAACAATTATTAAACCAGAGTTAGAAAAAGGAAGTTGGATAATTTGTGATAGATTTGACATGTCTTCAATAGCTTATCAGGGGGCAGGGTCTCGAATAAATATAAATTTCATTAATCAACTCAGAAACTTTTTAGTAGAACCATTACATCCAGATTTAATTTTATATTTAGATATTGATCCAATCATAGGATTACAAAGAATAAAAAAAAATAGAATCTATTTAGATAGAATAGAACAAAAAAATGTTAGTTTTTTTGTTCGTGTAAGAAAAAAATACTTAGAATTAGTAAATTCTAATCCAACTGCAATAAAAATAAAAGCTAACAAAAATATTTCTATTGTAAATAATTTAGTACATGAAACTATCAAAAAATGGTTAAAAAAAACAAAAAAATGAATTTGCATTCTTGGCATAAAAAAATTTATTTAGAAATTATTAAACAACATAATAATAAAAGAAACCACCATGCAAGAATGATAATATCTGATCAAAATTTGGATATTATTAAATTAGTTTGGAATATTGCAAAATGGATTTTATGTTTTAAAAAAAAAAAATGTGAAGTATGTAATAGTTGTTTATTAATGGATTCTAACTCTCATCCAGACTGGTATCATGTAAAAAAAGAAATTCCTGAGAACAAAATTGGAATAGATTTTATTAATTCTTTAAAAAGAAGAGTTCTTCTTACTTCACAACAAAAAGTTGGTAAAGTCATTTTCTTTCAAAACTCTGAAAATTTAACAGTGTCATCCATCAATTCTTTATTAAAAATAATCGAAGAACCACCTCCAAATACTTGGTTTTTTTTTGAATATAACAATAATTATTGTATTCCAAAAACTTTAAAAAGCAGATGTTTATTACATTTTTTATCTCCTCCTACTGAAAAAGAAGGGATTATTTGGTTAAAAGGTCAATCTTTAAAAACAAAAAAAAATAATTATTTAATTTTATTAAGAACTTGTAATAATTCTCCAATCGATTCAAAAAAATTATTTGAAAGTGTTTTTTGGAAATTACGAATTGAATTTTTCTTTTTATTAAAAGAATTTATAAAAAACGGAATAATAAAATCAATTATTTCAATTATTTCCAAACAAGATAATTTTTTATTGATTAATGGCATTTGTTGTTTTTTGCTAGACACAATAAAATACAAACATAATTTAAAAAAAAATTTAGTTAATTTAGATCAAATAAAATTAATAAATTTTTTATCTAAAAATTGTACATTCGAACGTTTAAATAAATCATTTAAATCTTGGATAAAATGCTATAATAGAATTGTTTCTATTACAGGAATAAATCAAGAATTATTAATAGTAGAACAATTTCTTTATTGGAAAAAAATATTAAACCTATAAATAAATAAAAATCTAAAGAGTAAATTTTATGTATTTAATAGATAGTCATTGTCATTTAGACAAAATAGATTTAAAAAAAACAAAAATGAATCTTGATGAAATACTAAAAAATGCAGTTTTAAATAAAGTTCGTTTATTCCTAACTATATCTACTTCTATTAAAAATTTCAAAAAAATATTAAATTCAATAAAAAAAAAAATGTTTTTTATTCTTGTGGAATTCATCCATTATATGTTAAAAAAAATAAAAATAATTTTTTAGATTTAGAAAATTTTTCAAATATAAAAAAAGTAATTGCAATAGGAGAAACTGGATTAGATTATTTCCATAGTAAAGAAAATATAAAATATCAACAACAATCATTCAGAAAACATATTCAAATAGCCAAAAAAATTAAAAAACCAATAATCGTACATTCAAGATCATCCATTCAAGATACCATTAAAATACTAAAAGAAGAAAAAGCAAATGATTGTCGAGGAATACTTCATTCTTTTTCCGAAAAAAATATAATATATGCTAAAAAATTACTAGATTTAGGATTTTACATATCATTTTCAGGGATAATTACCTTCAATAAAACTGATGAACTAAAAAAAGTTTTAAGTTATATACCCTTTGAATCAATTTTAATTGAAACCGATTCACCATATTTATCTCCAGTTCCAAAAAGAGGTAAGGAAAATCAACCATCATATTTACCTTATATAGCAAAACAAGTAGCCAAAATAAAAAAAATTGATTTTGAAAATCTAGTGAATATCACTAAAAAAAATTTTTATGAATTATTTCCAACAATTAACATATAAAATACTTTTTTTAGAAAAATGATTTTTTTTTCATTAAAAAATAAATTTATTTATATTTAATTTTTAATAAAATTCAAAAAAATTTTTTATGCTTTTATTTTACAAAAGAGAAAAAAATTAATGTTAAAAAATTCATTTTCTAGTCTACAAAAAATAGGGAAATCATTAATGCTACCTGTTTCTGTATTACCTATAGCTGGAATTTTATTAGGAATAGGATCAGCGAAATTTTCTTTTATTCCTACAATAATTTCAAATATTATGTACAAATCAGGAACGTCAGTATTTTCTAATATGCCTTTAATATTCTCTATTGGGGTGGCTCTAGGATTTACCAAAAACGATGGAGTATCTGCATTAGCAGCTGTTATATCATATGGAATTATGACCAGTACTATATCAACTATATCTCCATTAATTATACAAATAAAAAATTCAAATTTTCAACAAGAAAGTTTTTATTACGACACTGGAATTTTTGGAGGTATTCTTTCTGGAACTTTATCTGCATATTTGTTTAATAAATTTTATAAAATTCATTTGCCAGAATACTTAGGTTTCTTTTCAGGAAAAAGATTTGTTCCAATTATTTCTGGTTTTTTTTCAATAATCTTAGGAATTGTGTTATCTTTTTTATGGCCTCCAATTGGATGTTTAATTCAATTATTTTCAGAATGGTCAGCTTATCAAAATCCAATGCTTGCATTTGGAATTTATGGATTAATTGAAAGATCTTTAGTTCCATTCGGTTTACATCATATTTGGAATGTACCATTTCAAATGCAAATTGGAAATTACACAAATTCTACTGGACAAACCTTTCATGGTGATATTGCAAGATACATGGCTGGAGATCCAACTGCAGGAAAACTTTCTGGTGGATTTTTATTCAAAATGTATGGTCTTCCAGGAGCTGCTTTAGCTATTTGGAAATCTTCCAGAAAAGAAAATCGATCAAATGTTGCAGGAATAATGGCTTCTGGAGCACTAACAGCATTTTTAACTGGAATTACTGAACCAATTGAATTTTCATTTTTATTAGTTTCTCCAATATTATATGCATTACATGCAATTCTATCTGGTTTGGCTTTCACTATATGTATTTTATTTGACATGAGAGCAGGTACTAGTTTTTCTCATGGTCTAATAGATTTTTTAATTTTAAGTGGGAATAGTCATAGAATTTGGTTGTTTCCTATTGTTGGAATAATTTATTTATTTATATATTATTATATATTTTATATATTAATAACGAAATTAAATTTAAAAACACCAGGAAGAGAAAAAAACAATTTTCTTCCTCAATCTAACGATATAAATCAAATTTCAAAAAGATTAATTATAGCTCTAGGAGGAAAAAAAAATATTGAAAATTTAGATGCTTGTATTACTAGATTAAGAATAACAGTAATGGACATTAATCAAGTTGATGTAAAAAAAATAAAGAAAACTGGTTCTTCAGGAGTAATTATATCAGGAGTTGGAATACAAATAGTATTTGGAACAAAATCTGATCAAATAAAAAATAAAATGGAAAAATATATGAAAAATTAATAATAAAGGTTAATTATTAAAAAAAATTACAAAATAAAATTTAAATCGATTTTCAAAAATTATTAATTTACATAATATTTTATATAAAAATGAAAGAAAAAATAAATAAAGATAATATATTTGAAAAAATTATTAAAAAAAAAATTAAATCAAAAATTGTTTATCAAAACAACATTGTGACAGCATTTGAAGATATTAATCCAAAAGCACCAATACACATTTTAGTAGTTCCAAATAAAAAAATAAAAAATATTAATCAAATTAATATCAATAACAAAAATATAATAACAGAAATGATATTTATTGCTGTAAAAATTGCAAAAAAAAGAAAAATAGAAAAAAATGGTTATCGAATAGTAATAAATTGTAATAAAGATGGTGGGCAAGAAATACCATACTTACATATTCATCTTTTAGGAGGAAAAAAATTAGGACCAATCACATAATAAGTGAATTAAAAAATAAAAAACATTTATAAAAATAAATATTTTCTATTTAATTAATTTAAAAATTAAAATAATTAAAAAATTATAAAATTCTCTTCTGATTTTTAAAATTTCAAAAAATAAATTTAATAAACAAATTTTAAAAAAATATTTTTTATGAAAAATTATTCAGAAGAGAATTTTTTTAAAATAATGAACTTTAAAAATACAAAATTTTTAAAACAAACAAATTTTAAAAATTATATCTTAATCCTAATTCTAAAAAATTATTTTTCAAAATTTTTTGTTTATTTTTATATAAACTATTATTTATTTTTGATAAATTTATCGTGTAATCAAGATATGAATCTAAATTTTTATTAAAACTATAATTAGTTAATATTTTAAACTTATTATGGTAGCTAAATTTTTCTTGATTTTGATAAACATTATTTTTATTTAAAACATACAACTCATTTTCTCGTAAATTAGAAAAAGAAACTAATGAACTAATATTTTTATCAAAATTATATCCAGCTATTAATTGAACTAAGCCATCATTTTTTAAAATTGAATTATAAAAATTGTTAATTATAATGTTCTTATTTGTACCAAGAATAAGCATCATATACGATTTTTTAAAATCATATTTCATAGACAATCCACAAGAAGTAGTTAATCTACCTTTTTTATCTTCTATACCAATTTTAGGACGATCTTTTACAAAATAAGATAAAACTGAAGAAAATCCTAACTTATTTTTATCGTTATTATAAGCTACTGAACATCCTATACCGTTTAACTCCGTTTTGTTTTTTTTTGTAGGAAGACTAGAATTTGAAGGATTGCCTCTTAATTCTAAAGAAAAGTTCAAAAATTTAGGAGAAAAATAAGAGTTATTTGTACGATATGTAAAAATGTAGTTTTTGTTATCTAAAAAAATTTGATGATCTAAATTTATATTATTTTTGTTTAAATTATCCATTTTTAACAAATATAATAAATCGTGCATAACTCCATTATTACGACTGTATTCCAACTCTCCAAAAATTTTAGAACGTATTCCAAAATAACCAAAATCAGTTTTTTTAAATTTAGAATTCATGAAAAAAGATTTTAATTCGTTTAAATTAGAAAAATAATGAATATAACCATAACTAGACAAATCTTTAGTTATTTTTTTTTTAGCGAAAAGATTAACAGAAATATTTTCTTTATCTTTATTTAAACATACAAAACATCTTTCTTTGGAATGAGTTACATCTTGATTTTTTTTAATTTGAGCATCGATTTCTAGTTTATCACCTTTATTATCATATAACACTGCAGATTTAACAAAATTAAAAGGTAACAATAAAAAAAGAAATAATATTAAAAATTTATAATTCTTCATAAGAATATATTATTTTACCGTTATGTTATATTTTAAAAAAAAATCAACATTTCTATATTTGTTATTCTAAAAAACAATTTAAAAAAATAATAAACTATTTTAAGTTAAAACCAATATAGTTTATTTTATCAAAAAAACAAATATTTTTTTTTTAGAAATATTGTTATATCTTTATTTTTTATTTTAAAAAAGAGAATTTTTAGCAGTTCTAGGAAAAGGAATTAAATCTCTAACATTAGTAATGTTAGTGATATAAGATAAAAATCGCTCAAAACCCATTCCAAAACCAGAATGAGGAACAGTACCATATTTTCTAAGATCTAAATACCAATGATAGTCTTGAAAAGACATTCCTATTTCTTTCAATCTCAATTTTAGTTTATCAATTCTTTCTTCTCTTTCTGATCCTCCTATTACTTCTCCTACTCCTGGAAGTAATAAATCAAAAGAAGCAACAGTTTTTCCATCATTATTTAATTTCATATAAAAAGCTTTTATTTTTTTTGGATGGTTTTTAATAATTATTGGAATATTAGAATAATAATTTAAAATATATTTTTCATGTTCAGAAGATAAATCTACTCCAAAATTAATTTTTTCTTTAAATTTTTTAGAAAAATTTAAAATTTCTATTATTTCTGAATAATCCTTTTTAATAAAATCATTATCTAAAAAATAATTTAATTTAGAAAAAATTTTTTTTTTCGATTTTAATTCTAAAAACTTAATATCTTGATGACAATTTTTTAATGTTACATTAATCAATTGTTTTAACATTTTTTCGGAAAATTGAATTATTTGATCTAAATTAAAAAAAGACTGTTCTATTTCCAACATCCAAAATTCAGCTAAATGACGACTAGTATTTGAATTTTCTGCACGAAAAGTAGGTCCAAATGTATATACTTTAGATAAAGAACAAGCATAAGTTTCCAAACTTAATTGACCAGAAACTGTAAGAAAAGATTCTTTTCCAAAAAAATCCTTTTTAAAATCTATTTTTCCATTATTATCTTTTGGAAAATTATAGAAATCTAAGGTAGAAACACGGAACATTTTTCCCAATCCTTCTGAATCTATACTAGTAATAATAGGAGTAGGAATCCAAATATATTTATTTTTATATAAAAAAGATCGTAAAGAATGTGAAACAAAATCTCTTATTCTAGATATTGAACCTATCAAATTAGTTCTTGATCGTAAATGAACTACATTTCTTAAATGTTCAACTGTATGATTTTTAGAGGAAATAGGATATCTGTCTGGATTATGTACAAAACCTAATATTTTAATTATATTTACAATAATTTCATATTTTTGTTTTTTTCCAGAAGATAAAAATAAATTTCCTACAATAGTTACCGAACAACCTATTGTTAGTTTTAATACATCTTCATAATAATTTTTTAAATTATTATGAGCAATACATTGAATTGGATCGCAAGAAGATCCATCACTAATATCTATGAAAGAAAAACCTAATTTAGAATCTCTCCTTGATCGAATCCATCCATTAATAGTAATTAGTTCACCTGTTTTAACTTCATCATTTTGTATTTCTATTGCTGAAACTATTAACATAAATTTTCCTATATAAACATTGTATAATATATATATATTATCAATAAAATTAACCCTATAAAACTTCACTAAAATATTAAAAATATATTTTATATATATACATGTCTAAAAAAAAATAGAATTAAATAAATGTTTTTAATATAAACAAAAAACTAAAATTATTTAAAATAAAAATAAATTTTAAAAATTAAATAATATATTAGTTTTATTAATTAAACCTACTAATATAATTAATAAAATTAGTAATTCGTATATAAATAAATATGACTATTTTAGAAAAAATTATTTTTTTAAAAATTAAAATATTCAAAAAAAATAAAATAATATAAATTTTAGGAATAAAATTTATTTTAGTGTAATAAATAACTAATAAAATTTTTTTTTTAATAAGGATAATCAAAAACAGCAATTAAAAATTGCAAAAGATAAAAAAATAAATTAATTATTTTAAAAAATAATATTCAACTATTTTTTTAATAAAAATAAAAATTTTAATTAAACAATGGAAACTTATTACAAATAAAAAAAAAAAAAAACTAAATAATTTTGATAATTTTATAAAAATTAAAAATTTAATAATTTTAATCAAAGAGTACAATTAAAGAAAAAAATGATTTATTTAAATTAGTTCTAAAAAACTTATTATTAATTGAATTAGATTTTTATAAATAAAAAGATCAGTTATGAAAATCAAAAAAATAATTAAAACTAAATATGAAAAATATTTTAAAAAATATATTTTTTATTTAAATTTATAAAAATATAAATAAATAAATCTATTTTAAAATAATTAAAAATTTGTTATTTAAAAAATTTTTTCTAGAAAAAAATATTGTTTAATTTAATTAATGTATTTTTGCTGAAAACACTAAAAAACAATGAAAATGTTTAAATATTAAAATTAATAAAAAATATAAAACATCAAAAATAACAACAAACAATAAAAAAACATCTGATTTGTAAGAAATGTATTTTTTTAAATTTTTTATAAAAATTAAAAATAAAAAATTTAAAAATAAAAAAAATAATTTAAAAAAAAATTTATTTTTACCGATGAAAAATTAAAATTTGTATGGTTTTTTTAAAAAGTTAGAAGATCAAAAATCTAACTTTTTTAAAACAATTTTAATTGTAAAAAAAATTCTAATTAAAAAAACTAAAAATTAAATTTAATATTTTTTAAAAAAATCTATTTTAAATTTTTATCATTTTTAAATTTAGAAAAACAAATTTCAGAACAAAAACCTCTCATTTTATTAAAACACTGTAAACATTGAATAAAAAGAATATGACAACTTTCATAACTACAATTAATATAATTATTAGATGGTAATTTACAAATTTTACAATTTGTAAATAGATCGTCTGTAATTTTTTCTCCCATTCTAGCATCAAAAACAAAATTTTTTCCCTTAAAATACATTGGTAGATTTTTTTTTTTTGTTTCATTATAATAACCAATAATTCCATTTTTTAATTGATAAACATGTTTAAATCCATGATGTTTTATCCATGCAGTAGCTTTTTCACATCTAATTCCACCTGTACAATACATTATTATTTTCTTATCTTTATAAGGATTTAAAAAATTAACAATATTTTTTATTTGATCTCTAAAAGTTCTTTTTGAAATATTCATGGAATTTTCAAATCGACCAATCGCATATTCATAAGAATTTCTCATATCAAGAAAAATTGAATCATTTTTTTTTTTATTAGAAATATACATCGAGTTAAATTCTTCTGAATTTATGTAAAAACCTTTATTTTTAAAAAAATTGAAATTTTTATTTAAAATTCCATCAGCAACAATTTTTTTTTTTATTTTTACAACTAATAGCCAAAATGGTTCAACTAAATAATTTGTTTTACTTGTATTAAAATGTATTTTTTTCAAAGAAATATTAAAATTCTGAATTTGTTTTTTTAAATTTAAATATTTTGTTTTCGGTATACTAATTTGAGAATTAATTCCTTCTTTAGACACATATACTCTTCCTAAAACATTAAAGAACAACAGTAATTTATATAAATTATCACGAAAATTAAAAATATCGGATATATGAAAATATTTATAAAATGAAACTATTATTCTTTCCTCTTTTTTTTTCATAATTTTTTTTTTAAGTATTTTTTTTTCAACTAAATTATGCAAATTTTTCATTTATGTGATTTCCTTAAATAAAATTAAAATAAACAAACAAAAATTTAATAAATAATAATTAATTAAAATTATAAAAAATCTATTTTTTTTAAAAAATCAGTACTATTTAGTTTATTACTGCTATTTTTTTAACATGAAACATTCTGCACCATCTATTTTTTTAAATTTATTATTAAATTCCATTTTTTCATCGGATAAAAATGAAATTTTTTCTAAAAAAGACATTTTTTTTAAATAATTTTCATATTTTTCAAAATATCTTTTATTTTTAAAATCAATATTTTTTAAATATAAGCAAACTATTTCTTTAGGATGAAGATGATTTTTAATTCTAATATTTCTTAATTCAATAATTTTTTTTTGAAACCAATCCATTTCTTGTTTAATAATTTTTTCATTAGCATCAACAGAAAAAAAACTAGGAAATGATTCTTCTAAAATCGATTCTTTATCATTAACAGGATCTATTTTTTTCATTTCTTTCCAAATATATTCAGTGATATATGGAATAATAGGATGTAATAAAATTAATATAGTTAATAAAACTTTTTTTAGAGAATATTTTACCCCCTCTAATTCTATTTTATTTTTATTTATTCTAATAATTTTAGAAAATTCTAAATACCAATCACAAAATTTATTCCAAAAAAAATCATATAAATTTTGAGCTACTAGATCAAAACGATAGTTTTTCATTTCAAAATCATATTTTTTTATTAATTCATTTAATTCAATTAAAATCCATTGATCAGGAAAAGATAAATTTATTTTTTTATTTTCTGTGTTTATGTTTATCTCTTTAATATAAATAAACACAAATCGACTAGCATTCCATAATTTAGTACAAAAATTTTTACAAAACTTTAATCTAGAATAATTCCAATTAATATCTTGTTTAGGAGCAGATAAAAAAGAAAAATAAAACCTCAAAGGATCTGTACCAAAAGCTTCAATACCATTAGGAAAATTAAATTTAATAAAATTAGAAATTGATTGTACAGTTTTTTTATTAGAAATGAATTTAGTTCTTTTTTTTATTAAATCAGATAAAGAAATTCCATGTATAATATCTAAAGGATCAATAACATTACCTTGTGATTTCGACATTTTTTTACCAAATTCATCTCTAATTAATCCAGTAACTATAACTTTTTTAAATGGAACTTTAGAATTTCCATATTTATCTTTAATAAGATATGTACTTAAAAAAATCATTCTCGAAATCCAAAAAAAAATAATATCAAAACCAGTAACTAAAACATCCGTTGGATAAAAATTTTTTAATAAATCTGTCTTTTTAGGCCATCCTAAAGAAGCAAAACACCACAATCCAGAAGAAAACCAAGTATCTAATACATCTTTTTCTTGAGTCAAAGTTATATCTTTAGAAATTTTATATTTATTTCTAATTTCATTCTCATCATTTCCAACATAAACATTATTTTTTTCGTCGTACCAAACAGGAATTTGATGTCCCCACCATAACTGTCTAGAAATACACCAATCATTAATATTTTTCATCCAAGAAAAAAAAACATTTTTATATTTATTTGGAATAAATTTTATATTTCCTTGTTTTACAGATTCTATTGCCAATATAGACAACGGTTTGGTATTTAAATACCATTGATCTGTTAACATAGGTTCAATGATAGTTCCAGTTCGATCTCCATATGGAACAACGTTTTTTATTATTACTTCTTCTTTTAATAAACCTAGTTTGTTAATTTCAAAAATAACTTTTTTTCTAAGTTCACATCGATCTAAATCTTTAAAAATCAAAGGAACAAAACAATTCACATCAAATAATTGATTACTATTTGAATCAAAGAATTGTAATGAGTTCCTTAGTTTTCCATTTTTTGTAAATATGTTAATCATTGGTAAATTATTTCTTTTGGCTATTTCATAATCCTTAAAATCATGAGCTGGAGTTATTTTCACGCAACCAGTACCTTTATTTATATCTATTTCGTTATCTGAAATGATTGGAACTATCCTATTTATTAAAGGAACAGAAACAAATTTTCCAATATATTGTTTATAACGAATATCATTCGGATGTACAGAAATCGCCACATCTCCAAACAATGTTTCAGGACGAGTAGTAGAAATAACTAAAAATTCTTGTTCACTATTTAGATTATTTTTAACAATAGGATAACATATATCCCACATTTTACTTGATACTTGTCTATATTCAACTTCCAAATCAGAAATTACCGTTCTTAAAGACACATCCCAATTAGATAATTTTTTGCTCTTATAAATTAATTTATTTTCATACAATTTTATAAAAGATTTTCGTACTGCTATCGACATGTCTTTATCTAAAGTAAATCTTTCTTTGCTCCAATCTATTGAATTTCCCAAACAACGCATTTGATTATTTATTTTAAAATTTAATTTTTTTTTCCATTCCCAAATTTTTTTTATTATTTTTTTTTTATTCTTTTCTTTTCTGTTTTCTGTTAATTTAAAAAATTTTTTTTCAATTAGCACTTGAGTAGCAATTCCAGCATGATCAGTACCTGTTTGCCAGAATGTATTTTTTCCTTTTATTCGTTGATATCTTATTATTATATCCATTAAAGTTTGTTGAAAAGCATGTCCCATATGCAATTCTCCAGTAATATTTGGAGGAGGAATTACAATGCAAAAATTTCCTTTTTTATTTTTATAATTTGGAGAAAAAAACTGTTTCTTCTCCCAAAAATCATATAAACAACCTTCTATATTTTTTGGTACAAATTTTGCTTTCATATTTATTACCTATAAATATATTAAATAAATTTTAAAAAACTAATTATGATAAAATAAGAAAAAAACATTTTTTATATATACTAAATAAAATTAATTATTGATTTTATTCATTAAAAATTGTACTAATAGATCCACCGGTCTTCCTGTAGCACTATCTTTTACTTCTGAATACGCTGTTCCAGCAATATCTAGATGAGCCCACTGGTATTTCTTGCAAAACAGAGAAAGAAAATAAGCCGCAGTTATTGCACCTGCCACTCCATTTTTAGAAATATTTGTAATATCTGCAATTCTAGAATTTAGATCTTTTTTTGATTCTTCTAAAATAGGCAACTCCCATAATTTGTCCCCTGATTGTTCACCTGCAATTAACAATTGTTTTGCTAAATTAGAATTATTACTCATTAAACCAGTAATCTCTGTTCCTAACGCTACAATACATGCTCCTGTTAAGGTCGCAATATCTATGACTAAACTTGGATTAAATTTTTTTATATAAGTTAATACATCGCATAAAACTAATCTTCCTTCAGCATCAGTATTTAATACTTCTACTGTTTTTTTTGACATAGTAGTTAATATATCACCAGGACGAAAAGAATTTTCACTTGGCATATTTTCGCAACTTGCTGTTATGCCTATAACATTAATTGGTAAAGATAATTTCATAACTGCAAATAACACTCCATATATTGAAGCTGCTCCGCTCATATCGTATTTCATACGATGCATATTGTTAGATGGTTTTAAAGATATTCCTCCAGAATCAAAAGTTACACCTTTACCAATTAAAACAACTGGATTTTCTTTCTTTTTTTTACTATTGTTATATTTAATGATAGTCATTAGTGATTCATTTTTAGAACCAGAACCAACTGCTAAATATGCATTCATACCATTTTTTTTTAAATCTGTTTCATTAAGAATTTCTATAGAAAATTTAGATTTAGAAAATTCAAATAGTTCTCTAGATTTATTAGATAAATAAGTTGGAGTACATATATTTGGAGGTAAATTGCTAATATCTTTTGATATTTTTATTCCTTCAGAAATTGCAACACCATGTTTAATAGCAATCATTGCCTCATCTATGCATCCTTTCGAAATACTACTAAATGTTATTTTTGAAAGAATATTTTTTTTTTCTTTTAAAGATCTTTTAAAATCTGAAAAAACATATAATTCATCTTCTATGTACTTTATAGCTAATCGTACTTTCCAATACATATTTCTATTTTTTACTTTTAATTCATTTAACAAAAATAATAAATTTGAAGAATTAGTCGATTTTATTATTTTAAAACTGTTTCTTATTATTTTTTCATAACGAAATTCATTAAATTTCTCAAAATTTCCACATCCTATTAATAATATTTGTTTAAAAAACAAATTATCATAATTATTAATTAATAAAGTTTGATTTAATTCTCCAGAAAAATTTTCTCTATCAAATAAAAAACTAATTTTTCCATTTAAAAAATCATCTAATTTAGATAAATATCTATTTTTTAATGTTTCTTTTGAACTTTTGAACATACCCAATAAAATACAATCGGTTCTAATTTTATTAAAATCTATATTTTTAACAAAAAATTTCATAAATTTCTCATTTTTGTCGTATAATTAATTGATTTTTAATCATTAAATTAAGTTTCATAAATTATTTATAAGTATAATAAAAAAGCAACTTTTACAAAAGAAAATTTAAATAAAACAAAAAAATAAATCAAAAATAAAAGGAGAAAATTTTTTGAATACTTTATATAAAAAAAATTTTTTAAAATTATCTGATTACTCTATTTCTGAAATAAAAAAAATAATTAATCTTGCTTCCCTTTTAAAAAAAAAAAAAAAAAAAAAAAAAGAAAGAAAAAAAAAAAACACTTAAAAATAAGAAAATTGTTTTAATTTTTGAAAAGGAATCTACTAGAACAAGATGTTCTTTTGAAGTTGCATCATTTGAACAAGGAGCAAATATCACATATTTAGGTCCCAAAGATACTCATTTAAACTATAAAGAATCAATAGAAGACACTACAGAAATATTAAGTAATTTATATGATCTAATTGTTTTTCGAGGAAATAGACATAAATCAATAGAAACTTTTGCAAAATTTTCAAAAGTACCGGTTCTAAATGCACTTACAAATAAGTTCCATCCTACTCAACTATTAGCAGATCTACTTACAATTCAAGAAAATTTACCTACAAATAAAAAAATAGAAGAAATAACTTGCGCATATGTTGGAGATGCAAAAAACAATACCAGCAATTCTTTAATTGAAGCTTCAAATTTAATGGGGTTTAATTTAAGAATTATAGCTCCAAAAAAATACTGGCCTGAACTTTCTTCTTTAAATAACACTAAAAAAAATGATAATTTTAACAAAAAAATAACATGTACTGAAAATATAGAAAAAGGAATTAATCAAGTAGATTTTATCTATACAGATGTTTGGGTTTCTATGAATGAAAAATCGAAAATATGGGAAGAAAAAATATTACTATTAAAAAAATATCAAATAAATAATTCTATGTTAGAATTAACAAAAAATCCAAAAACAAAAATTCTCCATTGTCTACCTGCCTTACACGACTTGAAAACAACGTTAGGAAAAAAAATTATAAAAAAATTTGGATTAAAAAATGGAATTGAAATTACTGATGAAGTTTTTCAAAAAAACAAAAAAATTATTCTTGAACAATCTATAAATAAATTATACACAATAAAGTCAATATTAATGTTTACTTTAAACAAAAAAGAAATAAACTTTGATTTCTAATCCTGAAAAAATAAAAAAATACTATGAAACATAAAAATAAAAAAAAAATTCCTTGTCCAATAGGACCTTATTCACAATCAATGTTAATTGAAAAATTTTTATTAATATCTGGTCAAATTGCAAATGAAATTGATACAAAAAAAATTCCAGAAGACATAGAACAACAAACAGAAATAATACTAAAAAAAATTAAAATAATATTAAAACAGTCAAATTTTGAAGTAAAAAATATTATAAAAACAAGTATTTTTATGACTAATTTAGCTGAAATGAAAAAAGTCAATAAAATTTATGAATCTTTTTTTACTAAAAATTTTATTACTAATTTTCCTACTAGATCTTGCGTAGAAGTTTCTTCACTTCCAAAAAACTCAAAAATAGAAATTGAAACTATGGCTTACAAAAAATAAAAAATCAGTGGTAGAAATATTCTCTACCACATTAAATAATATAAATTGCAATGAAACAAAAATAGTATTCTTCTTTTTTTTTATTTAAAATACACAATTTAATTAAAAGAAATTTTTTTTTCTTTTTAATAAGAACGTATTTTATTTTTGTTTTTTACTGCAATCGTTTTTTTAGAATTAACAAATTGTTTGGTTGTAACTGAAAGTCTACTATTAGTATCAGATTTTTTTCTAGAACAAAACTGATTAATCTTTGGTTTATATTTAAAATTATTTGTAATATTATTATATTTATTTCGAAATTTCACATTGCTTAATAATTTTAAATTCATTAATTTATTCAATATTCTAGTGTTAGAAAACAATTTTAAAAAATTTTTAGATAAAGATGCTGGTAATTCAATAGTAGAAAATGAAGAAAAAATTTTTATATTTCCTATTTTTCGACTATTTATATTTCCTTCATTAGCAATTGCTCCGACAATATGACGAACTTCCACTCCATCATTTCTACCTACTTCTAATCTATAAAGATTGATATTATTGTTATAAATATCTTTTTTTTCTTTTCTAAACTTAGTAAAACCAATAGAACTTCCTAGTTTATTCCTTAAAAATACTTTTCTATTTGATTTATTTGAAAATCTTTTAAGAAAAACGTCAGGTTTTAATATTAATAATCTTTCTCCCTGAGCCATTTTTAATAAGGCAGCTGCCAACTTTTCGATGCTTAAATCTTTTTCAGGTTTTATTTTTTCTAATAAACTGCTATATTCTTCTAAATCCTTACTTTTTAATTGTATTTTAACTTGTTCAGAAAATTTTTTTAAACGACAAGAAGTTAATAATTCTACATTTGGTAATTGTACTTCTGTAATATTTAATTTGACAATTCTTTCAATATTACGTAATAAACGACGTTCTCTATGTTCAACAAACAATAAAGCTCTACCCTTTCTTCCTGCTCTTCCAGTTCGTCCAATTCTATGTACATATGATTCAGCATCCATTGGTATATCATAATTAATAACAAAACTTATTCTATCTACATCTAGTCCTCTTGCTGCTACATCGGTTGCAATTAAGATGTCCAACCTTCCATTTTTTAAACGATCTAAAGTTTGTTCTCTTAATGTCTGATTCATATCCCCATTTAAAGCAGCGCTATTATATCCATTTTTTTCTAAAGCTTCAGAAACTTCTAAAGTAGCACTTTTTGTTCTTACAAAAATAATAACTGCTGAAAAATCTTCTACTTCTAAAAATCTAATTAATCCGTCTGTTTTTTTTCCGTATACAATCCAATAACTTTGTTTAATATCAGGTCTAGTTGTAATATTCGATTGTATTTTTATTTCTTTAGGATTTTTCATAAATCTTCTAGAAATACGACGAATTACTTCTGGCATAGTTGCAGAAAAAAGTGCTGTTTGATGATCTTTTGGTATATTAGACATAATTAATTCTACATCTTCAATAAAACCCATTCGTAACATTTCATCAGCTTCGTCTAAGACTAGTCCTTGTAATTTAGATAAGTTTAGTGTACCTCTTTTTAAATGATCCAATAATCTACCTGGTGTTCCTACAACAATTTGAGAACCATTCCTTAAAGATTTTAGTTGTACTTCATATCTTTGACCTCCATATAAGGCAGTAACATTAATACCACTCATATATTTTGAAAATACCGAAAATGATTCCGCAACTTGTATAGCTAATTCTCTTGTAGGAGTTAAAACTAAAATTTGAGGAAACTTTAAAGATAAATTAATATTTTGTAATAATGGTAAAGAAAATGCTGCTGTTTTTCCGCTACCAGTTTGTGCCATTCCTAATACATCTTTTCCTTCTAGAAGATAAGGTATGCAAGCATGTTGAATTGGAGAAGGTTTTAAATATCCAATTTCATTTAATACTTTCATAATTGAAGATTTAAAATTAAAAACAGAAAACGTAATTTTTTCAGTACGAGTCATGTAGTACATGTGCCTCTTAAGTTAATTCAGGCCAGTATACATAATTTATTATAAAAATATTTTTTTTATTCTCATGAGAAAATGTCAACTGGCTCAAATTTAAAAAATGAAAAAATAAAAAATCTATTTTAGAAAATATTTATAAAATATTATTTTTTTAAAAATAATAAAAAAATATAAAATTTATTATTTAAAATAATCTACGTATTAATTTAAATGTTTTGATTTAAATAAAACATATAAAAATTTTGTTATAAATATAAAATGTTTTTATTTCAAAAAAGATTTTTCACGAAATATAAAATACATATGTAAAAAAACGTTGATTTAAAATTTAATATTAAAAAAAATATTTTTTTTAAAAAATTATTTTTTTATTGTTTCTTTCATACTTAATCGTAATCGACCCTGTCTATCTATTTCTAAAACTTTTACAGATATTTTTTGATTAACTTTAAGATAATCAGAAATTTTTCCTATTCTATTTTTTGAAATTTGAGATATATGTACTAATCCTTCCCTACCTATTCCAATAGAGACAAAAACTCCAAAATCAACAATTCTTGTAACTGTTCCTAAATAAATAGTACCGACTTCAATTTCTGCTGTAATTTCTTTTATTCTTTTAATAGCATGTTTTGCTTTTTTTTCTATTATAGATGATATTTTTACTGTTCCATCATCTGAAATTTCAATAGTAGTACCAGTTTCTTCAGTTAACATGCGAATAACAGAACCACCTTTTCCTATTAAGTCTTTTATTTTTTCTGGATTAATTTTTAAGGTATAAATTCTAGGAGCAAAAATTGAAATATCTAATTTTGGTCGTTTAATTACTTTTTCCATAATATCTAATACATGTAAACGAGCAACTTTAGCTTGTAATAACGATGATTTAATTATTTTATCGTTTATTCCTTCAATTTTCATGTCCATTTGAAGAGAAGTTATACCATCTCTTCCACCAGCAACTTTAAAATCCATATCTCCAAAATGGTCTTCATCTCCTATAATATCAGAAAGTATTACAAATTTATCTCCCTCTTTTATTAACCCCATTGCTATTCCTGCTACTGAAGACCTAATAGGAACCCCTGCATCCATTAACGCTAAAGAAGCACCACACACTGAAGCCATTGAAGAAGAACCATTTGATTCAGTAATTTCAGAAACTATCCTTATAGTATATGGAAACTCTTCTATCTTTGGCATAACTGCAGATAAACTTTTTTTTGCAAGTTTTCCATGTCCTATTTCTCTTCTTTTTGGAGAACCTATAACTCCTATTTCACCTACAGCATAGGATGGAAAATTGTAATGAAAAAGAAAGTTTTCCGTCTTATCTCCACCGAGAAGTTCATCCAAATTTTGAGCATCTCTAGCTGTTCCTAAAGTTGTAGTCACTAATGATTGTGTCTCTCCTCGAGTAAATAGAGCAGATCCATGAGTTCTAGGTAAAATACCAATTTTTACATCTAACTTCCTTATTTCATTAAATTTTCTTCCATCTATCCTTTTACCTTTATTTAAAATCCCATATCTAACTATATTTTTTTCTAATTCTTTAAATATATTTTCTATTTCTAACTCATTATTTATAACGTTCTCGTTACATAACATTTCAATTAATTCTGATTTAATAATATTCAATTTATCATATCTATTTTTTTTTTCTATAATTTTATATGCATCACTAATTCTTTCTTCAACTAAAGTTGAAATTTTTAAATACAAAGAAGAATCTGTTTGAAAATTTTGTATATTCCATTTTTTTTTTCCTTTTTTATCAGATAATAGACAAATATTTTCAATCGCAATTTGTTGATATTTATGACCAAATAAAATAGCATTTAATATTTCTTCTTCACTCAACATATTTGATTCTGCTTCTACCATTAATATAGCATTTTTAGTTCCTGATACTACTAAATCCAATTCACTATTTTTTATTTCTTCTATAGTAGGATTCAAAACATATTTTTTATTTATATATGCTACCCTAGCAGCTGCTATTGGACCTAAAAATGGTATTCCAGAAACACTTAAAGCTGCTGAAGCTCCAATAATTGCTACAATATCTGGATTAACTTTAGGATTAACTGAAACGACAGTAGCTATAATTTGTACATTATTTAAAAAACCTTTTGGAAACAAAGGACGAATAGGACGATCAATAAGTCTAGCAATTAATATTTCGTTTTCACTTGGTCTACCTTCCCTCCTAAAAAAACCACCTGGTATTTTCCCAGCTGCATATGTTCTTTCCTGATAACAAATAGTTAATGGTAAATAATTAGTTTTATTTTGTTGTTTTTTTTCCTCAACTACAGTCACTAAAACAGATGTATCATCCATGTTAATCATGACAGAAGCAGTTGCCTGTCTAGCTAAAATACCAGTTTCTATAGAAACGGTATGTTTTCCATATTTAAATTTACGTACAATCGGATTAAACAAAATAACGTCCTTAAGATAAAGCGAATTTCTTAATTAAATAAAAAACAGTTTTTTTTAAAATACATAAAAATGATTTTCTGAAAATATTTGAAAAAACTACTATAAAACTAAAAAAACATACATCTATCGTCTTAATCCTAAATTTTCAATTAAAAAAACATATTTAGAAATATATTTGATTTTCAAGTAATTTAATAATTTACGACGATGAGAAACCATCTTCAACAATCCTCGTCGACTACCATGATCTTTTTTATGATAATTGAAATGTTTTTGTAAATAATTGATTTTATTAGTTAATAAAGCTATTTGCACTGATGTATTACCAGTATCAAACTCATTTTTTCCAAATTTTTTTATAATTTTTTTTTTTGTATTTAAATCGTAACTCATTAAATCCCTCTTTTATATTTACTTAAAATATTAATATGTTATTTATTAAAATTTAGAAACTAATCTTTTTGGAATAAGATAGTTGTCTTTCTGAATTTCTCCAATTCCAAGAAATTTATTATTGCTTTTTTTAAAAACTTTCACTAGTTTGTTTTGTTGTTTATTTTTAACAAAAATATTAATTTTTTTACCACAGCTAAAAAAATAAGAATAATGATTATTTAATTTGAATGCAGGAAAATTAGGTAATAAACTTTCTGTGGGATAAATTATTTTTTTTAAAAAAAGCGAAAAATTATTTTTATAAAAATAATTTTTAATTTTATTTACTGTGTTTAAGTTTACTAATTGATTTTCCAAATAAAAAGAAACTTCCAATCGACGCAAGTAAATTACGTGAGCACCACATCCAATTAATTTCCCTAAATCATTTATAAGAGTTCGAATGTATGTTCCTTTAGAACATAAGATATTTAATTTTAAATAATTATTATTATGAATAATGTAGTCTAACTCATAGATTGTAATTTTTCTAGTCTCTCGAAATATTGTAATTCCTTGACGAGCATATTTGTATAAAGGAATTCCTTTGTATTTTAAAGCAGAATACATAGGAGGAATTTGTTCAATTTTACCTATAAACTTTTTTAAACACTTGTTTAAAAAAGTTTTATTAATATTTGTAACTGAAATTTTTTTTGTAATTTCTCCTAATGAATCAAAAGTTGTAGTTTGAACACCTAATTTAGCTATTACTAAATAACGTTTTTTTGAATTAGACAAATATTTTAAAAACTTTGTAGATTCACCAAAACATATAGGAAGCATGCCTGTTGCTAATGGATCTAATGTTCCGATATAACCAGCTTTTTTAATTTTTAATATTTTTTTCACGTATTGCAAAATAGTATTAGAAGAATATAATTTTGGTTTATCCAATAACAATACTCCATTTTTAACTATTTTAGATAAATTCATATAACAATAAAATCCTATTTTTTTAATTTATTTATTATTAATAACTTGATTTATTATTTTAGAAATTTTTATTCCTTCAACAAACGAGCAATCATGTACAAATTTTATCTTTGGTACTACACGTAATAATAAATTTTTTACTAATTTTTTTTTAATGTAACTAGAAGCATTCTGTAATATTTTAATTATTTCTGTTTTTTTTGATTCATCTAAAATAGTAAAAAATACTTTAGCAAAGGAAAAATCTTTATTGATTAAAACTTCTACAACATTGATATTTAATTTATTTATTCTAGAATCATTACAATATATTTGTAAAATTTTAGATACTTCTCTTCTTATCTCCTCTGATAATTGCATATTTCTATATGGTTTTTTTTTCAATACTATTTCCTATTTAAAAAATTTTTTATTGTCAAATTTATTAAAAATATAAATTTATTTTTAAGATTTAATCATTTCATATACTTCAATTGTATCTTTAATATTAACATCATGATAATTTTTAATTCTTATTCCACATTCCATATTATTTCGTATTTCATTTATGTCTTCTTTAAATCTTCGCAACGATTCTAACTCTCCTGTATATATTACAATGTTGTTTCGTAATACTTTTACTAGAGAATTTTTTTTAATAATTCCATTTATGACCATACAACCAGCAATATTTCCATATTTAGGAGATTTAAAAATACTTCTAACTTCTGCTAATCCAATTATTTTCTGTTTAATTTTAGGCGATAATTTTCCAATACAAGCAGATTTTACTTCATTAAGTAAATCGTAAATAACTGAATAATATCGTACATCTAATTTTTCTAAATTTATAATTCGTTTAGCAGAAGAATCTGCACGAACATTAAATCCTAAAATGACTGAATTAGATGCAATTGATAATGAAGCGTCAGTTTCTGTAATTCCACCAACTCCGGAACTAATTATATTTAATTTTACATAATTTTTTTCGATATCATTTTCTTTTAATAAACTATCACTAATTGCTTCTAATGAACCTTTACAATCTGCTTTTAAAATAACATTTAGTTCTTTTGATCCTTCTTTATTTATGTTTTTGAACATATTTTCTAAATTTATTTCTTTATTTTTTTTAAATTTTTTAGAACGAATTTTATCTTTTCTTTTTATCGAAATTTCTTTAGCTATTTTTTCGTTTTTGACAACTGTTAATAAATCTCCTGAATTAGGAACACCTGATAAACCTAAAATTTCTACTGGAATGGAAGCACCTATAGAATTAACAAATTTTTTATTTTCATTTAAAATAGCTCTTATTCTTCCATATTCAAAACCACATACAACTACGTCTCCTTTTTTTAATTTCCCATTTTTTATTATTACCGTAGCTAAAGGACCTCTACCTTTATCTAAATAAGATTCAATAACAACTCCGGTTGCTATACCATCAGTAAACGTATATAATTCTAACATTTCAGCTTGTAATGAAATTACACTTAGTAATTCGTTGATTCCTTTTCCTGTTTTTGCAGAAATTTTAACAAATATATTATCTCCACCCCAATCTTCTGACACTATTTCATAGTTGGATAATTGACTTTTTATTTCTTCAATGTTTATGCTAGCTTTATCAATTTTGTTAATTGCAACTATTATTGGAACTTTAGCTAACTTTGCATGATTAATCGCTTCTATTGTTTGTGGTTTAACACCATCATCTGATGCTACAACTAATACTACAATATCAGTAATATGAGCACCTCTTGCTCTCATAGCTGTAAAAGCTGCATGTCCTGGAGTATCTAAAAAAGTAATTGAATCATGGTTTTTATTAGTATTTACATGATATGCACCTATGTGTTGAGTAATACCACCTGATTCTCTTTTAACTATATTGGTTGATCGAATATAATCTAATAAAGTTGTTTTTCCATGATCTACATGTCCCATGATTGTTACTACTGGAGGTCTATTTTTTTTTAATTTATTAGAATTTAAACAATTTTTTAGTAATTCTTTTTCAAAATTATTTTTAGATTTAATAATAACTTTATGACCCATTTCTTCAGCAATAAGCTGTAGAATTTCTGTATTTAAAAATTTTTCATTGCTAAAACATTTACCTAATTTAGCAATAACTTTAACTATTTCAGAAGCTTTTACTGCCATTTTTCTTGCTAATTCAGGAATAGTCATTCTATCTCTTATTGTCACATCTCTATTTACTTTAGAAATCGGTTTTTTAAATTTTTGTTGTAAAATAATAGACTTTTTTTTTTCAAATGTTCTATTTGTTTGATTAGTAATAGGAATAATTATTTTTTCTTTATTTTCTTGTTTTTTATTTTTAATATTCAAAATATTTTTTTTATTAAAAATCTTTTTTTTTGAAATATTTAATGTAATACCTTTCTTTTTTTTCAGATGATCATTTTTTTTTAAAAATGACTTAGGATTTATTTTTATATCTTTTAATTTCTTGTTAAAAGAATTTTGGTTCTTCTTATTTTCAATAGAACTTTCAAAAAACTTATTTTTTTTATTTTTTTCTATCATTATGTCTTCTTTTTTACAATTATCGGTTGTAATTTTATTTTTCTTAAAAAAAGAATTATTTTTTTTAAAATCCTTTAACTTCAAAAAAAATCTTTCTTTAGATAATTTTTTTTGTACATTACTTTTTATGTTTATTTTTTCTTCTATTTTATTATTTTTTTTATTTCTTAAACAAGAACTAATTTTAGTATCTAATTTTTTTTGTAATTCACTTTTAAAATACAGTTTTTTTTTTCTTGTTTCTATTTTAATAATTTTTTTTTTTCCTGTTATACTAGAAACATTTATTATACTGCGAGTTTTTTTTTGCAAAGTAAAAGTTTCATCATTAAAAATTTTTTTTTTATTAATTAAATTTAAAAAATATGTCTTTTCTTGATTCGTGATAAAATCATCTTTTGTTTTTTTTATACCTAGTTTATTTAATTTTTTCACTATAATTTCAACAGGAATATTTATTTCATTTGCCAAAAATTTTAATTGAATTTTATCAACCATATTATTTCCTTATTATGTTTTAATGTTTTTATTAAACCAAAAACAAGCTTTTCTAGCTAACATAATTAATTTACCTGCTTTTGTAGAATCCAATAACTTAATACTTATTATATCATCTATACTTTGTTCAGCTAAATTTTCTATTGTAAATACATTTTTTTTAAACAATTCAATCGCAATAATTTTATTCATTCCGTTTAATTCTAAAATTCTTTTATCTAAAATTATTTTTTCCATTTTATATTTTTCTTTATTTTTCATATTAATTAATGCTAATTGAGCTTTTTTCTGTATTATAGAAAATTTTTCTTTACTAATTTTTTTTATTTTTAATATATCTTCATAAGAAGCTAAAACTAATTCTTCTAGTTTAGAAAAACCTTCATTTACTAAAATTTCTGCAATTTCACTCGTAATGTTTAATGTCTTTTTAAAATTATTTACTGTTACTAAAAATTCTTTTTCATTTTTTTTATTTAATTCTTCTACAGTCATTACATTTAGTTCCCAACCAGTTAATTGAGAAGCTAAACGAACATTTTGTCCATTTCTCCCAATGGATTGTGCTAAATTATTAATTTCAACTGCAATGTCCATTGTATGATTGTCTTCATCTACAACAATAGATGAAACTTCAGCTGGAGACATTGCATTAATAACAAATTGAGGTGGGTTATCATCCCACAATACAACATCAATCCTTTCTCCACATAATTCACTTGAAACTGCTTGAACTCTAGCCCCTCTCATTCCTACACAAGCTCCTACTGGATCAATTCTTTTATCATTTGTTTTTACTGCAATTTTTGCTCTAGACCCAGGATCTCTAGCTGTTGCTTTTATTTCAATTAGTTCTTCTCCTATTTCAGGAACTTCAATTTTAAATAATCCAATAAGCATTTCATCTTTAGATCTACTAATAAACAATTGTATTCCTTTAGATTCTGGAGAAATACGATATAAAATTCCACGAACACGATCTCCTGGACGAAAATTTTCCCTAGGTAACATGTCTTCTTTTGTTACCATTGCTTCAGCATTGTCTCCTACATCTAAAATTATACTATCTCTATTTATTTTTTTTACAATACCTGTTAAAATTTCACCCTTATGATTTTTAAATTCTTCAACCACCATAGCTCTTTCAGCTTCACGAACTTTTTGTACGATAACTTGTTTAGCTGTTTGTGTTGTAATTCTATCAAAATTCACTGAACTAATTTCATCTTCTATATAATCATGAATATTAGTTGTACTATCATAAAAATTTGCTGCTTCGAAAGTAATTTCTCGAGTAGGATTAGAAACATCTTTAACCACTATCCAACGACGAAAAGTTTTAAAATTTCCAGTTTTTCTATCTATATTAACTCGAATGTCAACATCTCGTTCATATTTTTTTTTTGTTGCTGTAGCTAATGCAATTTCTAAAGCTTCAAAAATTTTTTCTCTAGGTAAAGATTTTTCGTTAGAAACTGCTTCAACGACAGATAGAATGTTTTTATTCATGTTAATTAACCTTTAATTCATTTTTTTAAATTAACAAAGCATCAATATCAACTAATTTTAAAAAAAATATTAATTTTAAACGCTGTAATTCTGCTATCAACTTAAAATAAAAATAAAAAAAATTACCTTTTATACACTATTTAAATTTAAAAAAATAAAAAATTAAGATCTAAACCATAAAAAACTAAATATTATTTGATAAAATCTTAAAGATTTTTAAATCTTAAACTAATGTTTTATATTATTTAATTTTATTTTATAAAAACAAAAAACCCCGATTAAATTTCGAGGTTTTCATGTTTAACCCTTTTTGGAAAATATTTCAAATTTAATTAAAATTTAATTAATTAAAAAAAAAAATAAAACTTTCTAAAATAGAAAAAATTTTTAAAAAGTTTGTACCGAGGACGGGAATCGAACCCGCAAGCTTTTACAAAATTACAAGCACTACTTCCTCAAAGTAGTGTGTTTACCTATTTCACCACCTCGGTTTTAAAAAAAATATTTTCATACACTTAACTAAAAAAATTTTTCTAACAACAATTATTTAAAAAACATTTTTTTTACTGACTGAATTTGATAACAAACTATTTGTTTCATAAAAAGTAATTATTCTACACAAGAACAAAGCAGAAATAAAAAAAATAGCAGCTAAAATTGCAGTTGTTATCATTAAAAAATGATTGCTAGTATTATTTCGATATATCATTTTTTCTAAAGAATTTAATTCAGCTGATGTAATAGAACTATCATTTACATTGTTGTTAAAAACAATTAAGATAATTAAAAACAATGAGGAAATAAAAAAAATTGTAAAAAAAAATCGTACATAATTAATTTTCTCCAAATTAAAAATAAATTATTTTAAAAAATAATTAATTTTTCTTTTCCAATAATTTTATTTTTATCTAAAATAATGTATTTTAAAAAATAAAGACTATTATATATAACTAATAATATATTTTTCTTTTCCAAACAATTTAGATTATCACTAAATAACAAATATATTATTAAAAAAATATATTTAAGTATTACTTTCATTGAACGTAAGATTGGATCTTACTTCTTTTCGATTCATCAAATCATCTATTTGATCTGAATCTATAGTTTCATATTTCATTAACGCGTCTTTCATAGCGTGTAATATGTCTATATTTTCTTTCAGTATTTTTTTAGACCTATTATAATTATTTTTTATTAAAAATCGAACTTCTTCATCAATTAATTTTGCAGTTTCATTAGACATATATTTGAATTTATTATTTGAGGTTTTTTTTAAAAACGTATCTCCTTCTTCTTCAGTATATAACAATGGTCCTAATTTATCTGAAAAACCCCATTTAGTAATCATATTTTTAGCAATAGAAGTTGCTAACTTTATATCATTAGATGAACCAGTCGACACACAATCAATTCCATAAATAATTTCTTCTGCTAATCTACCTCCATATAAAGTTGATATTTGACTTTCTAGTTTTTTCTTACTAACACTTAATAGATCTTCTTTAGGAAGAAAAAAAGTTACTCCTAATGCATTCCCTCTAGGTATTATAGTAACTTTATGTGCAGGATCATGGTCTGGAACTAAACGACCAACTATTACATGACCTGCTTCATGATATGCAGTTGATTCTTTTTGTAAATCAGTCATAACCATTGATTTTCTTTCACTTCCCATAATAATTTTATCTTTAGCTTGTTCTAACTCTTTCATTGATACTACTAATTTATTATTTCTTGCTGAAGATAAAGCAGCTTCATTCACTAAATTGGCTAAATCTGCTCCAGAAAAACCAGGAGTTCCTCTAGCTATAACCATAGCAACAACTTTTTTATCTAATGGAACTTTTTTCATATGTACTTTTAATATTTGTTCTCTACCTCGTATATCAGGTAATGGAACCATAATTTGTCTATCAAAACGTCCAGGTCTTAATAATGCTGGATCTAAAACATCGGGTCTATTAGTTGCTGCGATCAATAAAATTCCTTCATTGTCTTCAAATCCATCCATTTCTACTAACATCTGATTTAAAGTCTGTTCCCTTTCATCATGTCCACCCCCAAAACCAGAACCTCTATGCCTTCCTACAGCATCAATTTCATCAATAAAGATTATACAAGGTGCAGACTTTCTAGAATTTTCAAACATATCTCTAACTCTAGAGGCTCCAACTCCAACAAACATTTCTACAAAATCAGATCCAGAAATTATAAAAAAAGGAACCTTAGCTTCTCCAGCAATTGCTTTAGCTAATAATGTTTTTCCTGTTCCAGGTGGACCTACCATGAGTAATCCTTTAGGAATTTTACCTCCTAATTTTTTAAATTTATCCGGTTCTTTTAAATATTCTACTAATTCTTTAACTTCATCTTTAGCTTCATCACAACCAGCTACATCAAGAAAACTTGTTTTATTATTTTTTTCTTCTAACATTCTAGCTTTACTTTTACCAAAAGATATTGCCCCTCTACCTCCTCCTAATTGCATTTGTCTCATGAAAAAAAACCATATTCCAATTAGCAATAACATTGGAAACCATGATATTAAAATTGAAATTAAGATACTAGGTTCAATTGGAAAATTTCCAATAGTCTTTACATTTTTTATCAATAAATTATCCAATAATTTTGGATCATTAATTGGCATCATGGTTACATACTTACTACCATCCTTTCTAATTACACTAATTTTTCGACCATCAATATGTGCTTCACTAACTTGATCTTGGTTTACTTCCGATAAAAAAGTTGAGTAGTCTCTTATATTGATTTTTTCTTCATTAAAATTAATGTTATTAAAAATTGAAATCAATATAACAGCAACAAAAAACCAAAGGATCAGGTTTTTACCCATGTCATTCAATGGATTAACCTCACAGTACAATTTGTATTAAATATTAGCATAAAAAGTTATTTTTTTTTTAACTTGGATGCTACAATAAATACTTCTCGAGAACGACCTCTTGAAGAGTTAGGTTTACGAATTTTAATATTTGAAAACAAAATACTAACTTTGTTAAAAAATTTTTTAAATCCTGTTCCTTGAAATGTTTTTAATATAATTTTTCCATTGTCTGAAAGTACTAATTTTGAAATTGAAATAGCAATGTCCCCTAAAAGAAACATTTTAGGTAAATCAATTAAAGGATTTCCACTAGTATTTGGTGACATATCAGACATTAATATATTTATATTTACATTTTTTACTAAAAGTAATATTTTTTTTAAAATACTAATCTTTCTTAAATCTCCCTGAATAAAATTCACATTTGTTATAAAATTCATAGGAATGATATCACAAGAAAAAACTTTTCCTAACTTCCCAACTTTTTTAGAAGCATATTTTGACCAACTTCCAGGAGAAGAACCTAAATCTAAAACATTCATTCCTGACTTGAATAATTGATCTTTTTTATCTATTTCTTGTAATTTAAACCAAGCTCGTGAAATCAATTTATGTTTATGAGATTTTTTAACATATTCATCTTTAAAGTGTTCTGATAGCCATAATTTTGAACTACGAGAACGTTTTTTAAGTTTCATAATATTATTCTTTAAATTCTAAAAAAAAAACTACTTATGTTGTATTTTTAAAATCTTATATTCAACATTACCTCTTGGAGTCTTAATAGAAACCACATCTTCTTTTTTTTTTCCGATCAATCCTCTAGCTATTGGAGAATTTATAGAAACAAAGTTCTTCTTTAGATCAGATTCTTCATCACCAACAATACAATATGTGAATTCTTTATTTATCTTTAAATTTAAAACAGTTACTGTTGTTCCAAAAATTACTTTTCCAGTATTTTTAATTTTAGTAACATCTATTATTTGAGAATATGACAGTTTATTTTCTATTTCTTTAATTCTTCCTTCACAAAAACTTTGTTCTTCTCTAGCAGAGTGATATTCCGCATTTTCTTTTAGGTCTCCATGTTCTCTTGCTTTTGCTATTTCTGAAATTATTTTTGGACGTAATTTATTTTTTAAATATTTTAATTCTGTTTGTAATTTTTCAAGACCAGATACAGTCATTGGAATATGATTAATTTTCATATTTATACATTTACCTTTTTTACTTAAAAAAATTAATTCGTTTAATAAAAATTTTAATATTAAATTTATTTATAAAAAAATAGTTAATGCATCTAATTTTATACTTATTAAGATTTTTCAACAGTATAAAATTAGTATTAACTAATTAAAAATACAGATGAATTTTCATAAAAAACTTGATATGAAAGATCTTAAATACTAAGATGATATTATCTTAATAAGATATTAAGAATACCTGAAATACCGATATGATTTCTTAATTATATAAGCTTGTACAAGAAGATCTTAAATATTAATTTTTTATTAAATGTTATAAAATAAAAAACGATTATATCAAAAATTTTTAATATTCCGAATAATTAAAAAATTAAATCAACAAAATAACTGAAAAAAAACAATATAACCAAAAAAAAAAATATGGAAACTGAACAAATAAAATCGATTTTAATAAATTCGTTATCATTAGAAGATGTTTATATAAATGGAAATAATAACTATATGGAAATAATAGCAATTAGTGATATTTTTTGTGGTATGTCAGACGTGAAAAAACAACAAATAATTTATTCTCCATTAATGAAATATTTTAAAAATAAAAATATTCATTCTGTTTCAATAGAAACATATACGAAAAAAGAATGGAAAAAAAAAATATTAAAATCAAAAAATCAATTCAACAAAATAACTAAATAAAACATATATTCTTAATATATGACGGAGATAAACATGTATGCTATCTTTATTTGTAAAAACAAACAATACAAAGCAAATGTAGGGGAAATAATCAAAACAGAGAAAATAGAAAAGAATATAGGAGAAACAATTGACTTTAATAAAATATTAATGATTAAAGATCAGAGTACACATATAGGAAAACCTTATTTAATAAACTATCTTATAAGAGCTGTTATAATTTCTCAAAAAAAAAATAAAAAAATAAACATAATAAAATTTAAAAGAAGAAAACATTATAAAAAACAACAAGGACACAGACAAAAATTTACTGAAATAAAAATAACAGAAATTATTAAAACCAATTAATGAACATATAAGGAATTAAAAAATGGCACATAAAAAAGCTGGTGGTTCTAGTAGAAATGGTAGAGATTCAAAATCAAAAAGATTAGGAATAAAAAAATTTGGAGGAGAACTGGTATTCCCTGGGAATATAATTCTTAAACAAAGAGGAACTAAATTTCATCCAGGACAAAATACAGGTTGTGGAAAGGATCATACAATATTCTCAAAATTAAAAGGATATGTCAAATTTACTAAAAAAGGAGTAAAAAACAAAAAATACGTTGAAATAATAGAAAAAAAATAATTTTTTTAAATTATTCAAAAATTTTAAAAAATTATATTTTTTAAAAATTTAAAATTTATTAAAAACAAAAAAAATTCATTAATTTAAAAATTGAGAAACAAATGAAATTCGTTGATGAAGTTATTATTGAAGTAACTGGTGGAAATGGAGGTAATGGATGTATTAGTTTTAGAAGAGAAAAATATATACCAAAAGGAGGTCCTGATGGAGGAGATGGTGGTAATGGAGGTAACATTTGGATAAAAACAACAAAAAACATAAATACATTAGTTGATTTTAGATTTAAAAAAAAATTTTTAGCAAATCATGGAGAAAATGGAAAATCTAAAAATTGTTCAGGAAAAAAAGGATCTGATAAGACTATATTTGTCCCATTAGGAACTAGAATTATTAATTATGATACTAATGAAATAATTTCAGATATGACAAAAAAAAATAAAAAAATTCTAATTGCTAAAGGCGGATGGCATGGAATTGGTAATACTAGATTTAAATCTTCTACTAATCGTACTCCTAAAAAATGTACTAATGGGACAAAAGGAGAAACTAGAAAAATAAAACTAGAATTAATTCTTTTAGCTGATGTAGGAACATTAGGATTACCTAATGCAGGAAAATCTTCATTAGTTAAATCTGTTTCAGCAGCAAATCCTAAGATAGATAATTATCCATTTACTACTCTAAAACCAACTTTAGGAGTAGTAAAAATAAACAATCAAAAAAAATTTGTTATAGCAGATATACCTGGGATTATCAAAGGTGCCTCAAATGGAACTGGATTAGGATTAAATTTTTTAAAACATTTAGAAAGATGTAAAATTATTTTACATATTGTAGATATAATACCAAACGATTATTCAAAACCAATAGAAAACATAAAAATAATAAAAGACGAAATCAAAAAATATAAAAAAAAATTGTTTTTAAAAACAATATGGTTAGTGTTTAATAAAATTGATTTAATTCATAAAGAAAAACTAAAAAGTGAAATTAAAAAAATCTGTAATAAAATAAAACAAAAAGATAAAATTTATTTTATTTCTACAAAACAAAAAACAGGAATCAAAAACTTATGTATCAATTTATCAAATTTTTTAAATAAAGATAAAAATAAAAAAACCGAATGAATTTTATACTAATTTTTCATTTATTCATAATATAAAAAAATTAAAATGAAAAAACTCAAGAACCCGGTATGACAAAAAATAATCCGGGTTTTAGAAATATCACTAGAAAAAATAATTATACTAAAAGATTAATAATTATCGTTTAGAAAATTGAGGTTTTTTTCTAGATTTTCTTAAACCTACCTTTTTTCTTTCAACTTCTCTAGAATCTCTAGTTACAAATCCTGATTTTCTTAATGTTGTTCTAAGAGAATCATCATATCTTATTAATGCTCTTGTAATTCCTTGTCTAATAGCTCCAGCCTGGCTAGAAATTCCACCTCCCTTAACGGTAATATAAAAATTAAATTTTTCTAATAAATTTAAAATGATTAGTGGTTGTTTAACTACCATACATGAAGTTTTCCTACCAAAATATTGTTCTAATGTTTTTTTGTTTACAATAATGTTTCCAATTCCTAAACTAAGAAAAACCCTTGCTGAAGAAGTTTTCCTACGACCAGTACCATAATAATTTTTTATATTTTTCATACTACTTATTTACCTTTATCTAAAAATTTAATATTTTAGGTTGTTGAGCATGATGACTATGTATAGAACCAGAAAAAACTTTTAATTTTTTTAACATTTTTCTACCTAATGGTCCTTTTGGTAACATTCCTTTTACTGCATTTTTAATTATTTTTTCTGGATTTTTAATTAACATTTCTTTAAAAGTAATTTTTCTAAGACCGCCTGAATAACCAGTATAATGAAAATATATTTTTTTTGAATTTTTTTTTCCACTAACTATGATTTTACTGGAATTTAAAACTATTAAAAAATCTCCTGTATCGATGTGAGGAGTATATTCAACTTTATGTTTTCCACGTAATATAATTGATAATTTTGTTGCTAATCTTCCTAAAATCTGTCCACAGGCATCAACTATAAACCAAGTTCTTTTTATATTTTTTATTTTTGCTGAACTAGTTTTCATAACTTTTTTTTCCAAATAATTGCGTAAAAATAATTTTCAATTTTTAAATTAACATAAAAATATGATATATTTTTTAGAAACAAAATACAAAAAAATATTCATAATACAACAAAATTTAAATACAAGAAAACATAAAATAATTTATAGTTAAATTTATAATAAGTAAAAATTAATATTTTTTTAAAATATTTTTAAAAAACACTTAATCATCTATTTATCTATTGATGATATTACAGGTAATTTATATGAATTGTGAATCATCTTTTTCAAAATTAAGAAATAAAATAGACATAATTGATAAAAAAATAATTTTTTTATTAAAAGCAAGATGCTTTGTATCAAAAAAAATTGCTTTATACAAAAAAAAAAACAATAAACCAATAAAAGACAAACAAAGAGAAAAAGAAATTATAAAAAAAATAATCAATATGTCTACAAAAAAACAATTGAATCCAGAATATGCGAAAAAAATATTTAAAATTATTATAAATGAATCAGTAATACTACAAGAACTTATCATAAAAAAAAATGAAAATTCAAATTTCAAAAAAATATTTTTTTTAGGACCTGTAGGATCCTATTCACACCAAGCTGTAATTAAATTTTGTAATTTTTATTTAAAAAAAATAAAAATACATGCATGCAAAAATTTTTTTCAAATAGTAAAATATACAACGAATAAAACTGAAAATAATCTTTCAATTTTACCATTATATAACACCTATTCAGGTGCTATTCATGAAGTATATGATTTATTACAAAACACCAATTTATCTATTATTAACGAAATAAAAATTTCAATAAATCATTATTTGTTAACTAGAAAAAAATGCAGAATAGAAAATATAAAAATTATTTATTCTCATTATCAACCTATAAAACAATGTAGTGATTTTTTAAAAAAAAATAAAAATTGGACAATTAAATATACAAATAGTAGTTCTGAAGCATTGCAAAAAATATCTAAAGAAAAAAAAAGAAATATAGCTGCTATAGGTGGGAAGTTAGGTAAAAAAATATATAATTTATATTCAGTAAAAAAAAATATTAATAACAAGAAAAATAATATTACAACTTTTATAGTTTTAGGGAAACAAAAAAAAATAACCTACAAAAACAACAATAAACTAATGCTAATATTAAATGATAATATAAAATTTAATTATATTACTGATATAATATCAAATATAGATAAAAAAAATATGCTAATTAATAATATTGAATCAAGACCATCTATAAAAAATGATATGGAAAAAATATTTTTTATTGAAATTTTATTAATGAATAATATTAATTTTGATATAAAAAATTGTTTTTTTTTAAAAATTTCAAAACTAATAAAAAAAAAAGTAATTAAAATATTAGGTTGTTATTCTTCATCAAACATTTAAATTCAAAATATCAAAATTCTTTAATAATTTCACAATAATGTTTGTTTTTTTTAATAACATAATCTTTATGATAAAAAACTAATTCTATTAAAACGTATCTTTATTAACAATTTTCATTATTTTGAGATTTTAAACAAACAAAAAATTATTTGAGACAATCATGTTTAATTCAATTGCACAACGACTAGCTCAAACTATAAGGAATATTTCCAATAAGGGAAGAATCACAGAAAAAAATATAGAAGACACACTTAGAGAAATTAGAAAATCTTTTTTAGAAGCAGATGTTTCTTTTCCTGTAATAAAAAAATTCATAGAATCTAGTAAAAAAAAAATAATTGGAAAAAACATTAATAATAATCTAACTCCAGGTCAAGAATTTTTAAAAATAATTAAAAACGAATTAATAAGTTTTATGGAAGATAAAAATAATACACTTAATTTTTCAAAAAAAGGATTATCAGTATTTTTGTTTGTTGGACAACAAGGAGTAGGAAAAACTACTACAGTAGGAAAAATTGGAAAATTTATTAAAAAAAAAAAAAAAAAAAAAAAAAAATATATTAATTACATCTACTGATGTTTATCGAGCAGCTGCGATAAAACAATTAGAAATTTTATCTAAAAAAATAAAAATTGATTTTTTTCCCTCAAAAAACACACAAAAACCAATAGAAATCGCAAAATCTGCAATAAGTCATGCAAAAAAAAGAAACTATGATTTAATCTTAATAGATACAGCAGGAAGATTACACGTTGATGAACATATGATTTCTGAAATCAAAGAAATGCACGAAGTTGTTAGTCCTAACGAAACATTATTCATTGTTGATGCAATGATGGGTCAAGATTCAATAAATGTAGCTAAAAAATTTAATCAAACAATACCTTTGTCTGGAATTATTTTAACAAAAATTGATAGTGATGCTAGAGGTGGAGCAGCTTTGTCAGTAAAGTATGTCGTAGGAAAAGCTATAAAATTTATAGGGACTGGAGAAAAATTAAGTGATATTGAATTATTTAATCCTAAAAAAATGGCTTGTAAAATTTTAGGAATGGAAACTACTTTATCAATTATAAAAGATATTGAAAACAAAATTAATTTATCTAAAGCAAAAAAATTAAATGAAACAATTAAAACTCAAAAAAATTTTAACTTAAATCATTTTTTAATACAAATTAGAGAAATAAAAAATTTTGATGGAATATTTAATTTACTAAACAAAATTAGTAGAAGAAATATTTTATCTAATCAAATGAATACTAACTTTGATAAAAAAACATTTAAAAAAATAGAATCGATAATTAACTCAATGACTGAAAAAGAAAAAAATAATCCAGAAATTATAAAAGGATCGAGAAAAAAAAGAATTGCTAAAGGATCAGGAACAAAAACAAACGAAGTAAATAAAGTTTTAAAACAATTTGAAGAAGTAAAAAAAATGATGAAAAAAATAAAAAACAAAAGCTTTAGTAAAATTATAAACAATATTAAAAATCTTTTTTGATTAGTTTAATTGACAATTTTTCATAATTTTAAATTGTTAAATAAATTTAATTTATATATAAATGCAGTATTATAAACTATAATTAGTTTAATTAATTAGTTGAGAGGTAAAAATTTTGGTAAAAATTCGTTTAGCAAGACATGGTAATAAAAAAAAACCTTTTTATAAAATCGTAGTAGCAGATAGCCGTTTTTTTAGAAATGGAAGATTTATAGAAAAAATTGGATTTTTTAACCCCATTGAAAAAGAAAATTCTAAAAAACTATCTATTAATTTAGATAATTTAAAACAATGGATTAGTAAAGGAGCACAATTATCTCAAAAAATTAAGTTTTTAATAAAAAAACTAAAAGAAAAAAAAAGATAAAATTTATTTTTTTAATTATTAATTTTAAATAAATCATGTTTAAAAAAAACAAATCTTTATTAAAAATAGGAAAAATAAAATCAGCATATGGAATATTAGGATGGATGAAAATACATTCTTTTACAGAAAACAAAAAAAACATTTTTAACTATCAACCTTGGTACATAGAAAAAAAATTTGATTTATTAAATTTAGAAACATGGAAAAAAAATAAAAAAAATTTTTTAATAAAAATTAAAGAAATAAATAATAGATCTGAAGCCGAAAAAATTGTCAACCAATATATTATGATTGAAGAAAAAGTATTACTACCATTTTCAAAAAAAAAAGAATACTATTGGAAAGATATTATAAAATGTCAAGTATTTGATTTAAATTTAACTTTTTTAGGGATCGTCGTAAAAATAATAGAAACAGGAAATTATGATGTTTTAGTTGTAAATTCTCTTAAAGAGAATAACAATAAGAAAAAAACAGAAATTCTAATTCCATTTATTGAAAAAAAAATAATTAAAGATGTGAACATTCAAAAAAAAAAAATATTAGTTAACTGGAATTTATTTTAATTAACATATAAAAATAAAGAATTTAATTCATGTGGATAAATATTATTAGCATTTTTCCAAAAATGTTTAAAAATTTCACACAATATGGAATTATTTCTAGAGCAATAAAAAAAAAAATAATAAAAATTGATGTATGGAATTTAAGAAACTTTTCAAAAAATCCTAGAAAATCAATAGATGATAGACCTTATGGAGGTGGAGTAGGAATGGTAATGACGGCACCTCCTTTGTTAAAATCTATCAGACATGTTAAATCACTTATTAAAGGAAAAAAAAAAATAATATATTTGTCTCCTCAAGGAAAAATATTAAATCAACATGAAATCTTAAAATTATCCAAAATACCTAATTTTATTCTTGTATGTGGAAGATATAAAGGAATCGACGAAAGAATAATAGAAATGGAAATTGAAGAAGAATATTCAATTGGTAATTATATAATTAGTGGTGGTGAATTGGCAGCAATGGTATTCATTGACGCATTAACAAGAAGTTATCCAGGAGTTTTAGGAAAAAAAAAATCTTTCACAAAAGATTCTTTTTATGAAAATGTTCTAGATTATCCGAATTATACTAGACCAAAAACAATAGAAAACAAAACTGTTCCAAAAGTTTTACTATCAGGAAATCATGAAAAAATAAAAAAATGGAGAAGGTTAAAATCTCTAAAAAAAACTTTAGAGAAATATCCTAATATTATAAAAAAAATTTCATTAACAAACGAAGAAAAAAAATATATCTATAATCTAAAAAAGACGACTAAATAAAAAATACAAAAAAATATTTTTCATTTCGGAAAAATTAAATGAATAAATTGATAACTTTGATAGAAAATCAACAAATAAAAAAATCCATACCTAGTTTTCGTACTGGAGATAATCTAAAAATAGAAATTTGGGTAGTCGAAAGTAACAAAAAAAGACTTCAATCTTTTGAAGGAATTGTTATCTCAAAAAAAAATAGACAACTTAATTCTTCTTTCTGTGTTCGGAAAATTTCAAACGGAGAAGGTGTAGAACGTGTATTTCAAACTCATTCTCCTATTATAGAAAAAATTTCTATAATTAGAAAGGGTAATGTTAGAAAATCAAAATTGTATTATTTAAGAAATAGAACTGGAAAATCAGCAAAAGTAAAAGAAAAAAATTACGAACAAAATAAAAATTTAAATAAATAATATACTCTTGCAGTCTAGTATTCTAATTTTAGACTGCAACAATATGTATATAATTGTGCTTTTATCAATTTTAAAAAAATTTTAAACTTTTTTTGTTCCACCTACAGTTAATTTTTCTATTTTTATAGTAGGCAAACCTACCCCAACAGGAATACCTTGTCCATCCTTAAAACAAACCCCGATTCCTAAATCCATGTTTAAATCATTTCCTATCATTGATATTGATTTCATTACATTTATTCCAGATCCAATTAGAGTAGCATTTTTTACAGGATAAACAATTCGACCTTTTTTAATTAAATATGCTTCTGAAGTTGAAAATACAAAATTCCCAGAAGTAATATCTACTTGACCTCCAGAAAAATTTGTTGCATATAAACCATAGTCAACACTATTAATTATATCTCCAGGATTAGAGTTTCCAGGTAACATATAGGTATTTGTCATTCTAGGAATAGGTAAAAAGGCGTAGGACTCTCTTCTCGCGTTTCCAGTAGAAGAACTATTCATCAAACTAGCATTGAATTTATCTAATAAATATCCAACTAAAACTCCATTCTTTATTAAAACATTACGTTGAGTAAGTGTTCCTTCATCATCTATAGTTAATGAACCTCTCCTATTTCTAATTGTTCCATCATCAATCACAGTACATAATGGAGAAGAAACCATCTCTCCTAATTTTCCAGTAAAAACAGAAGTTTTTCTTCTATTAAAGTCCCCCTCAAGACCATGTCCCACCGCTTCATGCAAAAGTACTCCAGGCCAACCACTTCCTAAAACTACTGGAAGAGTGCCTGATGGAGCCTCTTTTGCATTTAAATTAACCAATGCTATTCGAACTGATTCAGATACAAAATATTCTAAATTAGAACATCCAAAATTGTTCTTTTTTAAAAAAAAACTATAATCGTATCGTCCTCCTCCACCACTCATACCAATTTCTTTTTTTCCGTTTTTTTCAACTAAAGTATGTATAAAAAATCTAACTAGAGGTCGTATATCTGCTTTCAGTACACCATCAGTAGATGCTACAAGTACGTATTCATAAGAACCAGATAAGCTGACAAACACTTTAACTACATTTTTACTAATTTTTTTTGCAATTTTACTAACATTCTTTAAAATATTTATTTTTTCTTCATTTCTATAATATTTTAAAGGATTGTTTTTTGTGTATATACTGTTTATTACAGATTTTCTAAAAAAAAATTTATTTTTTTTAATTCCTTTCCCTAGAAAAATATTATTTACTATATTAATTTGATCTTCTATAGATTTCCTGTTTATTTCATTAGAACAAGAAAAACCTATTGTTTCTTTATTTATTGATCTTATTCCAACACCTTGATCTAAATCATATTTTACTTCTTTTATTTTATCATTTTCCAAAAACCAATTTTCATAATATTTAGTTTGGAAATACAAATCAGAATAATCAGATCCATGATTAGCAAGATTGCTTAAAAAAGATAATAAATTTTCAGTTTTTATTCCATTCTCTTCTAATAATTGATTTTTTACTAAATCTAATATCATTAAAAACTCACTTTAAGTTATTTTTTTATATAATTTTTTGTAAAAAATTGTAATAAATTGATTTCTTTAAAAAAATCAAATAAAATATTTAAAATATTTTATTTAAAATTTAATTTTTATTAATTTTAAATTATTTTATAAATCTATATTCATGAAAACTTTATAATATATTAAAAAAATATTTTTTTTAAAAAAATGTTAACATTTTTTTATAAAAACTGGAAAACTCAAAGTTATGAAAAATATGTTCAATATTCTAATATTAAATGGACCTAATTTAAATTTATTGGGAACTAGGGAAACTAATATCTACGGAAAAACTACTTTAAAAGAACTAACAGTTCTACTAAATGAAGAAGCAAAAAAATTAAATATAAAACTTTCCCATTTTCAGTCTAATTCTGAACACGAAATAATTAACAAAATACATATTTCTAAAAATAACATCCAATATATAATAATAAATCCAGCTGCATTTACTCATACTAGTTTAGCTATAAGAGATAGTTTATTAGCTATAAATATTCCTTTTATTGAAGTACATATTTCTAATATATATTCTAGAGAAAGCTTTAGAACACATTCCTGGTTTTCTGATATTTCTAATGGTACGATTAGTGGACTAGGATTAGAAGGTTATATTTGGGCAATTAAAACAGCTGCAATTAGATTAAAAAATAAAAAATAAAATTAGTTCATTATTTTCAACAATTAATTAACATTTTTTTAAAGAAACTAAAATCTCCTGCATATCTACAGGTATTCTTGATTTCCAAGACATATTTATTTTTTTTGTTGGATGCATAAAAGATAATTTATTTGCGTGCAAAGCTTGTCTTGGAAATTTTAAAAGTTTTTTTTTTAATTTATCAGTCAATTTTAAAAAAAAATTGTTTTTATTGTTTTTATAAATTGGATCTCCTACAATACCATGGTTAATATGTAACATATGTACTCTAATTTGATGTGTTCTACCAGTTTCTAAAAAAATTTTTAAATAAGTATGTGATTTAAATCGTTCTATAATACGATAATGTGTAATAGATTTTTTTCCTCTAGAATGAATAATCATTTTCATTCTGTTTTTTAGATGTCTTCTAATTGGTTCATTTATTAAACCTCCTGTAAGAACATTACCATGTACTATTGCTCTATACTCTCTTTTTATTTTTTTATTTTTAATTAATTTTGTTAAAATTTTATATGAAAAAAAATTTCTAGCTATAACCATTAACCCTGTGGTATTTTTATCTAAACGGTGTACAATTCCACATCTAGGTACAATACCTATGTTCTTATCATAAAACATTAAAGCATTTAACAAAGTTCCTTTATTATTACCAGGATAAGGATGTACTACCAAATTAGAAGATTTATCAATAACTAAAATATCTTCATCTTGATAAATAATATTTATTTTTATATTTTCTGACTGTGGTTGAATATTTTTAATTTTTTCAGGAAAAATAAAAATTTTTTCTCCTCCAAACAACCTTTGAGACGGTTTGTACACAATCTTATTATTAACAATTACTTTACCATCTAATATTAATTTTTTTAAAATAGAACGAGAATATGAGTTAAATAAATGTACTAAAATGTGATCTAATCGTTCTTTAACAATTGATGTCTTAGGAACAATAGCTTTTAATTTTAGCTTCTTCTCAACCAAATTTTGTTTCAATAAAGTTATCCTTGTTTAAAAAAAAAAAAAAAAAAAAAAAAAACAAACCTTTTTTATTTGTATAATAAAAATATTAATTTTTCAAATTAAATATATTATTTCAAATAATGAAAAAAAAAACTATATTTTTAATATTAATTATATATTCAACAAATATTTTTGCTAGCGTTAACATGAATAAAAACTTTTTTTTAGAAGAAAAAAAAATTAATTTTTCTAATATTAGAAATCAATTAAAAGAAAAAAAAACAAGTGAAATAATAAAAAATTTAAAAAAACTAGAACAAAAACCACTAAAAAAAAAAACAATTGAAAAAATTAGAATGTACATAATTTATCTACATGTAATTAATAAAAATTTTTTTTTAGCGCTACAAGAAATTCATAAATTTAAAAAAATATACCCACATAATTCTAATATGGATTATGTTCTTTATCTAGAAGCTATATTACACATGTCTCTTGATCAAAATTTTTTATTTGGTCTTTTTAAAATAAATAATTGTGAAAATGATCCTATTCATAGTATTCAAGCACTGATGATCTTTTTAAAATTAATATCTATTTATCCTAATAGTCCATATTCTAAAATAGCTAAAAAACAACTTTTTTATATAAAAAACAGATTAGCTGAACATGATTTCAGTATTCTAGAATTTTATTACAAAAAAAGAGTATATCCAGTAGTAATCGATAGAGGTAAAGATATAATAAAAAATTATTTAGATACTATATACGCAAAAAAAACACTGTTTTTAATGAAAAGTTCTTATTATGAAACTAATCAAATTTCTAAAGTTAAAGAGATTGAAAAAATTATTTCTTACAATAGTTAATTATTAATGTATAGTTTAAAATTTAATTAATAATTAAAAATGATTTAATTTTTAATTAAATTCAATAATTTTTTTAATAAATAAACAATCTTTTTTATTAAAACTAAAAATAATATTTTTTTTCATAAAAAAAATATTATTTTGTTTTCTTTTCAAAATTTAAATAATTTATATTTAAAAAAAAATGCATAAAAAATCTAATGAAATACGTCAAATGTTCCTTAATTATTTTAAAAAAAGAGGACATAAAATAATTAAAGGAAGTCCTTTAATACCAAAAAATGATTCAAGCCTATTATTTACCAATGCAGGAATGAATCAATTTAAAGATATTTTTTTAGGAAAAAAAAAAATTGATCATGATCCGTTAGTAACAGTACAAAGGTGTCTTAGAACTGGAGGTAAAAAAAACGATCTAGAAAATGTAGGATATAGTGATAGACATCATACTTTATTTGAGATGTTGGGAAATTTTAGTTTTGGAAAATACTTTAAAAAAGAAGCAATTGAATATGCTTGGGAACTATTAACTTCCTCTACTTGGTACGGAATAAACAAAGATAGATTATGGGTAACAATACATGAAAATGATGAAGAAACTTATAACATTTGGTTAAATAATATTGGTTTAAAAAAAAATAAAATCATACGAATTAAAAACAAAAAAAAATCAAAATTTTCTTCCGATAATTTTTGGAAAATGGGAGAAGATGGACCATGTGGTCCTTCTACTGAAATTTTCTTTAATCAAAAAAAAAATTACTTAGAAGACATTGATCTTAATTCAAAACATGATTTATTAAATCAAATCGAAATTTGGAATATCGTTTTTATAGAATATAACAAACAAAATAATGGAAACATAGTTCCATTATCTAATCCATCTGTAGATACAGGAATGGGTTTAGAACGAATTACTAGAATTCTACAAGGAAAAAAAAATAATTATGATACAGACATTTTTCAATTTTTAAAAAAATCCATTAAAAAATTTAATACAGGAATAAATTTAAACGATTATAAAATATTAAATGTAATATCAGACCATATCAGATCTGCTGTATTTCTTATATTTGAAAACATAATTCCAGAGAATGAAGGAAGAGGTTATGTATTAAGAAGAATTATAAGAAGAGCTTTAAGATATTCTCATATTGCTGGTTTAAAAAAGATGTTTTTTTTTAAATTAGTTTCAGTTGTAATTGATTCTCTGAATGAAGAAAAAGAAATTTTTAAAAAAAAAGAAAATACAATCATAGAAATAATAAAAAATGAAGAAATTCAATTTAACAAAACTATAGTAAAAGGAATAAAATTATTAGAAACTAGTATTAATTCTAATACAAAAATATTATCTGGAAAAATTGCATTTAAACTATATGATACATTTGGATTTCCTATTGATTTAACAAAAGACTTTTGCAAAGAAAAAAACATAGAACTAGATTTTTCTACTTTTGAAAAAAAAATGAAAAAACAAAAATCTATGTCTTTTAAATCACAAAAATTCAAAAAGAAATATTTAGAAAATGTTAATATTGAACTGAACACTTCATTTGAAGGATATAACGAAACTAGTATTAACGCAACAGTAAAGAAAATTATTGTAAATGGAAAGTTTACAAATTCAATTAAAAATGGAGAACAAGGAATTATATTTTTAAATAAAACTACGTTTTTCCCAGAATCTTCTGGACAAATAGGTGATATTGGAAAATTAGAATCTAAAAATTCTTTTCAATCAATATTTATTGTCAAAGATACAAAAAAGTATAATAATTCCATAGCTCATATTGGAAAATTAATTTCTGGAATTATAAAAATAGAACAAAAAATATTTACTAAAATTGATATTAAAAATAGAAATTTAATACAAAATAATCATACTTCCACACATTTATTAAATTCAGTAATTAGAAAAATAATGGGAGAAAATATATTTCAAAAAGGATCTTCAATAAATGCAAAACGTTTGAGATTCGATTTTTTATTTAAAGAAAAAAATTTTAAAAATTACATTCGATATAATATCGAAAAAAAAATGAATTCCATTATTAATAAAAACATAAAAATAAATACTAATTTTGAAACACTAGAAAACGCAAAAAAAAATGGTGCTGTATATTTATTCGAAAAAAAATATAAAAAAATAGTACGAGTTGTATCAATAAAAAATATTTCTGTAGAACTATGTAATGGAACACATGTAAAATATACAGGAGATATTGGTTTTTTTAAAATTATTTCCGAAAAAAAAATTGGATCTAATATAATTAGAATCGAGGCAAAAACTGGTATACAAGCATTAAAATACATACATGATCAAGAAAAACAATTAAGCAAAATTTCAAAAATTCTAAATTCTAGTAAATTAGATATTTATAATAAAGTTGAGCAATTAATTAAAACAATCAAAAATCAAAAAAAAGAAATAAAAAAAATAAAAATAAAAGAAATAATTTTACTAACCAATAAAATCAAAAAAAAATCAAAAAAAATAAAAAACATAAATCTTTTAATAACAACAATTAACAATTGTACTCCAAATTTTTTACGAATATTACTAAAAAAAACACAAAACATACTGAAAAATTCAATTATAATTTTGTTTACCAACAATGTAGAAAAATCTAATTTTATAATTGGAATTAGTAAAAAAATAACTAACAAGATTACTGCTATCGAAATAATAAAACGTATAAAATTTTATATTAAAATAAAAGGAGGAGGAAAAGAAAAATTAGCAGAGGGTGGTGGAGAGAAAATTGAAAAAAAAGTTGAAAAACAAATTTTATCTGAAATCCAAAAATGGATTCTTAACTAACTTAAAATTTGATTTATCAAAATATTAACAAATAATTGATTTAAACAAATTAAATGTAATTTTTTTAAATAAATTCTACAATTATACAAGGAGTATAATAGAATGTTGATTCTAACTCGAAGAGTTGGAGAAACGCTTGTAATCGGAGACGAAATTACTGTAACTGTGCTTGGAGTAAAAGGAAATCAAGTTAGATTAGGTATTAATGCACCAAAAGAAATTTCAGTTCATCGAGAAGAAATATATCAACGAATCCAAGCTGAAAAAAAATCCAAAATAAAAAAATAAAAAATCTCATAAAAACTACGTCTTGCTGTTGTTAATGTAAGACGTAGAAATAAAATATCTAAAAATCTTTATATAAAAAAAATAGCAATAAACATATATATAAAATATATAAAATATTAAAAACATTTAAAAAAAACATAGATATAAACAAAAATAATTTTTATTTTATATATTTTTATATAAATGTAAATAATTTACATTATTTATAATTTTTAAAATTAAATAACTATTTTTATCAAATAATTGATTTTTTGTAAAAATAAAAGTAAAATTAAAAAACATTTTTTATATTTATAAAAATAAAATTTACTTTCCAAAAAAGTATATTTTATTTTTATATTTATAAAAATAAAATTTACTTTCCAAAAAAGTATATTTTAAAGAATTAAATATAAAAATAATATTAATTATGATATAGTTAAAATCTTAAAAAATTAAAAATAATTGGTGAGATGGCCGAGTGGTTGAAGGCGCTCCCCTGCTAAGGGAGTATGTAAAATTAATTATTAGCATCGAGGGTTCGAATCCCTCTCTCACCTAATAAAAAAATAATAAAAATTATTTTTATGTTTACATAAACTGCATCTGTAGCTCAGTTGGACAGAGTACTCGGCTACGAACCGAGAGGTAGAAGGTTCGAATCCTTCCAGATGCAAAAAAAATAAAATCCAAAAAATATATTTTTTAATATTTGTTTTGGATTTTATTTTTTTTTAAACGACCTATTTAATTTATAAATTAATTAAAAAAATAAATTTTTTAAAATAATTAATTTTTAATTTAAAAATTAATATTTGTTTTAAATATTTTTTAAAAAACAAAATTTTCACTAATTTTTTTTATTTTTTCTATTTGATCAGTTTTTTCCCATGTAAATTGAATTCTTCCAAAATGGCCATAAACAGATGTTGTTAAATAAATAGGATTTAGCAAATCAAGCATTTTTATTATTCCATAAGGTCTTAAATCAAATATTTTTTTTATTAATTTAACCAAATTTTCATTACTTATTTTGCTTGTTCCAAACGTATCCACCATAATTGATATCGGATTAGAAATACCAATGGCATAAGATAATTGTATTTCACACTTTTCAGCAATTCCTGCTGCAACAATATTCTTAGCTATATAACGTGCTGCATAGGCAGCTGATCTATCAATTTTAGACGGGTCTTTTCCAGAAAAAGCACCCCCACCATGTCTAGCCATTCCACCATAAGTATCAACTATAATTTTTCTTCCAGTTAAACCACAATCTCCTAAAGGACCTCCAACTACAAATCTTCCTGTAGGATTAATATAAAATTTAGTATTTTTACTAATCCATTCTTTTGGTATAACAGAAAAAATAATTTCCTCCATTACAAAATCTTTAATTTCTTTGTTTGAAACCATTTTAGAATGTTGAGTAGAAAAAACTATTGTATCCACTCCTACTATTTTACCTGAATTGTATTCAAAAGTAATTTGGCTTTTTGCATCTGGTCGTAACCAAGATAATAAATTCTTTTTTCTAATTTTAGAATGTGTTTCCACTAATCTATGAGCATATACAATAGGAGCAGGCATAAACACATCTGTTTCATTAGTAGCATATCCAAAGACAATTCCTTGATCTCCTGCCCTTTGATCATATGGATTAAAATCATTTTTATTAATGCCCTTTCTAATGTCTAAAGATTGTTTCCCAAAAGTATTTAGAATAGAACAAGAATCAGCATCAAAACCTGAATTTGAATCAATATATCCAATTTTTCGTATTGTATCTCTTACAATTTCTTCCACATTAATAGAAGCTGTTGTATTAATTTCTCCACCTACTAAAACCATTCCAGTTTTTACGTAAGTTTCACAAGCTACATGAGAATTTGGATCTTGAATCAAAAAAGCATCAAGTAATGCATCAGATATTTGATCTGCAACTTTATCTGGATGACCTTCAGAAACAGATTCTGAAGTAAAAAAATATCGAGACAACTGATCAGTTCCTCTTTAAAAAATAAAAAACATAAAAAAAAAAAAAATTGATAAATTTTTCTATTATATGTAAAAAATATGTATTAATTAAATTAAATTTATAAAAAAAAAATCTAAAAATAATAAATTTCTTTTTATATAAATTAACTTTTCTAGTTTTTAATTCTAAAAAAAAAGTATATAAAATTTAATTATCTAATTATTTTATAAATTATTACAATATTTAAAAAATTTTTATATTTTTCTAAAACATACATTTAGATCTCAAAATCTAAAACCATATTTTTAACTGATTTTAAAAAACAAAATTTAGAAAATAATCAAAAATCTAATACCAACTATATTTTTTTATCCTTGAAATTTGTTTTTAAACCATTAGAACTTCCTATTAATACTATATCAGCAGGTCTTTTAGCAAAAATTCCTACTGTTACAACACCTACAATCGAATTTATTTTTTCTTCCATTAAAATAGGATTAATAATATTTAATTTATGTACTTCTACTATATAATTTCCATTATCAGTTATTACATTTTTTCTTCTTACACTGTAACCGCCTAATTTATTTAATTCAGAAATTACATAAGAACAAGCCATTGGAATGACTTCTACAGATAATGGAAATTTCCCTAAAACTTCTACTTGTTTATTTTCATCGACAATGCAAATAAATTTTTTTGAAACAGCAGCTATAATTTTTTCTTTCGTTAATGCATTTCCACCACCCTTTATCATTTGCATTTTAGGGTTAACTTCGTCAGCTCCATCAACATATACAGATAACGAATTAACTTCATTTAAATCAAATATTTTAATTCCAATTTTTTTTAAAAGTTTACTGGAAATAGATGAACTAGAAACCGCACCTTTAATTAAATGTTTTATTTCCTTCAAAAATTTAATAAAAAAAGATACTGTAGTTCCAGTTCCAATACCTATAATTGAATTTGGAACTATGTATTTAATTGCAGATTTAGCTGCTAATTCTTTAAGTCTACGATTTTTCATAGAAATGTTTCAAAAAAATATTTATGAAATTTAATAAAAATTGTTAATAAAAAATATTCTGGGACACCTGGATTCGAACCAGGGATGCCGGTATCAAAAACCGGTGCCTTGCCTCTTGGCTATGTCCCAACTATTTTTTTAATTTTTGCTAAGAATTTTACGGAAGGCGGGACTTGAACCCGCAAATCTTTCGATGCCAGATCCTAAATCTGGTGCGTTTGCCAATTCCGCCACTTCCGCTATAAAAAACTAAAATATAAACTTAAAAAAAATTGAAATTATGGCTATGACGGGATTCGAACCCATGACCGCAGCGTTATGAGTGCTGTGCTCTAACCAACTGAGCTACATAGCCGAAGTAACAAAAGATTATTTCTTTTATTTATTTAGTGTAATATATTTTTCGAAAATCATCAATATACTTATAATTTTCTTTTAAAAAAAATATTTTTTTATTAAAATATTGTTTTTAACAAACAATAACAAAAAATTAAAAAATATGACAAAAAAAAAAATACATAATAATTTCATAAAAAAAATTATTGAAAAAGATCTAAAAGATAAAAAACATCTATTTATAAGAACTAGATTTCCACCAGAACCAAATGGGTACTTACATATTGGTCATGCAAAAACAATTTGTTTAAATTTTGAAATTGCTAAAAACTACAACGGATATTGTAATCTAAGATTTGATGATACAAATCCTAAAAAAGAAAAAGCAGAATTTATTAATTCTATACAAAAAGACATACAGTGGCTAGGATTTAAATGGCATAAACAACCACGTTATACTTCAAACTATTTCGAAAAAATATATAAATATGCTATTCAATTAATTAAAGATGACTTAGCTTACGTAGATTTATTAACAAAAAAACAAATTCGAGAATATAGAGGCACACTTATTCAACCAGGAACAGATAGTCCTTATAGAAAACATACGATTGAAAAAAATTTGTTTTTATTTGAAAAAATGAAAGCAGGACTATTTCTACCAGGACAAGCTTGTCTTAGAGCCAAAATAAATATGAAATCCTCTCGGATTATAATGAGAGATCCTGTTTTATACAGAATTGTTTTTAAAAAAAAAGATCAAACTTCTTCTAATAAATGGCTTATATACCCTACTTATGATTTTAGTCACTGTATTTCTGATTCAATAGAAGGAATTACTCATTCGTTATGTACATTAGAATTTTCAGATAATAAACATCTTTATAATTGGATATTAAAAAAAATTAAAATTTTAAATAAACCTAATCAATACGAATTCTCCCGATTACAATTAGAATATTCAATATTATCAAAAAGAAAAATCCAAATTCTTATCGAAAAAAAAATTGTAACTAATTGGAATGATCCTAGATTAGCAACTATTTCCGGACTTAAAAAAAGAGGATATACTGCTTCTTCTATAAAAGATTTTTGTAAAAAAATAGGAGTTACAAAACAAGAAAGTTTAATTGAATTTTCTCTTTTAGAATCCTGTATTAGAAAGGAACTAAATAATGTTGCTCCTAGAATTATGGCTGTATTAAATCCAATAAAAATAATTATTGAAAATTACCCAAACAATAAAATTGAAAAAATAATTATTGCCAATCATCCTAATAATCCAAAAATGGGATTTAGAGAAATATTTTTTTCTAAAGAAATATATATAGATAAATCAGATTTTTCAGAAAAGGAGAATAAGAAATACAAACGTTTAACTTTACATACAAAAATTAGATTAAGATACGCATACATTATACAAACTACAAAAATTAAAAAAGATAAAGATAATAATATTATTTCTATACATTGTACGTATGATAAAAATACTCTAGGAAGAAATCCAAAAAACGAAAAAATAAAATGTGTATTACATTGGGTTGCTAAAAAAAAATCTCTGCAATCTAAATTTATTTTATATAATAAATTATTTAAAATAAAAAATCCAGAATTAGAAAAAGATTTTTTATCTCATATTAATGAACAATCAATAATTATAAAAAAAGGATTAATCGATTCTTACATATCTAAAAATAACTATAATAAAATTTATCAATTCGAAAGAATCGGGTATTTTTGTATTGAAAAAAAAAACTATGATAAAAAAAAATGGATTTTTAGTAGAATTGTTTCTTTAAGAGAAAAAATAAATTTAAAAAAATAATTTTTTTTAAATAAATTTAAAAAAATAATTTTTTTACAAAAATTTAAATTTAAAAAAAATTTTTAATAAATAATTAAATTAAAATTAAAAAATTAAAAAATAAAAACACATGTTATAATTAATTTTTGAAATTTAATCTCATTAAAATTAAATAACTTGCATTAAAATTACATAACTAATTTACTACCAATTCAACTCGTTGCTAATTATTAACTAAAAAACTAATTTTTTTTTCAATCTAATTAGAATGAAAACTAACTATATTTTTATAACAGGTGGAGTTGTTTCTTCATTAGGAAAAGGAATTGCTGCTGCATCTCTAGGAGCTATTCTTGAAGCTAGAAATTTAAATGTAACGATAATAAAAACATTGATCCTGGAACTATTAGTCCGATACAACATGGTGAAGTATTCGTTACTGAAGATGGATCTGAAACCGATCTGGATTTAGGTCATTATGAACGATTTATAACTACCAAAATGTCAAAAGAAAATAACTTTACAACTGGTAGCATATATTTCGAAGTGCTAGAAAAAGAAAGACGAGGAGATTATTTAGGGGAAACAATTCAAATAATTCCACACATTACAAACGCTATAAAAAATAGAATTATTTCAGGTTCTAAAAATAAAAGAATAGCAATAATTGAAATTGGTGGAACTGTTGGAGATATTGAATCATTACCTTTCTTAGAAGCTATTAGACAAATGGCTGTTAATCTAAAAAGAAAAAATGTTATGTATATTCATTTAACATTATTACCATATATTTCAGTATCTCAAGAAATAAAAACAAAACCCACTCAACATTCTGTAAAACAATTGTTATCAATTGGAATTCAACCAGACGTTCTTATTTGTAGATCAGAAAAAAATATATCTAAAAAAGAAAAAGAAAAAATTGCACTCTTTTGTAACATTACAGAAAAAGCAGTAATTTCATTACGAGATACTAATTCAATTTATAAGATTCCTATTTTCCTAAACAAACAAGGTTTAGATGATTATATCTGCAATTATTTTAAGTTGAAGGTTCCTAAAGCAAATTTATCTATATGGAAAAAAGTTGTATTTTTAGAATCCAATGCAAATAAAAAAATAAAAATTGGAATGATAGGAAAATACGTTGAATTACCAGATGCATATAAATCTGTAATAGAAGCTTTAAAACATGCTGGAATACAAACAAAAACTTTAGTTGATATAAAATTAATAGATTCAGAACAAATTAAATATCAAGGTACAAAAATTTTAAAAAAACTTAATGGAATATTAATCCCAGGAGGATTTGGTAACAGAGGAATTGATGGAAAATTATTAGCTATAAAATATGCTAGAGTAAATAATATACCTTATTTTGGAATTTGTTTAGGAATGCATTTAGCATTAATAGAATTTATAAGAAATGTAATAGGAATTAAAGAAGCTGATTCTACTGAATTTAACAAATATTGTAAATTTCCAATTATTCAAAAAATTAAAAATAAAAAAAAAAAAATAGAAACAAACTCTATAAACTTAGGAGGAACAATGAGACTAGGAGGAAAATTATGCATACTAAAAGAAAATAGTTTAGCTTATAAAATATACAAAAAAAAACAAATTATTGAACGATATAGACATAGATATCAAGTAAATAAAAACTTGTTAAAAAAAATAACAAACAAAAATTTATTATTATCAGGAAAATCTAAAACAAAAAAATCAATAGAAATATTAGAACTAAAAAATAATTTTTGGTTTATAGCTTGTCAATTTCATCCTGAATTTAACTCTAATCCAAAAAATGGACATCCTTTATTTATTGATTTTGTAAAAAAATCATTTTTTTTAAAAAATAATTTTTAATTTAGGAAAAAAAATGTCAAAAATAATTAAAATAATCGCTAGAGAAATAATCGATTCCAGAGGATATCCAACGATAGAATCTCAAGTATATTTAGATTGTGGAAAAACTGGAATATCTTCAGTTCCATCTGGTGCTTCCACCGGCTCTAAAGAATCTTTAGAACTACGAGATAACAATAAAAAATATTTTTTAGGAAAGGGAGTAAAAAAAGCTGTAAAAATAGTTAATTCAACTATAAACGATGCAATTTTTGAAATGGATTGCAGAGAACAAAAAAAAATTGATGAAACTATGATACAACTGGATAATACAGAAAATAAATCTAATTTAGGAGCTAATGCTATTTTAGCTGTTTCTTTAGCTGTAGCAAAAGCTGCAGCATCTTTTAAAAAAATGCCTTTGTTTCAACATATTTCTGAATTAAACGAAACAAAAAATAAATATTCTATGCCTTTACCTATGATAAACATTATTAATGGAGGTAAACATGCAAATAATAATATTGATATACAAGAATTTATGATTCAACCTATTGGAGCAAATAATATCAAAGAAGCAATACAAATAGGATCTGAAATTTTTCATAATTTAAAAATTGTTCTGGAAAAAAAAGGAATGAGTACATCAGTAGGTGATGAAGGAGGATTTGCTCCTAATTTAAATTCTAACGAAGATGCATTTATAATTATGAAACAAGCCATTGAAAATACAGATTATGTTTTAGGAAAAGATGTTGCTTTTTCTATAGATTGTGCAGCTTCAGAATTATACGATAAAAATGATAAAAAATATAATTTACCTGGAGAGAAAAAAAGCTTTTCTTCAAAAGAATTTACTCACTATTTAGAAAAATTCATAAATAAATATCCAATTACTTCAATAGAAGATGGTCAAAGTGAATTAGATTGGGATGGGTTTTATTATCAAACAAAAATCTTGGGAAGTTTTATACAATTAGTTGGAGACGATTTGTTTGTAACAAATCCTAAAATACTAAAAAAAGGAATTGAAAAAAACATTGCAAATTCTATTTTAATTAAACTAAATCAAATAGGAACTTTAACAGAAACTTTATCTACAATACAACTTGCAAAAAAATTTAAATATTCAACAATTATTTCTCATCGTTCAGGAGAAACAGAAGACACTTTTATATCAGACCTATCTGTCGGAACTGCATCAGGACAAATCAAAACTGGTTCAATGTGTCGAACTGAAAGAACTGCCAAATATAATCAACTAATTAGAATTGAAGAAACAATCGGAAACAAAAAAGCACCATTTTTTGGTTATAAAGAAATAAAAAATTATAAAAATAAAAATTTTAAAAAATAAATTTATTATTGATTTAAGATTAAAAATCTGTTCTTGTTAGTAATATTTAAAAAAACTAACAAGAATACAAAACATAATTTTTTGATAATTAACTTTAAAAAAAATATTAATTTTTAATTTATTTAAAAGACAATCATTTTATTTTTTAAAATTTAAAAATAGAAATTCTTTTTAAATTTTACATTACTTAATTGTAATTAAATTTAATTAAATTAGAAAAAAATAGATTAATACAATGTTTCTATGTTAATGTTAACTAGAAATAAAAAATTTATTTAAAAAAATGTTTTTTAAAAAAAAAATACTTTTTAAAAATGAACTTTTACTAAAAAAAAATATCTAAACAAAAAATACTTTTTACAAATTTTGATTTATATACGTAAAAAATTTTTATAACATTTTTTTTATTTTAAAAATATAATTTAGCGCTTCAATTGGAGAAATTTTTTCTGGAATTAAAGATTTTAAATAATCTACAACTATTGAATTTTTTTTAGATTTTCTTTCGTTTTTTTCTAGTTCTGTTATTTTTTTTACTGCTTCTTCAATAACCGATAGTGGTAATCCAGCCAATGAAGATACTAATAATCCATAACTTTTATTGGAAACACCAATTTTAACTTTATATAAAAAAAGTATTTTATTATTTTTTTTTAAAATTTTAAAAAACAAATTTTCAATTGAATTATATTGATTTGATAATTCTGTTAATCTAAAAAAATGTGTAGAAAATAAAGTCATACAATTTATTTTTTCAACTAAATATTTTATACATGACCATGCTAAAGAAAATCCGTCAACAGTTGAAGTACCCCTACCTATTTCATCTATTATTACTAAACTATTTTTTGTAGCATTGTTTAGTATACTAACCATTTCTTTAATTTCAACCATAAAAGTAGATTGTCCATAAGATAAATTATCAGAAGCACCAATTCTAGTAAATATCTTGTCAATAACTCCGATAGTAGCTGATTCTGCAGGAACAAAACTACCAATCCAAGTTAATATAGCAATTAATGCTATTTGACGCATAAATGTGCTTTTTCCTCCCATATTAGGACCTGTGATAATAAACATTCTTTTATTTTCACAAAATTTAATTCCATTTTTTACAAAATTTATCCCAGTTATATTTTCTATTACTGGATGTCTTCCATTTTTTATAAACAAAATATTTTTATTAGTAGATATTTTAGGACAAACATAATTTAAAGTTACTGACCGTTCTGATAAATTTGTTAATACATCTAATTCAGAAATTGCCGAATACATTTTTTGTAAATCAATTATATATGGAGAAATATAATCAAATAATTCTTCATATAACATTTTTTCTAAAGCTATTATTCTAATTTCTGATTCTAAAAATTTTTTTTGATATTCTTGTAATAAAGGAAAAATATATCGATTCGAATGTTTAATTGATTGTTTTTTTATGTAATATAAAGGAACAAGATGTGAATATTTTTTATTAATTTGAATATAATAACCAATTAAACTATTAAATCCTATTTTCAAAGATTTTATTCCTAATCTACTTCTTTCTTCTAATTCAATATTTTTAAGCAAATTTTCAGAAGTAGATTTCAATCTTCTTAATTCGTCTAATTCAGAATTATAATTTTCTGCAATCACACCTCCATTTCGTAAAGAATTCGAAGGATTATCACTTATACATTTTTTTAGTAAAAAATATAAATTAGGAAAGAATATTATTTTTTTTAATATTTTTTTTAAATTTTTATTTTTGGTTTTTTTTAAAATAAAATTTATTTTTGGAAATAATTTGATAGAATTTTTTAGTGATAAAAAATCTCTAGGTAAAGCGATTCTTAAAGAAATTCTCCCTACAATTCGTTCTAAATCTCCTATTTGAGATAAATATTTTTTTATTTTAAAAAAAATTTTTCGTAAATCTAAAATACTACCTTGTCTATTTTTAACTATTGATACATCTCTAATTGGAAAACATAACCAACGTTTTAACATTCTACTACCCATTTTAGTAGATGTTTTATCTAAAATAGATAATAAAGAATTATTTCCTGTTCCTAAAACATTTTTTATAATTTCTAAATTTTTAATTGTAGAAGAATTTATTTCAATATACTCATGATCTTTAACAAATTCTATTTTTCTAATATGTATTAAATTAGAACTATAATTTATGGATTGAACATACTTAAATAAACATCCTGCCGATTTTAGGTTAAAAAAATCATCCTTTATTCCAAATTCTTTAATTTTATTTTTTCCAAAATGCATTTCTAGTTGATTTCTGATAACAGATAAGTCAAAATAAGAATTAGGTTTAGGATTTAAGCCTCTTCTGTTTTTTATTAATTTTTTTATTGACGAATGTTCAGGAAACAATAATTCATTAGGATTAGTTAATTCAATTTTAGATTGCAAACTTTCAAAATTATTGCATTCAAAAATTTTAAATCTTCCTGAACTTAAATTTAAGGTTGAATAAGAAATTCTATCTTTTTCTTGATACAAGGCTGCTAATAAATTATCATTATTCCCATATAATAATTCTTCTTCTAAAACAGTTCCAGGAGTAATTATTCTTACTACTTTTCGTTCTAATATTCCAAACTTTGTTCCAGAGTTTTTTATTTGATCACAAATAACCACTTTTTCTCCTTTATTGATTAGTTGTGATAAATAAAAATTAACATTTGAACAAGGGACACCGGACATAGGTATTTCATCATTAGATGAATAACCTCGTTTCGTTAGAGTAATATTTAATAACGAAGATACTTTTTTAGCATCTTCAAAAAATACCTCATAAAAATCCCCCATTTGATAAAAAACAATCATTTTCGGGTATTTTTTTTTAAATAAAAAATACTGTTTCATCATAGGAGTACGATAATTTTTCATAAGTTTTATTTATTGTTAATTAATATTTTTGTAGGAAGATTATGAAAAAAATAATTTTTGTTATTGTTTTTATTTTCTCATGTAAAGTAAATTCACAAACTTTTTTAGAAGGAACGAATTATATTCGACTTCCACATCCAATAAAAAATGCTGCTACTATAACTGAGTATTTTTCCTTTTATTGCAAATATTGTTATCAATTTGAAAAAGAACTACATCTTTATTCACATTTAAGTAAAAATATAAAAATAAATTCATATCATTTAGAATTTTTTAAAAATAAACAAGAAAAAATACTAACTCATATTTGGTCCATAGCTAAACTTATTCATGTAGAAAACAAAATCATTTTACCAATGTTTGAATTCATAAATGAAACGAAAAGCAAAATCAACTTTCAAACAATAAAAAAAATATTTATAGAAAATACAAATATTTCAAAACAAGAATTTAATAAATTATGGAATAGTTATTCTGTATTAAACCTTATTACTGAAAATAAAAAACAAAGTAAAAAAATCTATTTATCTTATGTTCCTCAAATTATTATTAATGGAAAATATACAATTCTAACAGAATCTTTAAATGCTGATTCATTAGAAAATTTTATCCTAGAATATACTAAAATAATTAAATACTTAATAAAAAAATGAAAAAACCAAAAATTATATTAATTGACGGAACATTTTATTTATATAAATTTTATTATACTTTTCCTACTTTTCAAAATAAAAAAAAAGAACCTACTGGAGCAATTTTTGGATTAATAAACATGATTTCTAAAATGTTTGTTTTATACAATCCTAAAAATTTAATTGTTATTTTTGATTCACCTATAAAGAATTTTAGAAAGATATTATTTTCAAAATACAAATCCAACAGAAAAAAAATGCCATTGCTTTTGCAAAAACAAATTGTTCATATAATTAAAATTATTAAATATTTAGGAATTCCAGTAGTAATAGTTTCTAAATTTGAAGCAGATGATGTAATTGGAACACTTAGCAAAATGTATGAAAAAAAAGATTACTCTGTTTTTATCAGTACTAAAGATAAAGATATGGCTCAATTAGTATCTAAACAAATAAAAATAATTGATGGAACAAACAAAAAAATTCTTGGAATTGTAGAAATAAAAAAAAAATATGGAGTGTTTCCAAAACAAATATGCGATTTTTTAGGATTAATAGGAGATAATTCAGACAATATACCAGGAGTTAAAGGAATTGGAAAAAAAACAGCAATACTACTGTTAGAAAAATTTGATTCTATAAAAGAGATATATAATGATATAAACAAAATATCAAACATACCAGTAAAAAGATCAAATAATATTCAAAAAATAATCAAAAACAATAAAAAAAAAGCGTTTCTATCCAAAACACTTGCAACTATCAATACTAATGTACCAATTAAAATTAAAAAAAAACAACTAAAATTAAAAAATTTAAACAAAAGAAAAATAAAAATATTATTAAAAAAATTTGAATTTAAAAATTGGAAAAATATAATCAATATGTTTTTAAAAAAAAAATTACTTAAATAACAATAAAAAATGAACGAAAACAAATTAAAAAAATATATAAAAAAAATAGAAAAATTAGATTGTTTCTCTATTTTTTTAGAAAAAACACATAATAAAGAAATTGTTGAGATTAGTATATATTCTCCTAAAGAAAAATCTATTATTTATTTTGATTGTTCTAACAATAAAAAAAAAAACAAATTTAATATTAAATTTGTTTTAAGTAATCTAAAACCATATTTAGAAAATTCAAATATAAAAAAAATTGGATATGACTTTAAATCAGACTATCTATTATTAAAAAAAGAAAATATAAGCTTGTCAGGAATATACTTTGACACAATGTTAGGATTATATATAATAGATCCGTTTTTAAAAAAAGAAACAGAAAAAGAAAAAAAAAAACATATTGATTTCCTAACAGAAGAACTTTTAAATAATAAAAATCACGTAAGAAAAAAATCTAAAATAAATTTCTATTTATATAAAAAAATTAACTATTTCCTAAAAAAGGATAAAATAAGTAAAAAAATATTCGAAAAAATTGATATTCCGATCATATCAGTAATTGCAAGAATGGAAATGAATGGAATTCTTATAGACAAAAAAATACTAAAAAAACAACTAAATGAAATAAATAAAAAATTATCGAATACAAAAAAAAACATACAAAAACTAGAAAAAGAAAAATTTAATTTTTCCTCAAATAAACAAACCATTCAAATTTTATTAAAAAGAAATTTAATTTTAGATAAAAAAACAAAAAAAGGAAAAATATCAATTGATAAATCAGTCTTGAAAAGACTGTCAAAAAATGATCCTTTTCCAAAAAATATTTTAAAGTATCGTAGTTTAAAAAAAACAAAATCTAACTATATTATAAAGTTAATAAACTTAATAAATGAAAAAACAAAAAAAATACATACTTCTTACTATCAAACAACAACAATTAGTGGAAGAATTTCTTCCAAATCTCCAAATCTACAAAATATTCCTGTAAAAAAACAAGAAGACAGAAAAATAAGAAAGTCATTTATTCCAACTAAAGGTAATGTATTGTTATCAGCTGATTATTCTCAAATTGAATTAAGAATAATTGCACATTTATCGAAAGATAAAAAATTAATTAAAAATTTCAAAGAAAACGAAGATGTTCATCTTTTAACAGCTTCTAACATATTTTCAAAAACAACTGAAAAAATTTCAATACAACAAAGACAATTTGCAAAAATTATAAATTTTTGTCTAATTTATGGAATAAGTGATTTTGGATTATCTAAAAAACTAAATATTAGTTTAAAAAATGCAAAAAAATATAAAGAAACATATTATAAAAAATATAAAAAAATACCTATTTTTTTCAAAAAAATAATTAAGAAAACAAAAGAAAATGGATACATAACAACTATTACTGGAAGAAAAATAAATATTAACAACATCAACTCAAAAAATGTTTCTAGTCAACGATCAGCAGAAAGACAAGCTATAAATCTTACGATTCAAGGATCAGTTGCAGATATGCTAAAAATTGCAATGATAAAAATTGATAAATTAATACAAAAACAATTTATTTTAAAAGCAAAAATGCTAATTCAAATACATGATGAATTGATTTTTGAAATTAAAAAAAAATATGTCATAAAACTAAAAAAATACATTTACAAAATAATGAAAAATAGTTTAACAATGCAAGTACCCATTGAGATAAACATCAAAATTGGAGAAAATTGGAATCAATTATTCTAACTAATAAATATCATTTAAAAAAAAATTATTAATTTTTTCTTGTAGTTCTTTAATTTTATTCTTTTCTTTAATAGAAATAACTATTATTTCTATTTTATAAAAAAAACAAGAAATCTGTTTTTTTAAAACTAAAAATTGTTTTCTTAATAAATTTTTTTTTAATTTATCTGATTTGGTTAAAACAATAATAAAACGTTTTTTGTTTTTAATTAAATATTTTATGATGAAAAAATCAAGTAAACGCAATAAACGTCTACTATCAACTACAAGCAGAACACCTACTAAACAAATACTGTGATTTAAATACATTTTCAGTAATTTTTTTATATTTTCTTTATTTCTTTTTGACAATTTAGAATAACCATATCCAGGTAAATCTACTAGACGATATCCAGAAACAATTTCAAAAAAATTAATTGATTTAGTGCATCCTAATTTATTACTAGTTCTAGATAAAAAATTATTTTTTGATAAAAAATTTACTAAACTTGATTTTCCGGAATTAGAAAATCCTATAAAAGCAACCTCTTTTCCATGATTAAACAAATATTTTTTTTCTGTATTAACTATACTAGTCAAAAAAACAGTATTTTGATATTTTCTAAACATATAGAATACTCCTAATAAGAAAATAGATTATAATAAAACTTTAAAAAACCTATCAAAAAGTCCTATTTTGTCAAATTAATTAACAATTAAACATCATTAAAAATAATAATAGTTCAATTTAATATAAAATACATCATATAAATAACTAGGAAAACAACTAATTATGAATCAAAATTTGAGAAATGTAGCTATTGTAGCTCATGTGGATCATGGAAAAACAACTCTAATCGATAAATTATTACAACAAGCAGGAACATTTAAAGAACATGAAGAAAAAAAAGAAAGAATACTAGATTCTAACGAATTAGAGAAAGAAAGAGGAATAACTATCTTATCTAAAAATATTGCAATCCAATGGAATGGATATCATATAAATATTGTAGATACTCCAGGCCATTCTGATTTTGGAGGAGAGGTAGAACGAATATTATCTATGGTTGATTCAGTATTATTAATTGTTGATGCTACTGAAGGTCCTATGCCTCAAACACGTTTTGTCACAAAAAAAGCTTTTGAATATAAATTGAATCCAATTGTTGTAATTAACAAAATTGATAGAGAAAATTCTCGTCCGAACTGGGTTTTAGATCAAGTATTTGATCTTTTTATAGAACTCGATGCAAACGAAAAGCAATTAGATTTCCCAATTGTTTATTGTTCTGCAATTCAAGGGACTTCTGGAAAAAACCTAAAAAAAATAAAAAATAATATGGACGAAATATATAAAACGATTATAAATTATGTTCCAGCACCTAAAAAAAACTATCACAAAAAACTACAAATGCAAATTTCTCAATTAGACTATGATAATTATCTTGGAATAATTGGAATTGGAAGAATAAAACAAGGAAAAATAAAAAACAATCAACAAGTAAATGTAATTAATACAAACGGTATTATTAAAGTTGGAAAAATACAACAAGTATTAAGCTATATGGGTTTAAAAAGAATACCATGTGATTTTGCTTTGTCTGGATCAATAGTAGCAATCACAGGATTAGAAAAAATAAATATTTCTGATACTATTTGTGAAATAAATACAATAAAACCATTACCAAAGTTAAATATAGATAAACCAACAATTAAAATGTATTTTTCTGTAAATAAATCTCCTTTTTCTGGAAAAGAAGGAAAATATATAACATCTAATCAAATCTATAAAAGACTAAAAAAAGAACTGATACATAATGTTGCTTTAAAAGTTGAAAAAACAGAAAATTCAAATACATTCTGTGTACATGGAAGAGGAGAATTACACTTATCAATATTAATTGAAAATATGCGTAGAGAAGGATTTGAATTAGAAGTATCTAGACCTAAAGTTATATTTTTAAAAAAAAATGACATTCTACAAGAACCATTTGAAAATGTAACTTTAGACATAGAAAATAAACATCAAGGAATAGTTATGAATTTTATTGGGGATAAGAGAGGAACTATAAAAAATATAATAATACATAAAAATGGAAGAATACGACTAGATTATTTACTATCTAGTCGAACATTAATAGGATTTAGAACAGAATATTTAAACATTACTTCAGGAACTGGTTTGTTTTATTCTTCTTTTAGTCACTATAAAGAAGTCAACAATCAAACTGAAACTAGGAATAGAAAAAATGGAGTACTAATCGCAAATAAAACAGGAACTGCTGTTGCATTCTCTTTGTTTAATTTACAAGATAGAGGTAAATTACTAGTAAATCATGGGGAAAAAATATATGAAGGACAAATAATTGGAATACATAATCGTTCTAATGATTTAACTGTAAATTGTCTTACTGGAAAAAAATTGACTAATATGAGAGCTTCCGGTACTGATGAAGCAATTAATCTAATTAATATAAAACAAATGACGCTAGAAAGTGCATTAAGTTTTATTAATGAAGATGAACTAGTTGAAATTACTCCTAATTCTATTAGAATTAGAAAAAAACAAATTACAGAAAATGAAAGAAAAATTTTAAAAAGAAAAACAAAAAGATAAACCAAAACTTAAAAAAAAAAAAAATAAAATAAAATAAAATCTTCAATTTTATTGAAGATTTTTTTAAAATATAAACAAAAAAAATTTTTATAAATACAGTTTATTAATTTAGTAATAATTTTTCTTTTATTAATTTTTCAATTAAAAAATTATATTTTTTTTTCTGATAATAAATTTGTGACATTTTAGATTTAATAATTAACTCTAATTCTAAAATTGCTGAATTTAAATCATCATTAATAATAACATAATCATATTCTTTATAATGCATTATTTCTGAAATTGATAAATTGATACGATCATAAATTACCGAATCACTATCTTGATTTCTATTTCTTAATCTTCTATACAACTCTTTTTTTGAAGGAGGTAATAAAAAAATACTACAAGTTTTTTTTACCAACGATCTAATTTGTTTAGCTCCTTGCCAATCAATATCCAAAAAAACACTGATTCCTTTTGATAAAAAATGATATATATTTTTTTTAGAAGTTCCATAATAATGATTAAATACTTTTGCATACTCTAAAAAAAAATTTTTCTTTATCATACAATGAAATTGTTTTTTAGAAATAAAATAATAATGTTTTCCTTGACATTCTCCAGGTCTATTACTTCTAGTAGTATAAGAAATTGATGATTTTATATTTAATAAAAAATTTTTTTTCAAAAATTCTTTAATTAAACTAGATTTTCCGGTTCCACTTGGAGCAGAAATAATAAATAAAATACCTTCTTGATTCATATTATTAAATTAATTTTAAGTGTATAAAACTTTTTATAAAGTTTATTTATTTCTAAATTACCAAAAAATTTTTTTTTAAATCAAAAATATATATTTCTTTTTCTAATGTTATTTTTTTTGTTAATACCACTTGCATCCAAAAATAACCGTCGTATGTTCTAAATTTAAATAAAACTAATCCAGAATTAAGTTTATTCTTATTAAATTTAATTTTTAAAATAGAATTTAATTTAATCTTATTTTCTAACGAAATTCCCTTCAAATTATATAATCTTTTAGAATTATTTTTAAAATAATGAATTTTTGTTATAATTTCTTGACCTAAATAACAACCCTTATTAACACTTATTCCATTTAATAAATCTAAATTAACATCTTGTGGAAAAAATTTCAACATCATATCATAATCAATAATAGGATATCCAGATTCAACTTCTAAAGAATTCCATTGAATAGAAGAACTGATTGATAGTTTTTTAATATTTTTTTTTCTAAAAACTTTAAAAAAAGACTTATTTAAAATCAATAAAAATCGTTCTATTGGATTTTTAAATTTTAGAACGCTCATAAAGTTCGAATGTTCGATCATTTTCTCTTTAGAAAATGTATTAATATAATTTTTTAATATTTTTTTTACATTTTTTCCAATCAAACCAACTAAAATTAAATTAATTTCTTCAACGATATTAACATCAGAAAAAATTGAATATTTTTTAAGTTCTAATATTATTCTTTTTGTGACAGATTTTCTAAAAATACAAAGAAAACCATTTTTATAACGAAATACTCTACAAGTACTCCAGACCTTACCTTTGTTATTACAATAAGCAGAAAAATAATATTTTTCAGAACTAAAAGAAAATATGTCAACTGTTAATTGTGTTTGTAAATATTTTTCACTATCTGGTCCGTTAATAAATATACAAGACCAATCATTTAACAAGATAAAAGAATCTGGTATTTCTTGAGAAGAAGAATAAACGAATTTTTCTTTTACATTAGTCATAATTGTACTTTCCAAACTTTTAAAAAAGTTCATATTAATAAAATTTTTAAATTTTATAAAAAACATTTTCTCATTTAAAAAAACACTGATAAACTAAAAAAGATTTACTAAAAATATAAAAAACAAAAATGAGAAAATAATTATGTCAGAAAGTAATACAATAAGAAATAAAATTATAGAAATTAATAAAGAAACTAAAAAACTTTGGAGGAACCTTTGATTACAAAGTAAAAAAAAAAAACTAAATATAATTTCAGAAAAATTAAATAAAATAAAAAATTGGAATAATCCAAAAAAAATAAAAGAATTGCACGAAAAAAAAAACTTTTTAGAAAAAATTGTTAAACCTTTAGAAATAATTAAAAATTCTATTCAAGATATAAATGATTTGTTTAAAATAATAGAAAACACTTCTGATTTCTCAATGTTACAAGAAATTAAAACAGAAATTTTAGAAATAGAAAAAAAAATTCAAAATATAAAAAAAATACATTTTTTTACAAAAAAAGAAGACAAATATAATTGTTATATAGATATACAATCTGGTTCTGGTGGTATTGAATCTCAGGATTGGGCGAAAATTCTTCTTAAAATGTATTTACGTTGGTGCGAATTAAAAAAATTTAAAACTAAAATTATAGAACAAACAATTGGTGAAATAATTGGAATTAAATCAGCAACCATTAAAATTTCTGGAAAATTTTCTTTCGGATGGATGAGAACAGAAAGTGGAATACATCGATTAGTTAGAAAAAGTCCTTTCGATACAGGAAACCGCAGACATACTTCTTTTTGTTCAATTTTCGTATACCCGGATATTTATAAAAATAAAGAAATTAAAATTGATACATCTGAATTGCGAATTGATGTTTATAGATCATCTGGAGCTGGAGGACAACATGTTAATAGAACAGAATCAGCAGTTCGTATTACTCACTTACCTACAGGAATCATTACACAATGCCAAAAAAATCGATCTCAACATAAAAATAAAGAACAAGCTTTAAAACAAATTAAAGAGAAATTAACTCAATTACAAAATAAAAAAGAAGAAATACAAAAAAAAAAAATAGAAAATAAAAAATCTAATATTACTTGGGGACAACAAATTCGTTCTTATGTATTAGATCAATCTAGAATTAAAGATTTAAGAACTGGCATTGAAACCAGAAAAATAAACGAAGTATTAAACGGAAATTTAGAATTATTTATTCTATCTAACTTACAACTCGAATTATAGGGCACTTCTTAAATGTTAGAAATAGAAAAAAAGAATAAGAATAATGAATATAAAAATAGATCAGAAAAACTAAAAAAAATGAAAAAAAAAGGTTTTTCTTTTCCAAATAAATTTAAACCAAATTACACTGCTAAAAAAATTTTATCAAAATTTTCTGATTTTACTAAAGAAAATCTGAAAAAATTAAAGATAGAAATAAAAATAGCTGGACGAATACTACAAAAAAGAACTATTGGAAAAGCAACATTTATATTAATACAAGACAACACACATTGCATACAAATTTACATTAGACAAAATAACATTTTTTATCAACAAAAATATAAATCTTTAATGAAAAAGATAGATATAGGAGACATAATTAGTACACAGGGGGAATTATTTAAAACACAAACTAATCAATTATCTATAAGATGTATGGAAATAAATATACTAACAAAATCTCTTAGATCTTTGCCTGAAAAATATCATGGTTTATCAGATCCTGAAATTAAATTTCGTAAAAGATATCTAGATCTAATAGCCAATAAAAAATCAAAAAAAAAATTTATCATTAGATCAAAAATAATTGCAGAAATAAGAAAATTTATGAATTATCACCAATTTCTAGAAGTAGAAACTCCAATGTTGCATACAATTCCTGGAGGTGCCACAGCACGTCCATTTACGACTTATCATAATGCATATGATACAAGTATGTACTTACGAATTTCTCCAGAATTATATTTAAAACAATTAATTATTGGTGGTTTTACTAAAATTTTTGAAATTAATCGTAATTTTAGAAATGAAGGCATTTCATTCAAACATAATCCAGAGTTCACTATGCTAGAATTATACATGGCTTATGCTAATTACAAAGACATGATGAATCTTTTAAAAAAACTATTAAAAAATATCTCAAATGAAATCTTTGGAACAAAAATAATAATGTACAAAGATCAAAAATTTGATTTTTCAAAACCATATAATGAATTTACGATGCAAGAATCTATTTTAAAATATGTTCCTAGTATACAAGAATCAGATTTAAAAAACTTTAGTAAATTAACTGAAAAATCAAAAAAACTAGGAATTGAAACAAAAAAAAATTGGAAGATTGGAGAACTAATTAATGAAATATTTGAGAAAATAATTGAAAAGAAACTAGTTCAACCTACTTTTATAACTCAATACCCTATTGAAGTATCTCCATTATCTAGAAGAAATGATAAAAAAAGAAAAATTGCCGATCGTTTTGAATTTTTTTTAGGGGGATATGAAATCGCTAATGGTTTTTCAGAGCTAAACGATCCTGAAGACCAAAAAAAAAGATTTTTAGAACAATCTAAATTAAAAAAAATTGGATATAAAAATATCATGCATTACGATGATAACTACATTACTGCTTTAGAACATGGTTTACCTCCTACAGCAGGAATTGGAATAGGAATTGATAGATTAATCATGTTTTTTACAAACCAAAAAAATATCAAAGATGTTATCTTATTTCCAACTATGCGATCTAATTATAAAAAATAAAAAAATATCCATTATTTTAAGACACTCATATGAAAAATAACTCAAAAAACTTAAATGAAAAAAATATATTAGAAATAATTAAAAAATATAAAACTCCTCTATGGATATATGATAGTAATACTATAAAAGAAAGAATTAATCAACTCAAGAAATTTGATTCAATTCGATTTGCTCAAAAAGCATGTTCTAATATACATATTTTAAAAATTATGAAAGAAAATAAAGTCAAAGTTGATGCTGTTTCTGAAGGAGAAATAGAAAGAGCTATTGCTGCAGGATATAATCCAGAAAAAGACATCGTGTTTACATCAGATTTATTTGAAACTGATCAATTGATAAAAAAAATTATTTCGTTAAAAATAACTGTAAATATTGGATCTATTAACATGTTAGAACAATTAGGAAAACTGTCTCCAGGACATAAAATTTGGTTGCGAATAAATCCTAAATTTGGATATGGACATAACGAAAAAACAAATACTGGAGGAGAAAATAGCAAACATGGTATATGGAATATCCAAGAAAGTTTATCTTATATAAAAAAATATAAATTTCAATTAATCGGAATACATATGCATATTGGATCAGGAATAAATATAAATAATTTAAAAAAAGTATGTAAAAAAATGATGGAAACAGTGTTTAACTTTAAACAAAAAATAAAATTTATTTCTACCGGAGGAGGATTCTCAATTCCATATAAACAAAATGAAAAAAAATTTAATATAGATAACTTTTTTAAAATTTGGGATAAGACTAGAAATAAAATTTCTCAATATTTTGGAAATCCAATAAAATTAGAAATTGAGCCAGGAAGATTTTTAGTTGCTGAATCTGGAATTCTAGTGTCAACAGTTAGATCAATTAAAAAAATGGGAAAAAAAAAATACACTTTAGTTAATGTTGGTTTTAATGAATTAATAAGACCTGTATTGTATGGTAGTTATCACCACATATCGATTATTAAGAAAAATAAAGAAAAATCCATAAAAATGGTAAAAACCATTATTGGAGGTCCTTTATGTGAATCAGGAGACATTTTTACACAAACTAAAAAAAAAATGACAGCAAGTAGATTGTTGCCAAAACCAGAAATAGGAGACTATGTAATTTTTCATGACACTGGAGCTTATGGCTCATCTATGTCTTCAAATTATAATAGTAGACCATTAATTCCTGAAATACTAATAGAAAATAAAAATTTTAAAATAATTCGAAAAAAACAAACATTTAAAGAAATGTTAATGTTAGAAAATATATAAAAAAAATAATGAAACATTTATTAATACAAACTCCAATAATTAATCCAATAATACTCTCCATAGGACCAATATCTGTTTACTGGTATGGAATAATGTATCTAATGAGTTTAATATTTGCATTACAGTATGGGAAAAAAAATGCAAAACAACTAAAAATAAAACTAAAAAAAGAAGAAATAGAAAATTTAATATTTTACTGTTTTATATCCATGATTATTGGTGGAAGAATTGGATATATAATTTTTTATGATACTCAACTAATTACAGAAAAACTGTGTTCTATCCCAAAAATTTGGAACGGAGGAATGTCTTTTCATGGGGGATTATTAGGAGTAATTTTAGGAATAAAATATTTTTGTAAAAAAAAAAAGAGAGAATTTTTAGAAATATCTGATTTTATCATACCTCTAATCCCATTTGGATTAGCTATAGGAAGAATAGGAAATTTTATAAATGGAGAATTATATGGAAGAATAAAAACAAACCTTGTAATATCTTTTCTATTTCCTAAAGCTAGGCAATTCGATCTAGAAATAGCAAAAAAAAAACCAGAATTGTTAACAATGTTTAATCAATTTAATAATTTACCAAGACATGCATCTCAAATTTATGAATTTTTTTTTGAAGGAGTGTTTTTATTTTTCATATTTTACAAACTCAAAGATAAAAAACTTAAAAAAGGATTAATGACTGGTATTTTTCTTATTTTATATGGATTTATTAGATTTATACTAGAATTTTTTAGAGAGCCTGATTTTCAAATAGGATTTATATTTAATAATTTTACTATGGGACAAATTTTGTCAATACCAATGATTGTTTTGGGAATATATTTAATAATAATTAATTTGAAAATAGAAAAATGAAAAAATATCTTAAATTACTAAAAAAAATTATAAACACTGGACAAGAGAAATTAGATCGTACTGGAATTGGAGTATTATCTATTTTTGGTCATCATATCCGAATAAATTTAAATAAAGGATTTCCATTAATTACAACAAAAAAATGTCATTTGCCATCTATAATACACGAACTTCTATGGTTTTTAAAAGGAGACACAAATATAAAATACTTAAATAAAAACAATATATCCATTTGGGATGAATGGGCAGATGAAAAAGGAGATTTAGGTCCAATTTATGGAAAACAATGGAGAAAATGGAAAACCTATGATGGAAAATCAATTGATCAATTAAAATTTATTTTAAAAGAAATAATAAATTCTCCCAATTCTAGAAGAATGATTGTTTCTAGTTGGAACACTGCTGAAATTTCACTAATGTCAATTCCTCCTTGTCATGTTTTATTTCAATTAAATGTTACAAATAACAAATTAAGTTGTCAAATATATCAAAGATCTTGTGATATTTTTTTAGGATTTCCTTTCAACATAGCAAGTTATGCATTACTTATACACATGATAGCTCATCAATGTAAATTAAAATTAGGAGATCTTTTATGGACAGGTGGAGATATTCATTTATATAAAAATCATTTAAAAAGTGCGTTAATACAACTAAAAAGAATTCCAAAAAAATTACCAAATCTAATTATTAAAAATCCTAGACCAAGTTCTTTATTCAAGTATACATTTAATCATTTTAAATTTGAAAATTACAATCCTCATCCTCACATACAGGCCAAAGTTGCAATATAAACTAAATTATATATCCTAAAATCAATTAACTAAAAAGCTATTTTTATTATTTTGAAATAAAATAACTTTATTATAAGGAATCATAAATAATGAAAAAAAATTTTTATATAAAAACTTGGGGTTGTCAAATGAATGAGTATGATACTGAACTAATTGAAAAACAGCTGACTAATGACGGATATGTAAAAACTAAAAACCAAGAAAAAGCTGACATTTTTATATTAAATACTTGTTCAATAAGAGAAAAAGCACAAGAAAAAGTTTTTCATCAATTAGGAAGATGGAAAAAAATCAAACAAAAAAAACCAAATACAATAATCGCTGTAGGAGGGTGTGTTGCTACTCAAGAAGGAGAAAGAATTTATCAAAGAGCAAATTATGTAAGTATAATATTTGGTACACAAAGTCTACATAAATTATCAAAAATGATTAGAGAATCATATTCTTCAAATAATTTAATTATGGATATTTCTTTTAATAAATTTAAAAAATTTAAAATTCAAAAAAAGGTAAAAAAAACAAAAAAAAAAATAAGTTCATTCGTTTCTATAATGGAAGGTTGTAATAATTATTGTTCTTTTTGTATTGTCCCATTTACTAGAGGAAAAGAAATAAGCCGTCCAGTAACCCACATTTTAAGTGAAATTGAAAAACTTTCAGAAAATGGGGTAAGAGAAATAAATTTATTAGGACAAAATGTAAATTCTTATCTAGGAATCGGAAAATACAATAAATTGTACAAATTTTCTGAATTGTTACTATTAGTGTCCGAAATCAACGGAATTGATAGAATTAGATTTACTACTAGTAATCCATTTCAATTTACAGATGATATTATAAATGCATATGCAAAAACAAAAAAAATTGTTAATTTCTTACATTTACCTATACAAAGTGGATCAAATAAAATCCTAAGAAAAATGAAAAGATTACATACTGTTCAAGAATATAAAGAAATCATAAATAAATTAAAAAATGTAAGAAATAATATTCAAATTAGTTCTGATTTTATAGTAGGTTTTCCAGGAGAAACCGAAGCAGATTTTTTAGAAACAATTAAATTAATAAAAGAAATTAAATTCGATATGAGTTTTAGTTTTATATATTCTAAAAGACCAGGAACTCCTGCGTCTAAAATGAAAGATTTTACATCCGTTGAAGAAAAAAAAGAAAGATTATATTTTTTACAAAAAATAATAAATAAACAAACACTTTATTGGAGTAAAAAAATGTTAAATCAAGAAAAAATAATTCTTGTAGAAAAAGAATCGGAAAAAAAAGATTTTAATCTTATGGGAAAAACAGAAAATAACAGAAACGTTTTCTTTAATGGAGAAAATAAACTAATTGGTAATTTTACTAAAGTGAAAATAACTGATTTTAGTGCTTATAATTTATATGGAAAAATTATACAAAATAAATAAAAAAATATTTTTAAATAATAAAATGAAAAATTTAAAATTAAATCTACAAATCATATGCATAAAAAGAAAATTATTACCAAAAAAAAAAGATTTTATTTTATGGCTAAAAACAATATTTAAGGGAGAACAATGCATAGAAATAACAATTAGAATTGTCGATAAACCTGAAATACATAATCTAAATTATAGATATAGAAAAAAAAATAAACCAACTAATATCTTATCTTTTTCTTATTTTAATAACAAACTAAAAAATAAATATTATTTTTTAGGAGATCTAATTATATGTTCAGAAATAATTGAAGAAGAATCAAAAATACAAAAAAAATCAATTCATTCACATTGGGCTCATATTATAATACACGGAGGTTTACATTTACTTGGATTTAATCATATAAAATATGATGATAGACAAAAAATGGAAAATATAGAAACTAAATGTTTACTATCTTTAGGTTTTAAAAAACCATATAATATTAGTCAATAGTCATTTTTACTAAATCTTATAATGAGTAAAAATAAACATAATGAATGAGAATTATTTCACTAAAAAAAAAAAAAAAAAAAAAAAAAAAGTTTTTTTTCTAACTTGTTTCATCCAATAAGAAATGAAGATCCAAAAAGCAAGAAAGAATTAATTAAAATTATTAAAAACGCTAAAAAAAACAAAATAATCGATTTAGATACTCGAAAAATGTTGGAAGGTGTACTAAATATTTATGAAAAAAGAGTGCATCAAATAATGATTCCAAGAACAAAAATGATAACTTTAGATTTTCATTGCAATTTTAAAACATGTATAAATACCATAATTAAATCTTCACATTCTAGATATCCTGTAATGAGCAAAGATAAAAACTATGTTAAAGGAATATTAATTGCAAAGGATTTATTACCATTCATGTACAAAAATTCAAAAAACTTTCATATAAAAAAAATATTGCGTCCAGCTATTGTAGTTCCTGAAAGCAAATTTGTTAATTTAATGCTAAAAGAATTTAGATCTAAAAAACGTCATTTGTCTATTGTAATAGACGAATTTGGAATTGTATCTGGATTAGTTACAATTGAAGATGTCTTAGAACTCATCGTAGGAGAAATAAAAGATGAGTATGATAAAAATAAAATGTTAATAATACATCAAATAAATAAAAAGTCTTTTAAAATACCTGGAATCATTGAAATAAAAGAATTCAATAAAATTTTTAAAACTAATTTTGATGATCGAGAAGTAGATACAATAGGAGGTCTAATTATGAAAAAATTGGGAAGATTACCGAAAAAGGGGGAAAAAATATCTATCAAAAAACATGTTTTTATTGTTTCTATTTCTGATAGTAGAAAAATCATACAAGTAAAAGTTTTGTTTCCAAATGAAAAAAAAATATCTGAAACTAAAAAACATTAGACATTTAAAATATTTTTAAAAAAATTTTCAAGAATCTTAATAAAAAAACATTTTTAACAATTTAAAATTATTAAACTAAATATAAACAATTATAAAAATAAAAAAATCATTTTAATGAAAAATAAACAAAATAAAAAATTATTATTATAACAATATTATAAAAATATAATTTTTTATCAAAATTACTTTAAATTTATTATACGTATGACTAAGAAAATTATTAAAATAAATATTTTTAAAAATTATAAAAATTTTTTTATGTTTTGAATAATCGAAATTTATTAAAAAATTTTCATTTAAAAAAACTAAAAAAAATAAGGAAAAATTAATGGATCTTATAAAAGAATCTTATCAACCAAAAAAAATAGAACAATTTGTTCAAAAATATTGGGAAAAAAATAATACTTTTAAAACTACCGAAAAAAAAAATAAAAAAAAATTCTATTGCTTAGTAATGTTACCTTATCCTTCTGGAAATTTACACATGGGACATGTTCGAAATTATACAATAGGAGATGTTATTGCTAGATATCAAAGAATGTTGGGAAAAAACGTATTACATCCCATGGGATGGGATGCATTTGGATTACCTGCAGAAATTGCTGCAATTGAAAATAAAATACATCCAGAAGAATGGACAAAAAAAAATATCGAATACATGAAAGAACAATTAACTAAACTTGGTTATAGCTATGATTGGTCTAGAGAAATAAATACTTCAAAACCAGAATATTACAAATGGGAACAATGGTTATTTACTATGTTGTATAAAAAAAAACTAACCTATAAAAAAAAATCAATTGTAAATTGGTGTCCAAACGATCAAACTGTATTAGCTAACGAACAAGTAATAAACAACAAATGTTGGAGATGTAATACATTAATTGAAAAGAAAAAAATTTATCAATGGTTTCTTAAAATTACAAAATATGCAAATCAATTGTTTAATGATTTGTCATTGTTAAAAAAGTGGCCTGAAGAAGTAAAAAAAATGCAAAAAAACTGGATTGGAAAAAAAGAAATAATTGAAATTACTATTTCTTTATTCAATAGAAATGAAAAAATTAAAGTTTATGCAAAAAAACTAAATTCTATAGTAGAAGCTACTTATATAATTATTTCCAAAAACCATTGGATTGCAAAAACAATCAATAATAAAAATAAAGAAAATCAAATTAACATTAGTAAAATTGATATAAATAAACATGCAATAAAAACAAAAGAATTAGCTATTCATCCTATCACAAAAAAAAAAATCCCAATATGGATTGTTAATTTTTTAAAAGAAAATAAAAACAAAGAAATAAATGCTATAATTTGTAGTCCAAATAATTCTTTAGAAGAATTTAATTTTAAAAAAAAAAACTATATTACAATTATCCAATTAATACAAAATCATAAAAATAATTCTACTGTTTTAAATAAAAATAAATTATCTAATTTACAAGAATCAAAAAAATTATCTTTTAAAAACAATCATTCAATAACACTCCAAGAACTAATTAAAAAAAAAATCATTCAAACAAAAACTATTTTTAAAATAAAAGATTGGGGAATTTCTAGACAAAGATATTGGGGGACTCCCATACCTATGTATAAAAATAAAAATGGTAAAATTTTTTCTATTCCTGAACAATATTTGCCAATCGTACTACCTAAAATAAAAAATATAAATAAAAAAAATGAAAAAAAAATAATTTTTTCAGAAAAAAATAGACAATTTTTAATTAACGGAGAAAAAGTTCAAATAGAAAAAGACACTTTCGATACTTTTATAGAATCGTCTTGGTATTATGCTAGATATACTTCTCCTAACTTCAAAAAAGGGATGTTTGATTTACAAGCAGCACAATATTGGCTTCCAATAGATCAATATATTGGAGGAATTGAACATGCAACAATGCACTTAATTTATTTAAGATTTTTTCATAAATTATTAAGAGATATGGGATTAGTAAATTCTGATGAACCTGTAAAAAATTTATTATGTCAAGGAATGGTATTATCCAATGCTTTCTATTACATAAAAAAAGATGGAATAATAAAATGGATTCCAAAAGAATCAATTATAATTAAAAAAGACAAAAATAAAAAAATAGAAAATTATTTTCTTGAAAATGGTCAAAAAATAATTAATGCAGGAATGACAAAAATGTCTAAATCAAAAAAAAACGGAATAGATCCAAAAATTATGATAGAAAAATATGGAGCTGATACAATCAGATTATTTATTATGTTTGCTGCTCCTGTAGAAGCATCTCTAGAATGGAATGAATCTGGAGTAATAGGTTCATATAGATTTATAAAAAAATTATGGAAAATAGTTCAAAACTACAAAAATAAAAAAAATGATTGTATTGATAACATTAGTGAAACTAAAAATAACAACTATCAAGAAAAAATAAAACAAAAAGTTAATTTAACAATAAAAAAAGTTACTTATGACATTCACGAAAGAAAATCATTTAATACAGCTATTTCTAAAATGATGAAATTAGTGAATGAATTATCAAAATATAAAATAAAAAACCAAAAAGAAAAATCTGTATTTCATCAAATATTATTATTAATAATTAAAATGATGTATCCTTTTATTCCACATGTTTGTTTTGTATTATGGCATTCGTTAACAGGAAAACATAATATTGACTACGCTTCTTGGCCAAAAAAAAAATTCTTTGAAATAAAAGAAACTATTAGTTTTAAAATAACAATAGTAATACAAATAAATAGTAAAATAAGAGATAAAATAAAAATAAAAAAAGAAAAAGTTTCTGAAGAAAAAATAATCTTTTTAGCAAAAAAATCTAAAAAGATAAAAAAATATTTAAAAGAAAAAAAAATAAAAAAAATCATTTATATAAAAAATAAACTTTTAAATTTTGTAATTTAAAAAAAAAATATGTTATTATTTTTTTAAAAAATAAAAAATAATGACTACTACTACTTATCCTCAAAATATTTTAAAAAAATTTAATAAAACTATATTTTCTTTTTATATTATTCAAGGAAACGAAATAATATTAATTCAAGAATCTATTCAAAAGATATGCAAAATAACAAAAAAAAAAAGAACTGAAAGAATCGAAGTTAACATCAAAAATGAAAATAATTGGAAAAAATTGTTTCATTTGTATTCAAAAAATGATATTTTTACTTCAAAAAAAATATTTATAATACATTTGTCAAACAAAAACGAAAATAAAATTAAAGAAATAGAATTAATCAATCATTTATTTTATATAACTTTAAAAAAACAAAATCCATTAATAATACATTTTGAAAATAGTAATTATTTTAAAAAAATACAAAAAAAAATAAATTACTTTGGTTTAAAAGGATTAATTATAATCTGTAATATTAATAATTTTTTATTAGAAAAATGGTTGAAGAATAGAATAATAGAACTAAACCTAAAAATAGATGACAAGGCTAAAAAACTCCTGCTAAATTTTTATGAAGGAAATGTATTTTTTTTATCAAATATAATAAAAATATTGTTTTTAACTAATTCAAACAAATTAATTAATAAAAAAATTGCATTATCGATAATAAATGATGAAGGAATATTCAACGCTTATCAGTGGTGTTTATCAGTTTTATCAAACAATAAAAAAAAATCAATTAGAATTTTAAATAAATTTGAACAAAATAATTATCAACCAATAATTTTAATACGAATATTTCAAAAATATTTATTTAATATGATTGAAAATTATGATCTAAAAAATAAAGAAATATATTATTTCTGTAAAATAACAAAAAAAAAAATTAATCATAAAAAATATTATAAAATAGTTAGAAAACTTACAAAATTAGAAATAAATTGTAAGAAAAACGAAAAAAAATTAATTTGGATAGATTTTAAAAATCTATCATTATCTTTTTCATAATTTTAATTTTTAAAATTTATTTCTATCTTTAAGAAAGAAATAAATAAATAAAAAATTAAAATTAATATATATTTTTTCATGTCATAAATTCTAAAAAATGAAAACTAATAAAAATAAAAATAACAAAAATATTCAAACTTTAAATATTATAGGTATGAGATGTCCTGATCCGATTCTAATCATTAGAAAAACACTAAAAAAAATGAAAAGAAAAAAGATACTTCTAGTAATTGCAGACGACATTAGTACAAAATATGAAATTCCTATATTTTGTCATTTTATGAAACATAAATTATTAAAAAAAAATGTAAATAAAATCCCTTATACATATTTAATACAACATAAAAAAAACAATTAACAATATAAAAGTATTATTCTTAAAATTCTTCTTAAAGGTTCAGCAGCACCCCATAATAATTGATCTCCAACACTAAATGCAGATAAATATTTTGAACCAATATTCATTTTTCTGATTCTACCAATTGGAATATCTAAGCTTCCAGTAACTGAACAAGGAGTTAATTTTTTTGATGTATCTTCTGGATTATTAGGAATAATTTTTACCCAAGAATTATGATTACTTAGAATGTTTTCAATATCTGATAAAGAAATATTTTTATTTAATTTAATCGTAAAAAATTGACTATGACAACGAAATGAACCAACACGAACACAGATCCCATCAATTTTAATAGTATTTAATTCACTTATACCCAAAATTTTATTAGTTTCAAATTGACCTTTCCATTCTTCTTTACTTTGACCATTTTTTCTTATTTTTGAATCTATCCAAGGTATTAAGTTAGCTGCTAATGGAACTTTAAAATTACTTTTAGGAAAATTTAAATCATTACTAGAATTAGAAATTAAACGTTCAATTTTTAAAATAGAATAATTTTTGCTTTCTAATTTACTTCTTACAGAATTATATAAATAACCCATTTGAAATAATAATTCCATCATATGTTTAGATCCTGCTCCTGATGCAGCCTGATAAGTAGAAACTGAAATCCACTCAATCATTTTTTTTTTAAATAATCCTCCTAAAGCCATTAACATTAAACTAACAGTACAATTACCTCCTACAAAAGTTTTAATTCCTTTTTCTAAAGAGACATCGATTATATCTTTGTTGACTGGATCTAATACAATAATTGATCTTATATCATCTCTTAATGAAGATGCTGCATCAATCCAATATCCGTTCCATTTTTTTTTAATAAGCTTGGAATAAACAATACTACTATAGTCTGATCCTTGACAAGTTAAAATAATATCTAAATCCATCAATAATTTAATATCGTAAGCATTCTGCAATTTATTAAAATATAAATTTTTAACTAACGGAGCATCTTTACCAAACTGAGAAGTAGAAAAAAAAATGGTTCTAAAATTACTAAAATCATCTTCTTGAATCATTCTCGATACTAATACGGATCCAACCATTCCTCTCCAACCTATTATTCCTACTATTTTTTTTTTCATTTCAAATTCTCCAATTAAATAAAAAAAATTTTATTTAAAAATTAAAAAAAAAATATTTAATTAAAAATTAAATATTTTTTTAAACATAAAAAGTATGTTTTGTAAAATTTTAAAAATAATTTTTTCTATTAGTTTTATTTAAAATTAATATTTATTATTCAATTATTTATTACTATATATTATATATACATCATGTATTATAATAATTAATTATAAAAAATAAAAAAAACAACATTTATTTATTTTATAAAATTTTAATCAAAAATTTCACATCTAGAAAATAACATAATAGTCATCAAGGTTAAACCATGAAAAACATGATCTCTACTACCATATTACTAGTATTAATTATGGATCCGTTGGGAAATTTACCAATTTTTATGTCAATTTTAAAAAATTTTGAACCAAAAAGAAGAAAATTTCTATTGTTAAGAGAAATGATAATTGCTTTTCTTATTATGTTAACATTTCTATTTGCTGGAGAAAAAATATTAAATATATTAAATTTAAGAACAGAAACAGTATCCATATCTGGTGGAATAATTTTATTTCTAATAGCAATTAAAATGATCTTTCCGTACGAAGACAACACAGATAATACATCAATTAATTTTGATGAACCGTTCTTAGTACCATTAGCAATTCCTCTAGTTGCTGGACCCTCATTGTTAGCTACTCTTATTGTATTATCCCATCAATATCCATTTCAATTATTTTATTTAACAATTTCTCTTTTCATAGCTTGGTTTATTACATTTCTAATATTGCTTTCTTCTAGTTTTTTTTTACATTTGTTTGGAAAAAAAGGAGTAGATGCATTAGAAAGATTAATGGGTTTAATTTTAATTATGTTATCAACTCAAATGTTTTTAGAAGGAATACATAATTGGTTTAAAAGTTAAAAACTTCTATTTAAAAAAAATATCGTTTAATATAAAAAATAAATTTTTTAATTTAATAAATTAATTAACTTATATTAATTTAAAATTTTTTTGTTTTTTAAAAACTTAATTTTTAACTTTTATATAAATAGTGGTAGTATCAATCTAAAAATTAAAATTCATAAAAAACAATTTAGGAAAAAAAATGAAAAAAATAAATAATATGGAACTTAATGGAAAAAAAATATTAATTAGATGCGATTTAAATGTTCCTATGAAAAATAACAAAATATCTTCATATTCTAGAATTATTGCATCTTTACCTACTATTAAATTTGCATTAGATAAAAAAGCAAAAATTATTATCATGTCTCATTTAGGACGTCCAAAAGAAGGTATATTCGAAAAAAAATATTCTTTATATCCAGTTTACTTATATTTAAAAAAAATTTTTCCAAAAATTAAAGTGAGTTTTTGTAGCACATATTTAACAAAAAAAATAGAGTTCAATGCAGAATTAACTATTTTAGAAAATGTTAGATTTAATGTTGGAGAAAAAAATAACAATGAAAAATTGGCAAAAAAATATGCCAATCTTTGTGATTTATTTGTTATGGACGCATTTGGAACAGTACATAGAAAACATTCTTCTACATATAATGTAATAAAATTTTCAAAACAATCCTGTGCAGGATTTTTATTAATAAAAGAAATAAATGCTTTAAAAAACATTCTAAACAAACCAAAAAGACCAATGATTGCCATAATTGGTGGTGCTAAAATATCTACTAAATTTAATGTTTTAAATGCTTTAGGTAAAATTACTGATAACATTATTGTAGGAGGTGGAATAGCTAATACGTTCATAGCAATTGAAAATAATATAGGAAGATCTTTGTGTGAAAAAAAATTCATAAAATCTGCACAAAAAATGAAAAGTGAATTCAATATAACTATTCCAGTAGATTCTCATGTTGCTATTGAATTTAACAAAAATTCTCCATCTAGAATAACAGATATCAACAAAATTAAAGAAAATGAAGAAATTATGGATTTTGGAGAAAAAACAATAAAAAAAATGAAAAAAATAATACAAAAAGCAAAAACTATTCTATGGAACGGTCCAGTAGGAGTATTTGAATTTCCTAAATTTAGAACTGGAACAGAAATCTTAGCTAAAACTATTGCAAACGCTAAATCTTTTTCCGTTGCTGGAGGAGGAGATACATTATCTGTAATTGAGATGTTTAATATAGAAAAAAAAATTTCATATATTTCTACTGGAGGAGGAGCTTTTCTAAAATTTATAGAAGGGAAAAAACTACCTGTCATTGAGATATTGAAAAATAAATCTTATAACAAACATAAGAAAACTGAATAATAAATTATTTTTTGTATACAACGTCATAGTTGAATTTGAGTTAACAACAGGAAAAAAAATGTCTCGAATTATTGATTTTATTAAACCTGGAGTTTTATCTGGGATAGAAGCATCTAATTTGTTTGAATTCGCTAAAAAACATCAATTTGCTTTACCGGCTGTTAACTGTATAGGAAATGATTCTATAAACACTGTTTTAGAAACAGCATCTATGATGAGATCTCCAGTAGTTATTCAATTTTCTTATGGAGGCTCTATTTTTATGGCTGGTAAAGGATTATTAAAAAATACAAAAAACAAAGAAGCAGATGTAGCTGTTTTAGGTTCTGTGTCTGGTGCACAACACGTACATCTATTAGCAAAGCATTATAAAGTTCCCGTTATTTTGCATACTGACCACTGCCATAAAGAAACATTGCCTTGGATTGATGGATTATTAAAAAAAGGAAAATTATTTTTTAAAAAAACAGGAAAACCTCTATTTACTTCTCATATGATTGATTTATCTAAAGAAAAAATTAAAAAAAATATACGAATATGCGAGAAATATTTTTTAAAAATGAAAAAAATTAATATGATGCTTGAAGTAGAACTAGGATGTACTGGAGGAGAAGAAGATGGAGTAGATAATTCTTCGTTAAATATTGAATCTTTATATACAAAACCAGAAGAAGTAAATTACGCATATGAAAAATTAAAATCAATTAGTTCTAATTTTACTATTGCTGCATCATTTGGAAACGTGCATGGAGTATATAAGGTAGGTAATGTACAATTAACCCCAATAATTTTAAAAAAATCTCAAAATTTAGTTAAAAATAAACATCAATTACCATCATTAAAACCATTAAATTTCGTATTTCATGGAGGTTCTGGATCTACGACTCAAGAAATAAAAAAATCAATTCATTATGGAATAGTTAAAATGAATTTAGATACTGATATGCAATGGGCTACTTGGGAAGGAGTTTTACAATTTTATAAAAAAAATAAAAAATTTTTGCAAAGTCAACTAGGAAATCCAATTGGTTCAGATCTTCCTAATAAAAAATATTATGATCCTAGATCCTGGATTAGATCATCTCAACATTCAATGTCATTTCGTTTAAAAAAAGCTTTCTACACTCTTAATGCTTATAACATTTTAAACAAAAAAAATAATTAAAAAGTAACCACGGGGAATACTTTAATTTACATATTCTCCGTTTTTTACTATTAATAAATTTTAAATTTATATTTTTTATTCAAAAGAATAAAATAATATCAACTATTAATATTTAAATTCTTTATAAAAATTAAGTATTTTTTATTTATTTGAAATTTATTTAATAAAAAAATTTCTTTCATCATAGCCCTATCTGTTGATGAAAATAGATACAAAAATAAAAAATGTTTTTTTTGTTATAGTTTTCTAAAAAATTAATTAAAAATTAAATCATAAAATTTTTTAATTTATAGATATATTATTTTTTAGTAAAATAAAATACTTCGATAGAAAAATAAAAATGACAGAAATTAATATAATTAACAAAATTTTCAATTTTGGACACTTGGTTCTTCTAAAACAAGAACTAATGTTGTGTTATTTAATAAACTTTAGTTCTACCATTTTTGAAATAATAGTAGGAATTATTATAGCAAAAATAATTACGAAAGTAATAAATAGCTTGCTTGTTATTAATAATATAAATCCTGATATAGCAATATCTTTTACAATAATAGCTAAATATATAATTATTATATTCACAATTGTTTCATCTTTAGCAAAAATAGGAATAGATATAACATCTACTATTACTATAGTAGGAGCTATAGGAATAGCAATTGGATTAGCTGTTCAAGGTTCTTTATCAAACTTTGCATCGGGAATACTATTAATAACTTTACAACCCTTTAAAATCGGAGAATATGTAGATTTAGGAAACATTGCAGGAACTATAATTAATATACATTTTTTTTATACTACTCTTAGAACATTAGATGGAAAAACAGTAATAATTCCTAATGGAAAAATTATATCTAAAAATATAATTAATTATTCAAGAGAAAGATTTAGAAGAAACGAATTTATTATTAATGTAGGATATGATTCAGATATAGATATGGTTATTAAAATATTAAAAAAAACAATAGAATCCGAAGAAAGAGTTATACAAGACCTAGGAATAGTCATCGGTTTAAGCGAACTAACTCCATCTTCTCTGAAATTTATTGTTAGATGTTGGAGCGACACAGATGATTTAAATATTGTTTACTGGGACTTAATGGCAAAATTTAAAAAACAATTAGACAAAAATTTAATTAGTATTCCCTATCCAAAAATTCAAATTGAAATCAAATAATGATTTGTTGATCACTAATTATTTTAAAATAAATTATCAATTTATAAATTTCTAATAAAAAATACTAAAAAAATTATTTAATTCTTTTCAAATAAAGGAAATTTAAAAAATGTTATTTATATATCAATCTAATGATTCAAAAATTTTACTAAGAAAATCTTTAAAAATAATAAAAGATCAACCTCTCAAAAACCCTTTAAAAACAGAAACTTTTTTAGTAAAGAACAAAGAAATAGAAAAATGGATAAAAATTTACATATCTCATTTTTTTGGGATATATGCAAATATTGATTTTTTATCTATTGATTATTTTATAAAAAAAATATTTATTAAAATAAACTCAGATGTTTTAAATCAATATTTATTAAACAAAAAAAAAATATTTTGGAAATTAATGAATTTAAAAAATATTAATGATTTTTTAAGATATAAAAAAAACAACATAAAAAAAGAAGAAATCTTAGAGTTTTCATATAAATTCTATAAATTATTTTGCAAATATGATATTTATCGTCCTAATTTAATAAAATCATGGAGCGAAAACCAAATATTAAACAGAGCAAACATTAACTCTATTCCAATACAAAAATGGCAAAAAAAAATTTGGGAACAAACAATTAATTTTTCAGATAAAAATATAATTTTCAATTATTTAAATTTAGAAAACTTAATTTTAAAAACCATGAAAAAAAAAAAAAAAAAACGTTCTAGAATATTTATTTTTGATTCAATTGATACTCCAAAAATCTATATTAATACACTATACAAATTCAGAAAATTTTATGACATACACATGTTTATTAACAACCCGTTTTTTGGATTACACAAAAATTATTCAGAAATAAAAAAAAATAGATCTAAAAAATCTTTTATTTTAAATTTTGGGGAAATTGGAATTGATCAAATTGAAAATTTATTAAAAAAAAAGAAAAAAAAATATTTCTTTTATTTTCAAAAATCAAAAGAAAACAAATTACTAAACAATATCCAAAACAAAATCTTACAAGAATCTAATCTAAAAAAAAGAAAAAAAAACCAAAAATTTTTTTTAAATTCAATCGATGATTCAATTAGTATTCATATTTGCAATTCAAAACAACAAGAAATAGAAGTATTACACTGCAATTTATTAACAATATTAAATAAAAATAAAAAAATAAATTTCAATGAAATTCTTGTAGTAGCAAAAGATATACAAGCATATATTCCATATATATATGGGATTTTTAATAAATTTAATCAAATTCCATTTGTAATATCAAATTATTTTGATAAACAAGAAGAGGAAATATCAAAAATAATAGAAAATATTCTTAATTTAAAAATAAAAAAAATTACTTATGAAGAATTTTTTTCATTATTGGAACTTCCTTTAATATCTGAACAATTCTTAATTGATACAAAAAATATATTTGAATTAAAAAAATGTATTCAAGAATTAGGAATTAAATTTGGAATAAATAAAAAAAATTTAAAAAAACAATTTAATATTAACATTAAATATAACACTTGGGAATTTGGAATAAATAGAATCTTATTAGGTTATGCTACAAACGATAGTTTAATCTGGAATTCTATTTTGTCGTATAAAAAAATAAAAAAAAATATTTACGAAGAAATAATTCGACTAAAAATATTTTTAAACCTAATTTATAAATGGAAAAAAAAAATATCAATACAAAAAAAAATAAAAAATTGGATTCCTATTTTTGAAGAATTTATAAACGATTTTATTCCGGAAAGATATAAAAAAGATAAAATATTTTTTTTGATGGATAAAAAATGGAAATCAATAATTAATAATTCACTAAAATCAAATTACGAAAAAAAAATTTCCTTGGAAATATTAATAAAAATATTTTTATTGAAAAAAATAAAAAGAAGTTATCAATCTAATTTATTTGAAGGAAAAGTAAATTTTTGCAATTTAAATTCAATAGAAAACGTTACTTCTAATATAATTTGTACCTTAGGAATAAATAAACAAAACTATTCAATGAATAATGATAACGTAGAATATATTGATTTAATAAAAAATTATCCAGAAAAAGGAGATCTAAATTCACAAAAAGAAAATCTTTATAGTTTTTTAAAAATTATTCTTAATTCTAAGAAATATCTACTAATTAGTTATTCAAAAGAAAAAAATGAAAAAAATATTGATAATTGTTCATTTTTAATAAAAGAACTAAAAAAATACTTAAAAAAAAATTTTTTTATTAAAACAAAATCATCAAATAAAAAAAATGAAGATATTTTCAAATATATCTCTTTTAAATATCCAATTAATCCATTTCTGGAAAAAAAAAACATAAATTTTAATAATTGTCAAATAAACAATAATAATCTTTGGATAGAAAAAAAATACAAAAAAAGAAATAATACAAAAAAAATAAAATTATCAAAAATAGAAATTAAATCAATTAATTTTGAAAAATTCATTAATTTTTGGAAACATCCAATTAAATTTTTATTAAACCATCGTCTAAATATATATTATTCTAATAATTATCAATTTGATCTTAATAATGAACCATTTGAAATTAATTTTATCAATTCATATTTAATTAAAAAAAAAATTTTAAAACAAATGATCTATAAAAAAGACATAAATGAAATATTTCAAAATTATCAACTTTCAGGTGTATTACCAAATAATACATGTGCTAAATACTTTTGGGAAAAATGTATAAATGAACTATATCCTTTATGTAATAAAATAAATTCTTTAAATTTAAAAGAAAAAGAAATTGTACTAAAACTAAAACTTAAAAAGTTTTATTTATATAATTGTAAAATAAATGAAACAAAAGATAATAACTTAATAATTTGGAAACCAAAAAAAATCAATATTATTGACGGATTATCTTTATGGTTAAAACATCTCGTTTATTGTATTTGCATGAAACCAAACAAAACAAGTTTTATTTTTGGAACAAAAAATACTTCTTGGATATTCCCTATATTAAAAAAAAGTAAAGCTAAAAATTATTTATTAAAATATGTCAAAGGATACATAAAAGGACATCAAAAACCAATTTTTTTAACAAAATCAGGTTTTTTATGGATTCAAAAAGAATTTAATATTAGTAATATAAATAAAAAAAAAAATGTATGTTTTAACTATAATTCAAGTTCAAATAATAGTAAAAATATTTTTTTAAATACATGGAATGGAAGTTCTCAATATTATGGAGAAAAAAATGATTTGTATATAAAAAAAATTATTTCAAAACTAGATAAAAAAAAATTGCACAAAATATGCAAAGCAGCTAATAAATGGGCTCTTCCTGTATTATTAAACAAATTTCCAAAAAAAAGGAAAATAAGAATTGAAAAAAAATAACATTTTTACAATTAATTTAAGAAATACACAAATTATTGAAGCGTCAGCAGGAACAGGAAAAACATTTACAATTATATTATTATATCTAAGATTATTACTAGGATTAGAAAATGTAAAAAATAAAAAAAAATTTTTTTCAATTCAAGAAATTTTGGTAGTTACATTTTCTAATGTAGCTAAACTAGAATTAACTGAAAGAATTTATAAATACATCCAAAAACTTAAAATTGCATGCATTAAAAAAAAAACAAAAAATAATAATTTAAAAATATTTATCAAAAAAATAAAAAATTTTAAAAAATGTATAAAAATTTTAGATAAATCAGAAAAAAATATTGAAAAAGCATCTATATATACTTTTCATAAATTTTGTAAAAAAATGTTATATTTTTATCAATATAAATATATTATGATTAAAAATCATAATTTAATTGATAATGAAGAAGAACTATATTTATCATCAACAATTAATTTTTGGAGAAAATATTTATATAACTGTGAATACGAAATTGTAGAAATTATTTTAAATAAATGGAAGAATCCAAAAAAATTACTACAAGATATACATCTAATAATAAAAAATAAAAAAAAAATTCATAATAACAATGATTTTGATTTCTTTAAAAAATGCAATAAAATAAAAAGAAAAATTTCTTATCTTAAAAAAAGATGGATATTAAAAAAAGAAAAAATAACTTCATATTTAAAAAATAATCATGTAAATAAAAAAAAATATAATAAAAGAAACGTTTCTAGATGGATTAATCAAATTGATAACTGGGCTTCAAGTAATTTAATTAACTATAAAATTCCAAAAGAACTAAGTCGTTTTTTATTAAACAACATTGAAACTAAACCAACTGAAATCAAAAAAACACATTTGTTTCAAGAAATAGAATATTGTTTAAATAAAAAAAATTCTATTGAAAAAGTTTTTTTTATGAAATCTTTAAATGAAATTCCAAAGATTATAAAACAAAAAAAAATCAAATATTCTTTATATGAATTTGATGATTTAATCAATTGGTTTGAAAAACTTTTAAATAAAAAAAAAATATTAAATGAAATTAAAAAAAAATATCCAATAGCTTTTATAGATGAATTTCAAGACACTGATTTGAATCAATTTAATATTTTTAAAAAAATATATTTTAACGATAAAAAAACATCAATGATAATAATTGGAGACCCTAAACAATCTATTTATAGTTTTCGTGGTTCTGACATAAATGTTTATTTAAAAGCAAAAAAAGAAGTTAAATCCTATTATCAATTAAATACCAATTTTAGATCATCTAAAAAGATGGTAGAAACAATAAATTTCCTGTTTTCAAGAGTAAAAAATCCATTTTTATTAAAAGAAATTAAATTCTCACCATCTCTTCCTTCTAAAAAAAATCAATCAATAAATTTTTTAAAAAATGAAAAAAAACAAACTGCAATAGAAATGATAATTGTTCCTGAAAAAATTAAAAGAAAAAATCTTGCAAAAAAATGGTTAGCCAAACAATTTGCAATAAAAATATTCAATTGGATTAATAATAAAAAAATAAAATATCAAATTAACTTTAAAAACAAAATATATAAAATAAGGAAAAAAGATATAACAATATTAGTTAAAAATAAAATAGAAAATAAAATAATACAAAAAGAACTAAATAAACTTGAAATTGAAAATATATATATTTCAGAAAAAAGATCTGTTTATACAACTCAAGAAGCTAAAGAAATATTAGTTATTTTAAAATCTATTTTAAACAATTATTGTGACAAACAAATTATGCTTGCATTATCAACAAATTTAATGAATCAAAATATTTATGATTTAGAACTAATTACCAGCGAATTCAAAAAAAAATCCGATTGGAAAGAAAAATTTCATAACTATAAATTTATTTGGAAAAAAAACGGCATTTATAAAATGTTTCAAGAATTTATAAATGATAACAATGAACTAGATCCAAAAAATGCTAATGAAAAAAAAACACAAATCACAAATTTGTTACATATAGGTGAACTATTACAAAAAAAATCAACTGTTTTAAAAGATAAAAACTTGCTAATAAGTTGGTTAGAAGAAAAAATTTTTTTTAATAATAAAAACGTTAAAAAAAAAGAAATTATAAAAAATATTTATGATGACAATTATATAAAAATTATTAATATACATGCATCAAAAGGGTTAGAATTTCCAATTGTACTAATTCCATTTTCTACAAACTATAATTCTATTCCTAAATATTCATTTTTAGAACTTAAAAAAGAAGAAAAAAATGAAAAATACATTAAAAAAACGTTTTCAATGAAAAATTTTTCATTGTTTAAGTCAGAACGACTATCTGAAGATTTACGATTACTATATGTAGCTTTAACTAGATCTATTTTATATAGTGTTTTAGGAATAGAAATACAACAACAAAAAAATAAAACCTCAGAATTAAATTCAGAAATGCACAATACTTCAATTGGGTATTTGATTCAAAAAGGAAAAAAACTAACTTCTGAAGAATTTTTACAAGAAATAAAAAAAATAAAAAAATATATAAAAATAACTTTAGAAGAAAAAAAAATAGAAACTAAACAAAAAAATGCTCTTATTTTTTTCAAAAAAAATGAAACAAAAATTAATTTAAAAAAAAAATATTTTTCTGTTACAAGTTATACAAAAATAAAAAAAGAAAATGAAAAAAAAAAACAAAAAAAGTTACAAATAAAAAGTTGTTTTTTTTCTAAATCCATTCCAAAAAAAAATAAAATTAACTTGAATCAAGATTCATTTCCTAGAGGATTAAAGTCCGGATTATTAATACACGAAATTCTCAAAGAGATTAATTTTTCAAAACAAATCACAGAAAAATACATTGAAGAAAAATTAATTGCATATAACATAGAAAAAAAATATACAAAAATTCTATTAAATTGGATAACAAATATTATTTCTACTGATCTCAATGAAGAATCATTATTCTTATCAAATTTAAAAAAAAATGAATATCTAAAAGAATTAAATTTTTTTTTACCAATTAAAAAAAATCTCAATAAAAAAAAATTACTCAAAACAATAAAAAAATTTGATAAACTTTCTAGTTCTACTTCTAGTCTTTTATTTAGTAAAAAAACAGGAATAATCACAGGATCAATTGATTTAGTTTTCTTATGGAAAAAAAAATACTATATACTAGATTACAAATCTAATTGGTTGGGAAATAATAAAGAATGTTATTCAATTAAAAATATTCAATTAACTATGGTAAAAAACCAATATTACTTACAATATCAAATTTATTCATTAGCAATTCATAGATATTTAAAAAATAAAATTAAAAATTACAATTTTGAAAAACATTTTGGTGGAATTATTTATTTTTTTATTAGAGCTGTCGATAAAAATAAAGACCATAAATATGGAATTTTTAAAACAAATACAAAAAAAAATCAAATAAAAAAACTAGATAAACTATTTTAATCAAAAAAAAAAATATAAAAATATGAAAAACATAGAAGAAATTATGCAACAAATAATAAAAAAAAAAAAAATTCAAGAAATAGATGCTCAATTTGCATATTTTGTTTCAAAAAAAGAAAATCTTAATATTGCATTAATTGCTGCTTTTACTAGTTTTGAAACAAATATGGGACATACTTGCATAAAATTAAAAAAAATTAAAAAAAAAATTATAAATGTAAAAAAAGAAATTTATGTTTTAAAAAAAAAAAAAAACAAACTGTTTTGTTTCAAAAGTTGGAAAAAAGAAATTTTAAATAGTAAATCTATAAGTAATGGATCAAAAATTACTCCTTTAGTCTTTTCAAATAATTCCTTTTATCTATATAAATCTTGGAAAGCTGAAAATAATATTTTCAATTTTATTATAAAAAAAGAAAAAAAAATCGAACAAAAAAAAATAGAAAAGTATTCCATTATATTAAATAACATATTTAAAAAAAAAGATGAAATTCAAAAAATTGCTATAGCTATAGCATTAACAAAAAAAGTATCATTTATTATCGGAGGACCAGGAACAGGAAAAACAACTATTATTACAAAATTTTTATTTGCTATTATACAATTATATAATAAAAAAAAAATTAAATTAAAAATTGTTGCTCCTACAGGAAAAGCAATTAATAGATTAAAAGAATCAATTCAAAAAGAACTAGATCTTATATCTTTAAAAGAATTGGAAAAGAAAATAAAATTAGATGAAGATATTTGTACAATACATCAATTATTAAAAATTAGAATAGATAATGAACAACCATATTTTAATAAAAAAAATTTAATAAATTTAGATTTCTTAGTTGTAGATGAAGCATCAATGTTAGATTTATTTATGATGGAAAAACTAATTTTATCTTTAAAAAAAAAAACCTCAGTTTTATTTTTAGGAGATATCAATCAAATTCCTTCTATAGGAAATGGACAAATTCTAAAAGATATAAGTTATTTTTCTAAAAAAAATGCATATAGTATAAAATATGCAAGTATTTTAAAAAAACTAACTAATTTAAAAATAAAAACCACAAATCAAAAAAAACAAACAATTAGTGATAAAATATATATTTTGAAAAACAATTACCGTTTTTCTGAAAAATCCGAAATTCACAAATTAGCTAATTCTATAAAAAAAGGAAATTTTAATTTATTTTTTAAATTAAAGAAAAAAAAATTAAAAAAAATATTTTTCTATAAAATAGAAAACTTTAAACAATATAATTTTTTGTTAGAAAAAATAATTTTACAATACTCTAATTATTGGAATTTAATTAAAAAAAAAGGAAAAACTAAAGATATCCTAATAAATTTTCTTTATTATAAAAATCTTACAGTTTTAAAAAATGGGATTTTTGGAACAAATTTGATGAATATCAATTTAGAAAAAAAAATGAAAGAAAAAAAAATAATAAAATGTGTTAATTATTTTAATAACGATTCTTATATGTATAACGGAAAACCAATAATAATATGTAAAAATAATTACTCTTTAAATTTATCAAATGGAGAAATTGGAATAATATTAATTGACAAGTTAAATAAACTAAAAGCACATTTTTTATCTTCTAATGGAAAGGAAAAAATCTTTCCAATAAATATTTTACCGAAATATAACACCGCTTGGACAATTACTGTACACAAATCGCAAGGATCAGAATGTTTTCATTCAAATTTAATTTTCCCTGAAAAATTTAATAAAGTATTAACAAAAGAACTATTATATACTGGAATAACTAGATCTAAAAATACTTTAAATATATTCTCAAATAAAAAAATCTTTAAAAAATCGATAAAAAACAAAACAAATAGAATTTCTAGTTTAATAAAAAAAATAAAAAACTTTTATCAATAAGAATTTTTTCATTAATTTTTTTACAAACTATAGTTTGTACATTAAAACTTTAGAATTTCTTTGATAATTATACATTTTTTTTTTACTTTCTGGTAAAGAATCTATATTTACTAAAAAAAAACCTCTTTCTTGAAACCAATGAAAACTTTGAACAGTAAGTACAAAAATTTTTTTTAAATTCATATTTTTTGCTTCAGATATAATTTTTTTTAAGAGAATTTCTCCACGAGAAGAACTACGATAATCTGGATGAACAACTAAACAAGCCATCTCTCCAATTTTTTCTTTTAAAAAAGGATATAGTGCAGCACATCCTATAGTTAAATTATCTTGTTTGATAACAATGAATTTATCTATTTCAAACTCTAATTGTTCTCTAGATCTTCTTACTAAAATTCTTTTCTTTTCCAAAGGTTTAATCAAATTTAATATTCCACCAATATCTCCTATAATCGCCTTCCTGATTTTTTCTGTCGATTCTACAACAATTTGACTTCCTATTCCATCTCTAGAAAACAATTCTTGCAATAAAGACCCATGTTTTAAATAACTTATTAAATGACTTCTAGGAACTTTGTTTTTACAAGCCTCTATAGAACCTTTCAAAAAACGAATTACACTAGTAGAAATAAACTGTTTTTTACATTTGTTTTCTTTTATTATTTTTTCTACTTCACTAGGAAATAATTCAGAAATAACATTTCCACATTCGTCTACTAACCCTTGTTTTTCGCAAAACCCAATTAATTTTTCTGCTTTTAATTGAATTGATAATGCAGTTGCTATTTCTTCAGAAATCAAATTAAAACTTTCTCCAGTAACAGAAACAGCTACAGGACCAATTAATACAATTGACCCAATATCTAATTGTTTTAGAATTAATCTTTTATTAATTTTTCTTATTTTACCACTATGTAAATAGTCAACTCCATCGTCTATTCCAAGTGGTTGAGCTATAATAAAATTTCCGCTTACTACACTTATATCCGCTCCTTCTAAAGGAGTATTGCTTAAACTCATGGAAAGAAGAGCTGTAATTTCTAATTGTAATCTACCAGATTCTCTCTTAACACATAAAAGAGATTTTAAATCAGTTATCCTAATGTTTTTATGATAAAATTTTTTAATTTTAAGTTTAGATAAAAAACTATCAATTTGCAAAGAAACACCATAAACCAAAACTAAAGAGATTCCTAAACTATGTAATAATCCAATATCACTAATAATTTCTGAAAAATTTTCATTTTTTATGACTTCACTGGATAACATGATAACAAAAATTTTTCCTCTATGAGCATTAATATATGGAAAAATTTGTCGAAATTCAGTTATTAGTTCTGTGTTTTTCTTATTCATAAATAATTTTTTATTATTGAACCTTGCATGTTTCATAAAAAAATAACTTTGATTATTAAAATTTTTTTGATTTAAAGTTTTAGGAATAAAATTTAAAAAAGAATTTTTTAAGAAATGAGAATCATAAATTTTGGTTGCGGGGGTCGGATTTGAACCAACGACCTTCGGGTTATGAGCCCGACGAGCTACCAGACTGCTCCACCCCGCGATACTAATTATCATACGATAATAAAACTAAAATAGCAACATTTTTATTAAAAGTATTTTTACTTTTTTCAAAAGATATATGTATAATGTTATATATATAATTATATAAACAATTAATAAACTTTATAATGAAAATTTTTGAAAGCGGTATTGTTATAAATAACAAAAAAACTAAAATAGCAATTATAATTTCTAGATTTAATTATTTTATAAATAAAAATTTATTAAATTCAGCTATAGATAGCTTAACAAGACTTGGAAAAATTGAAAATGAAAATATTTCTATTTTTAAAGTTCCAGGAGCACATGAAATTCCAATAATTACAAAAAAAATAATAGAACAATTTCCAAATCAATTTCAAGCATTCATAGTTTTAGGAACTTTAATAAAAGGGGATACTTATCATTTCAATTATATATCTAAGTCTATAAGTGATTTTTTAATGAAAATTAGTTTAGAATATTCAATACCAATAATATCAGGATTATTAATGACCAAAAACATTGAGCAAGCAATTGAAAGAGCTGGTTCTAAACTAGGAAATAAAGGACATGAAGCAGCTATTTGTACATTAGAAATTTTAAATTTAATTACAACTATGAAAAAAAATGTTTGAATATTTAACACATATGAAATCTTCTATACAGAACTTAATAAAAATTAAAACTAAAACATATAAAATGAAAATTTAAAAAAATAAATTTTATAATATTTTATAAATCAAAAATACCAAAAAACATGATAAATGATATTTTTTACATGAAAAAAGCAATAAAATTAGCAAAAAATGGTTTTTTTACTACTCCACCAAATCCAAATGTAGGGTGTATTATAATAAATCAAAAAAAAATCATCGGATTTGGATGGCATCAAAAAACAGGAGAACATCATGCTGAAATATTTGCTTTAAACATGGCTAAAAACGAAACATGTGGCTCAACCATGTACGTTACATTAGAACCTTGTTCTCATCAAGGATTAACTCCTCCATGTTGCAAAAAAATAGTAGAATCTGGAATAAAAAAAGTAATAATTGCAACACTAGATCCTAATCCGAAAGTATCAGGAAATGGAGTTAAATATTTAAAAAACCATGGTGTTTTAGTAAAAAATGGAATTTTAGAAAAAGAAGCTATAGACATAAACATAGGTTTTTTTAAAAGAATGAAAACAGGAAAACCATGGATACAATTAAAATTAGGAATGTCTATTGATGGTAGAACAGCACTTAATAATGGAGAAAGTAAATGGATTACTTGCAAAAAATCCAGAGAAGATGTTTATAATTTTAGAGCTCAAAGTCAAGTTATATTAACTACTAGTAAAACAATTTTATTAGATAATCCATTATTTAATGTAAACCAAAAAAATAAAAATAAAAAGACAAAAAAACCAATTTTAGTAATTATAGACAATAAAAACAAAATAAAACCTAATCATTATTCAATAATAAATAATAAAAAAAAAATTTGGATTATAAGATTAAAAAAAGATAAAGAAAAATGGCCTAAACACGTTAAACAAATAATCTTTGAAAAATTTAAAAAAAAAATAAACATAAAAAAATTACTAGAATATTTTGGAAAAAAAAACATTAATGTTGTCTGGATAGAATCTGGACCTTGTTTAGCAGGATATTTTTTAGAAAAAAAATTAATAGATGAACTAATTTTATACACATCTCCTAAAATATTAGGTCAAACAGCAAAACCACTTTTTGAGTTAAATAATCCGATAAAAAATGTTAATAAAGAACAAGATTTTATATTTCACAAAATTGAATTGATTGCTTCAGATTTAAAAATTATACTTAGAAAAAAAAATGTTTCTATCGATTGACAATTAATTTAAATAAAAACATAAGAAATAAAGATGATAAATTCTAAATTAAGAAGACAAGCTAGAAGATACGCTTTACAAGCGTTATATGCTTGGAAAACCTCTGGAAATGATATTAATGTTATAAAGTTACAATTTCTAGAAGAAAAAAAAATGAATCATGTTGATGTTGTATATTTTAAAAAATTAATTTTAGGAGTAGTAAAAAACTATAATTATATCGACAAAAAAATTCAACCATATCTAAGCCGAACATCAAAACAAGTTGATCCGATAGAAAAAACAATACTTAGAATTGCTTTTTATGAACTTCTAATAAGAAACGATATTCCATATAAAGTATCCATTAATGAAGGAATTGAATTAGCAAAAACTTTTGGAGCACAAGATAGTCATAAATTTATTAATGGAGTTTTAGACAAAGCTGCATCTAAAATAAAATCAAAAAAGCATTAAAGTTTATTTTTTCGATTAACTCTTAAAGAAAAAAAAAAATATACATATAAAAACCAAATTATACTAATTCCTAAAAGGAATAAAACAACATTATATAATCTAAATATACTTAAAATTAATCCACCAACACTACCTCCTAGTGCCGCTCCTAAAAATTGAAACATAGAAAATAGTCCCATAATTGTTCCTTTATATGCAACAGGAACAATTCTTCCAATTAAAGAAGGAATATAAAATTCTAAAAAACTAAAAAATATAAAAAATAATTCTAAATATATAAAAAAATTAAATTCATTATTAATATTTTTAAAAAAAATCAATTCCGATATAAATAATACAAATACAAATAGTAATAAAATAGTTTTTGGAAATAATAATTTTTCTATTTTTTTTACAAAAAATGATATTACTAAGAAATCAATAATTATTATTGGCAAATAAATTTTCCAATAATTATTAATTTTAAATCCAAAAAAAATTAGCTCTTTTGAAAAAATTATGAAATTTGTTGTCAATAAAAAATTTACTAAAAAAATACTAAAAAACAAAATTTTTATATCGTCGTCAATAAAATACAAAATTTTTTTATAATTTATTTTTTTATTTTTACTTCTATTTAAAAAAGAATAATAATCAGAAGGAAAAAATAAATAAATCAGTACTATAGATAACAAACTCAATATAGAAATTATAATATATATAAATTGAAAACCAAAAAGATGAAAAATGATAGGACCAATAATAATTGATGAAACAAAAGAGAAAACAAAAGAAAAACCTAAAAAAAACATTGATCTAGTTTGATTTTTTTTTGTAATTAAATCTGTCATAAAAACCATCAATATAGAAGAAATAGAACCAGCTCCCTGTAAAGCTCTACTAATTATTAAACCAGTTAGGGAAAATGTGGTTGCACCAATTACGCTTCCAATAAAAAATAGAACTAAGCCAAATAAAATAATTCTTTTTCTACCAAATATATCTGAAATAAATCCTAAAGGAATTTGAAAAATAAATTGAAAAAACCCATAAACCCCTATAGCAATTCCAACTAAAAAATCGTTTGCTTCTAGTTGATTTAAACCATAAATGGGAATTATAGGACTAACAACAAATAAACCAAACATTCTTAAAAAAAACACAAAACAAAAAAGTAAAATAAGATTTTTTTCACTTAATTTATAGTTATAATTTTTCATAATTAAATTTTAATTTTAAAAAATAAAAAAAAGAAAGATTTTTATAAAAAAATACATGATAAAAAAATAATTTTCTTTTTTAGAACAAAATTTAAAAAAAAATTGCACTAAAAATTTATTTAAAATTACTTTTTTGGAAATACAAAAATAAAAAAAACATAAAAAATAAAAAATATGAAAAAAAAATCAAAAAATTTACCAAAAAACAATTTTTTTAATTCAGACGGTTATTTAAAAAATTATTTAAATTGGAACGAAAAAATTGCCTTTAAAATTGCAAAAAAAGAATCAATAAATTTAACAGTTTGTCATTGGGAAATAATTTTATTTATAAGAAATTTCTATTTAAAATTTAAATTAACTCCTTCTATGAAAATGTTATCTAAGTCTCTGAAACTAAAATTTGGAAATAAAAAATCTAATAGTATTTATTTATATAAATTATTTCCTAAAGGACCGTCAAATCAAGCTAGTAAAATAGCTGGAATACCAAAACCAAACCACTGTTTATAAAAAAACTTTTCATAGATAATATTTATCTAACTAATATAATCAAAAGAAATAAAAAAACTAAAATTTAATATGATCAATATAGATACAAATATGGAACTACGAATATAAAAAATACAATTTTGAGTTATAAAAAAAGATAATAAAAACCAAAGAAAAGAAAAAACGAAATTAGTAAAAAAAAAATAATACCCAACATAATTCCAACAAGTTAATAACGAAGAACACAAAAAATAAAATAATATAAAAAATAAAATTCTTTTTTTAGTCTTTTTAAATCCTTCTACAACTGGAAAAATAGGAATGTTTGCCTTTTTATACTCATCTAAATATTTAATACCAATTAAATAAAAATGAGGAATTTGCCATATAAAAATTATAAAGAACAAAACTAAAGAACATAAATCTAAATTATTAGAAACCGAACAATAACCAATCATTGGTGGAATTGCTCCAGCAATTCCACCAATGTATGTTGAATATTTAGTTTTTCTTTTTGAAAAAAAAGTATATAAAATTATATAATCAAAATATGCAATAACACTTAATAAAAATACAATATCATTTACAAAAACATAAAAAACTAAAAAACCCAAACAACCTAATAAATAAGAAAAAAAGTTTATCTTCCACTTTGACAATTTCAATTTTACTAAAATTCTATTTCTAGTTCTATTCATTACTTTATCAAGATCATGATCAATAACATTATTAATAATACAACTAGATGCAATAATTAAAATCAACCCAACTGAAGAAAAAAACAACAAAAAATAATTATCTTCTCCTTTAGAGGATAATAAAAATCCTCCAATCATAGTAACTAAATTTCCTAAAATTATTCTAGGTTTAACTAATTCTAAATAAAAAAGTAACATTTTTTTATATTTCTTCTAATTTTTCATAAGATTGTTATTTAAATTATGCATTATCCATATAGATCCAAAAAAAATAATTAAAACTACAAAAAAAGAAAACAGTAAAAAGATAGTATTCCAATTTTTATAACTGTTTAAATTAAATCCAAAAAGGTATCGAAGTTGAACAATAATTTGTAGAGTGCACAACAAAATTAGTAAAAATATAGTTTTTTCTTTAGATACACAATTTTTAATTATCAATAAAAATGAAATTATTGTTAAAAAAAAAGATAAAAAAAAACCAAGAAAACAATTCTTTTTTCTAGTTCTAATGTTGTTTATAATTATTTTTTTTTCACAAGCATTTTTCACACAATTACTCCAATCAAATAAACAAAAGTAAAAACAAAAACCCAAACTAAATCCAAAAAATGCCAAAATAAACTAAAACATTTGATTCTCGAATAAACTAAAGGAGTAAAACCTATTTTTATTATTTGTAAAATTAAAAAAAACATCCATATTATTCCAAAAACAACATGTAATCCATGTAAAGATATTATAGTAAAAAAAATAGATAAAAAACCACTTTTTTGTGGTAAGAAACCTTTTGAACTACAATCTAAAAATTCAAATAATTCTATGGAAATAAAAATAACTCCTAAAAACAAAGTTAAAACTAAATAAAAAAAAGTAGATTTTTTTTTGTTTAAATCAAAAAAAATCGTAGTTAATACGCAAGTCATTGAACTAAATAACAAAACTAACGATTCTAACATTACTAATTTTAAATTGAATAATTCTTGTTTAAAAAAATTTACATTATTTTGATAAAACATTATTGCGTAAACTGAAAAAAGAACAGAAAAAAAAATAGCATCACTAACTAGATATAACCACATCCCAAACATTTTTTTATCTAAATTGCTATTTTTGTAATTGAGCTCTTTAAAAGACATACTATTGTCTTTTTGATCGCTGATGATTGTCATTATTGTTATAATCCTGTTTTAATAGATTATCTATTTCAATATTTTTAACATGTTTGGAAGAAAGAGAATATTTAAAGCTAGTTTTAAAACCACTAATAAAAAAAGTAAAAAAAATTAAAAACAAAGATAAAAAAAACATCCATGAAATATGCCAAATTGCTGAAAAACCTAAGAAAACAGAAAATAAACCAACAAAAAAACCAATATTAGTGTTTTTAGGAATTTTAATTTCTGGTAAAGAAGATATTGAGAAAAAGTCTTTTTGTTCAATTTTTCTTCTCCAAAAATCATCTTTGCTTTTTACTACCGGTAGAATAGAAAAATTATATATTGGTGGAGGAGAACATGTAGACCATTCCAACGTTCTTCCATTCCAAGGATCTCCTGTAAGATCAAGATTTAAATTTTTATCTCTAATTGACACATAAAACTGTATAATTTGACAAATAATTCCAATGAAAATTAGAATTGTTCCAAAACCGGAAACAGCTAATAAATAGTGAAATTCAGGATTAATATGTTGACTTAATCGACGAGTCATTCCCATTAAACCTAAAAAATACAATGGAATGAATGCAATAAAAAAACCTGTTATCCAAAACCAAAAAGCACGTTTTCCCCACTTTTCATTTAAAATAAAACCAAAAATTTTTGGAAACCAATAACTAATTCCTGCAAAAGAACCAAATAATACACCTCCTATGATTACATTATGAAAATGTGCAACTAAAAATAAACTATTATGTAATACAAAATCAATGCTAGGCAAAGACAACAAAATTCCAGTCATTCCACCTATTGTAAAAGTAACTAAAAATCCTACCGTCCATAGTAATGATGTATGCATATATAATCGGCCTTGATACATAGTAAACAACCAGTTAAAAATCTTTACACCGGTTGGTATAGCTATTACCATGGTAGAAATTCCAAAAAAAGAATTTACGTTTGCACCAGCTCCCATAGTAAAAAAATGATGTAACCAAACAACAAAAGACAAAATCATAATTGATATCGTAGCCCAAACTAAAGAAAAATAACCAAATAACGATTTTCTAGAAAATGTTGATACTATTTCAGAAAAAATACCGAAAGCAGGTAAAACTAATATGTATACTTCTGGATGTCCCCAAATCCAAATTAAATTTACATACATCATAGGATTACCTCCCATTTCTGTAGTAAAGAAATGAAAATTAAAATATCTATCTAAAGTTAACAAAAGCAAAGTTGCTGTTAAAACTGGAAAAGAAGCTAAAATTAACACATTAGTACACAATGAAGTCCATGTAAAAATAGGCATTTTAAATAAGCTCATTCCTTTAGCTCGCATTTTAAGTATTGTAACTATGAAATTTATAGCAGTCATAGTAGTTCCAACACCTGCCAATTGTAAACTCCAAATCCAATAATCTACTCCTACTCCAGGACTATATTTAATTCCAGATAATGGAGGATATGATAACCAACCAGTTCTAGCAAATTCTCCTATAAAAAATGATAAATTAATAATTACTACACCTGTAACTGTTAGCCAAAAACTTAAATTGTTTAGTATTGGAAAAGCAAGATCTCTGGCTCCTATTTGTAAGGGAACTACAAAATTCATTATTCCTATAACCAGAGGCATGGCAACAAAAAAAATCATAATAACTCCATGAGCTGTAAATATTTGATCATAATGATCTGCAGTCAAATATCCACTTTTGCTAACAAAATTATTACCTACGATATTACCATTGTCACCAGAAGAGAGAAATTGTTGCATTCTCATCATTAAAGCATCAATAAACCCTCTAAAAAACATCATTATTGCTATAAAAAAATACATTATTGCAATTTTTTTATGATCCACACTAGTGAACCAATCGTTCCATAAATATTTCCATTTTTTAAAATAAGTTATAGAAGCAAATAAAAAAGCTCCAATAATCATTATTATGATATAAGTGAAAAAAATAATAGGTTCATGATATGGAATAGCTGCAATTGTTAACTTTCCGAACATCTCATTCCATCCTTATAAATATTACGTTGTTCATTAAAATATTTTATAAATATAAAAAGACATATTTTATTACTTCTTTTGATCTTAACTTTCACAATTGTATTTTAAAATTTTATTAAAAAGTCCAGTATTAATATCAGAAAAATATTCAACGAAATGATTTTCATCAGGTATTGATATTGTTTTAAAAATATTAAAATTATTAATTTTTTTATAAGATTTTTTTACTTTTTTTATCCATAAGTGAAATAGCTTCTGATCATTTATTGCTAATACTTTGAATTTCATATCAGAAAAGCCTCTTCCACTATAGTTAGAAGAAATCCCTTTATAAAAACCCGGATAATTAGTTATTAAATGTAATTTACTTACCATTCCAGGCATTGCATAAATTTGACTTCCTAAAGATGGAATAAAAAAAGAGTTCATAACTGAATTAGAAGTAATTCTAAATTCTATAGGAGTATTTATTGGAAATACAATTTCATTAATAGTTGCAATATTTTCTTCTGGATAAATAAACAACCATTTCCAATCTAAAGAAACTACTTCTATTTTAACAGGTTTAATTACAGAGGACAAAGGTTTACTAGGTTCTAACTCATGTGCTGATTGATAAGATAAATAAGATAAAATTAAAATAATTAAAATTGGAAAGAACCAAATTGCTAATTCAATCATATTCGAATGATCCCAATTTGGTTTATATACATTTGTATGAAAATTTTTTTTATATTTCCAAACAAAAAAAAATATCATAATAAATACAGGTACTACTATTAATAACATTAGAGAAAAAGCAATTGCAATCAATGAATATTGTTTAATAGCAATTTCTCCCCTTGGTAAAAGAAAGTTGTTGCTACAACCAGATAGAAATAATATAGTTGTGAAAAACACAATTTTTATTATAATGTTACTTTCTTTTTTTAATTTCATTATATTCCTCATCTAGAAATTATTTAGAACTTGATTTATCAAAAAAAAATAACATATTTAACAAAAAAATTGTAGAAAATATTATTAACAAGTCTGTCATTTAAAATTTTTTAAAACTTATTACTTAATCAATAATTAGGTATTTATCTAAACTTTAATTTTTAATACATATTATCTTAATAAAAAAATACCATTTTATATTTATTTAAAATAATTTTTTAAAAATAAATAAAGTTCTTTTACTAAAATCAAAACTTAACTATGTAAAACAAAATCAGAATTTTTACAACTATAAAATATAAAAAGTTTTTTATTAAAAAAAAAAAATAACAATCTTAAAATTTAATTTACATACAATTATTACGGCATTAAAATTAAATGTTTAAAATTTTAAGCAATTATTGTTATTATATTTATAACTAGGAAAAACAAAAAAATTATTAGTATCCTCATACTACACTGAAAACTAGATAGAAAATTATTTTTTACGCATTAATAATTATATAAAATAATAAATATTTTTTAATAAGTTAATTTAGGAAAATTTTTTAAAAAAAATTTTAAAAAATTGAAAATTTTATCTTCAAAAAAAATATCAATAAACAACTTCAAAAAAGTAATTCTTTAGTTTTGAAGAAAAAATTTAAAAATATATATTTATGTTATGTATTTACTTTTATGAAACTAGAAAAAAAATATCTATTTGATAATCTAAATTATCTCTTCCTTAAATTTAAATTTTTATATTTTTTCCTTCCAAAGATGTTTTAAATATAGAATTAACTTTTTTTACAAATTTAAAATTATAAATTGAACTTACATTGATTAATATAAATAAAAAAACAAAATTTTTAAAAATATTTTGAGAAAAAAAATGATATTCTATAAAAACAAAAATTATAAAAAAAACCAAATTAATTCATATTTTATTCCAATGGTTGTTGAACAACATTCTACAGGCGAACGTTCGTACGATATTTATTCTCGTTTATTACAAGATAGGATAATTTTTTTCACTGGAGTTCTTAACGATGAATTATCTAATTTAATCGTAGCTCAATTATTGTTTTTAGAATCAACAGATGCAAAAAAAGATATTTTTATATACATTAATTCTCCTGGAGGATCAGTAACTGCAGGATTTTCTATTTACGATACAATGAAATTTATTAAACCTAAAATAAACACAATTTGTTTAGGACAAGCATGTTCTATGGGAGCTTTCATTTTAGCTTCAGGAGAAAAGGGAAAACGGTTTTCATTACCAAATTCTAGAATTATGATACATCAACCAATAGGTGGAATAAAAGGTCAAGCTTCAGATATAGCAATTCATACAAAAGAGATAATAAACATAAAAAATAAAATTAATAAAATCTTTTCGGAAATTACGGGAAAAAATATAAAAAAAATAAAAAAAGATACTGAAAGAGATCGATTTTTTTCTCCAAATGAAGCAATGGAATATGGACTAATTGATTCAATTATAGTAAAAAGATAATTTTTTTTATAAAATTAAATCATATTTATTAAAATGATTAATTTTTATTAAAAAAAAATTTATTTAATGAAATATATTATTTATTAAATTTCAAAAATTTAAATAATAAAAAATTGTAACTAAAACTAAGAAAAGATTATGTCTAAAAATCAAAAAAATAATTCCAAAAATAATATTTTTTGTTCATTTTGTAAAAAAAAACAGGAAGAACTACAAAAAATTATATCTGGTCCATCTGTAAATATTTGCGACAGATGTATCACAATATGTTATAAAATTGTTAAAAATGACAATAAAAAAAAAGAAGAAGATATAAAATTAACTAATTTACCTACTCCAAAAAAAATATATGAACATTTAGATCAATATGTAGTTGGTCAAGAACAAGCAAAAAAAATGTTATCAGTTGCTGTATACAATCATTATAAAAAAATAAAATATATAAATACTAAATCAGAAAATCAAATTGAAATAGGAAAAAGCAATGTTTTATTAATTGGACCTACTGGAAGCGGAAAAACTTTTTTAGCAGAAACATTAGCTAAATATTTACAAGTCCCATTTTCTGTAGCTGATGCAACTACATTAACAGAAGCAGGATATGTAGGTGAAGATGTTGAAAATATATTATTAAAATTGTTACAAAATTGTGATTTCAATGTAAAAAAAGCTGAATTAGGCATTATTTACATAGATGAAATTGACAAAATATCTAAAAAATCTGAAAATCTATCAATTACTAGAGATGTTTCGGGAGAAGGAGTACAACAATCTTTGCTAAAATTAATTGAAGGAACTATTGCATCGATTCCTCCTAAGGGAGGTCGAAAACATCCACAACAAGATCTTATATATTTAAATACTTCAAAAATTTTATTTATTTGCGGTGGAACTTTTTATAATTTGGATAAAATTATTTCAAAAAGAAACAATAAAAATATAAATATTGGATTTAAAACAATAAAACATAAAAAAAAAATAAAAAAAGATGAACACAAAATAGGAAAAGTTCAAACTAAAGATTTAATTAAATTTGGTTTGATTCCAGAATTTATAGGAAGATTACCAATAATTGTAAAATTACATGATTTAAATAAAAAACTATTAATAGAAATTCTAACAAAACCAAAAAACTCTTTATTAAAACAATATGAAAAATTATTTCAATTAGAAGGAGTAAAACTAGAATTTCAAGAAAAATCAATCAGTTCTATTGCAAAAAGAGCTTTAGAAAAAAAAATAGGTGCTAGAGGGTTAAGATCAATAATAGAAGAAATTTTATTGGATACCATGTATGAATTACCTTCCTTACAAAATGTAAAAAAAGTAATTATTAGTTCATCTGTTATAAAAAAACAAGAAAAACCAATTTTTGTTTACAAAAAAAGCGAAATTGATGAAAAAATAAAATATAGAGAATAATTTAAGTTTAATACTATTCTTTCTTTAATATTAAAAATATTAATAATTATCAACATTTAATTATTATAATGTCTCAAATATCTATTCAAAAAAAACTACTCCTTAAATCATCAAAGAGAGCACTCATATATTTTATTTATTTACATCACACATCCCATCGTATGTTTCATAAAAGAGAGACAGATTCATGAATCTTGAGCGTTTAGAACGCATTAAAATTCCTGTTTTACCATTAAGAGACGTTGTAATATATCCTCATATGGTAATTCCTTTGTTTGTAGGACGAAAAAAATCAATTATGTGTATTGAATCGTCTATAAATAATGAAAAAAAAATTATGTTAGTAACTCAAAAAGAAGCATCAACTGATGATCCTAAAATAAACGATTTATTTAAAGTAGGAACAATATCAATAATTTTACAAACATTAAAATTACCAGACGGTACAGTAAAAGTACTAATAGAAGGAACGCAACGAGCTAATATTTTAAATCTATTAAATAATGAAAAAAATTTATCTGCAGAAATAGAATTAATTAAAAGTCCAAAAATTGAAAAAAAAGAAAAAATAATATTGTCTAAAACAATAATTGATCAATTTGAAGAATTTATTAAAAAAAACAAAAAATCTCCAGTAGAACTAATAGAATCTGTTAAAAAAATTAAAAATATTGAACAATTAGGAGACATTATTGCCTCTCATATTCCATTAAACTTAACTCATAAACAATCATTTTTAGAAATAACAAACATAGAAAAACGATTTTCTTATTTAATTGGAATGATGAAATATGAAATAGAATTATTAGAAATAGAAAAGAGAATTAGAAATCGAGTAAAAAGACAAATGGAAAAAAGTCAGAGAGAATATTATTTAAATGAACAAATGAAAGCCATTCAAAAAGAATTAGGGGAAAATGAAAATATAACTGACGAAAATGAAAATTTAAAAAGAAAAATAAAAAAAATTTGTATGCCAAAAGAAGCAAAAAAAAAATTAGAATCAGAACTACAAAAACTAAAAATGATGTCTCCAATGTCAGCCGAAGCAACTGTTGTAAGGACTTATATTGAATGGATGTTACAAATACCTTGGAAAAAAAAGAGCAAAATTAAAAAAAATCTTTTAATGGCCCAAAAAATTTTAGATGCCGATCATTTTGGATTAAAAAATGTAAAAGAAAGAATTTTAGAGTACCTAGCAGTACAAAATAGAATTTCAAAAATTAAAGGACCTATTTTATGTTTAGTAGGACCCCCTGGAGTTGGAAAAACATCACTAGGAAAATCTATAGCAAAAGCAACCGGAAGAAAATATATCAGAATGGCTTTGGGTGGAATAAGAGATGAAGCTGAAATTAGAGGACATAGAAGAACTTATATTGGTTCTATGCCTGGAAAATTAATTCAAAAAATGACAAAAGCTGGAGTTAAAAATCCATTATTTTTGTTAGATGAAATAGATAAAATGTCTTGTGATATGAGGGTTGATCCGGTTTCTGCATTATTAGAAGTATTAGATCCAGAACAAAATTTTTCTTTTAATGATCATTATTTAGAAATTGATTATGATCTTTCAGAAGTTATGTTTGTTGCTACATCTAATTCTATAAATATTCCTGATCCGTTATTAGATAGAATGGAAGTAATTAGACTATCTGGATATACTGAAGATGAAAAGTTAAAAATTGCTAAATCACATTTAAAAGACAAACAAATTAACCGTAACGCTCTAAAAAAAGAAGAACTAATAATAGATGACGAAGCTATTACTAATATCATTAGATATTACACAAGAGAAGCAGGAGTAAGAGGACTAGAACGAGAAATATCAAAAATATGTCGTAAAACAGTAAAAAAAATTTTACTAGATAAATCTATAAAAAAAATAAAAATTAACAAAAATAACTTAAAAACATACCTTGGAGTAAAAAAATTTAATTATGGGAAAATAAAAGAAAAAAACCAAATAGGTGAAGTTACTGGTTTAGCTTGGACAGAAGTAGGAGGAGAACTACTAACAATAGAAAGTGCTTGTATTTCTGGAAAAGGAAAATTAATGTATACAGGTTCTTTGGGAGAAGTGATGCAAGAATCTATACAAGCAGCATTAACTGTAGTAAGATCTCAAGCAAAAAAATTAAAAATTACAAAAAATTTTTATGAAAAAAATGACATCCATGTGCATGTCCCAGAAGGAGCCACTCCTAAAGATGGTCCTAGCGCAGGAATTGCAATGTGTACAGCAATTGTGTCTTGCTTTACAAAAAATCCAGTTAAATCTGATGTTGCAATGACTGGAGAAATTACTTTACGAGGACAAATATTACCTATAGGAGGATTGAAAGAAAAACTATTAGCTGCCCATAGAGGTGGAATAAAACAAGTTTTAATACCTAAAGAAAATAAAAAAGATCTAGAAGAAATTCCAAAAAATATTCTTTCTTGTTTAAAAATATATCCAGTGAAAAATATTAAAGAAGTACTATTGTTAGCATTGGAGAAAAATCCTTATTCTTCAATAAAATAAAAATGATATTTATAAAACATATTTTTTTAATTTTTTAACATTTTCTTTTGGCTGGCAAAATAATTATAAAAATGAATTGCCAGCCTTTTATAGAATTAGTAAAAGAAAAAATCTAATTAATTTTATTAAACGTAGGTATTAGATTTCATGAATTATTCCCAAAAGAAATTAAAAACAATTTTCTTAAATTTAACTATATCTATAATTATATTTACTATTTTCTTAGGAAGCTTTTTAAATTTTTATAATAAAAATTATGGATCATATGCTTTAAAAATTAATGGAGAAATTATAACTGTTGAAAAATTTTTAAATAAATTCAATCTATATAAAAAGGAAATAGAAAAAAGAAACAAAGAACTATCTTTTTATGAAAAAAATGATCAATCTATAAAAATGGAACTTTTTAACCAAATTTTATCAAAAATAATAAATAATGTTTTATTAGAACAATACATTAAAAAAATTGGTTTTTCTGTTTCAAATTCTGTTGTTCAAGCAGAAATAATAAAAAAACCTTACTTCAAAAAAAAAGGAAAATTCAATTTTAATTTATATATTTCAAAATTATATCAACACCATACTACTCCTAAACAATACGAAAAAAAAATAAAAAATAAAATCTCTATAGATACTTTTATTAATACTATTATAAATACAAATTTCTCTTTAAAAAAAGAATCTGATTTTATTTCTAAACTTATCTCAGAAAAAAGGTTAATTAAAATACTTGAAATCAATAATTTTTCTTCATTTAAAAAAGAAAAAGTTACGTTAGATGAAATGAAAAAATATTTTAAAGAAAACAAAAAATTATTTATTTCTCCAAAAAAAATCAAAATTTCTTACATAAAAATTAAAAAAAACAAAATTCCAATAACAATAACAAAAGAAGAAATAAAAAATTGGTATACAAAAAATTTATCAAAATTTCATACGAATGAATTAAAAAAATTTAGTATTATACAAAGCAATAATAAAAAAAAACTAAAAGAAATATTATCTAATATTTTATTAAAAAATGGAAATTTTAAAAAATTAGCAAAAAAATATTCTTGTGATCCTATTTCTGCAAAAAATAATGGAAAATTAGGATGGTTTAATTCAAACGAACTTCCTATCGATATTAAAAAAGCAAATCTAACCAAAAAAAATCAATTATCAAAAATAATTAAAATAAATTCTAAAGTTTACTTGATAGTAAAATTAGACGATATAAAAATTAGTAAAACAAAAAAACTTAACGAAGTTAAAAAAGAAATAATAAAAAATATTAAATTTAAAAAACAATCGATAATTTATGAAAATCTAAAAAGAAGAATACAAGATAAAAATAAAAAATTTTTATTACAATCAATAGAAACAATTTCAAAAATAATGAATATAAAAAAAAACAAAAGTGCATGGATTACTAAAAATAATATTCCAAAAAAATTATTAAACCAAGAAATTATTAGACTACTATTTGATCCTAAAATAAAACAAGAAAAAAAAACAAAATTATTTGTAGAAATAAATGACAATCTTTCTTACTTAATACAATTTGATCAAGTTAAAGAAAAAAAACCAATTCAATTTGAAAAAGTAAAAAAAGAAATTTATTTAATTTTAAAAAATGAAAAATCAAGAAAAAAAATAAAAAAAATTGGATTAAATATAATTGAGAATTTAAATAAAAATAAAAACTTTTTGTTAAACAAAAAATATAAATTTAAAAAAAGAATCACTTTATCAAGAGATATTAATGATCCAATATCTAAAACAGTCTTTCAATTACCTTATCCGAAAAAAAATAAAAACATATATGTTCTAAAAAAAAATGAATTAGGAGATTTATATATTATATGTTTCTATAAAGTATATAATAGAAAGATAAATTCATATGAAAATCAAATTTTCAACCGTTATTTAAAACAACATAAATCAGAAATAATATTAAACACTCTTCTAAAAAACTTACAAAAAAAATCTAATATAAAATATGGAAATATCTTTTTAGAAAAAAAATAAATTATTATCAAATTTTTTTCTGTTTTTTTAATTAAAATTAAATAAAAATTGTTGATGATCAAAAATCAAAAAATTTAAATTTATAAAATTTAATTTTTAAAGAAAAAATTCTTTATTTTAAAATACTTATATAAAATATATTCACATATACAGTTTGAAACTGATATATATTTATTAAAAAATATACCTATTGCATACAGGGGTATATATATTTATATTTTTTTATAAATAACAAAAGTAATAGGAAAATTTGTGAAATTATTCAAACAACTAAATTGGTATTTTATAAAAGAATGGAAAAGATACTTAGGAGCTATTTCTCTTTTAGTTATAATTTCTATATTACAATTACTACCTCCAAAACTTGTTGGTATAATAGTTGATTCAATTATTCAAAAAAAAACAAATGAAAAAAATGTTTTTTTATTAATAGCCATTATGATAGTTACTGCTATAACTGTATATATTTTGAGATATATATGGAGAATTTTATTATTTGGAGCTTCTTATCAACTAGCTGTAGAATTAAGAGTAAAATTTTATTCTTATCTTAGTAAACAATCTCCTATTTTTTATCTACAAAACAGAACTGGAGATTTGATGTCAAGAGCTATTAATGACGTTGATAGAGTCGTATTTGCAGCAGGGGAAGGAGTTTTAACATTAGTAGATTCTTTAGTAATGGGTTGTTCTGTATTAATAGTTATGACAAGCCAAATTAGTTGGAAATTGACTGTTATTTCATTAATACCAATGCCTATAATGGCATTTTTAATAAAAACTTATGGAAAAGAACTGCATCAACATTTTAGACAAGCGCAAGCTGCTTTTTCTAACTTAAATGATCAAACGCAGGAAAGTTTAACTAGCATTAGAATGATTCGAACATTTGGTTTAGAAAAACGACAATATAAAAAATTCTATGAAATAACTAAAGATGCTGGAATAAAAAATATGCTTGTTGCAAAAATAGACGCAAAATTTGATCCAACTATACATTTAGCAATTTCTTTATCTAATTTATTAGCTATTACTTTTGGAGGATGGTTAGTTTGGAATGAAAAAATTAGTTTAGGTCAATTAACTAGTTTTATTATGTATTTAGGAGTAATGATTTGGCCAATGTTGGCATTGGCCTGGATGTTTAATATAGTTGAAAGAGGAAGCGCTGCATGGGATCGAATTCAATCTATTTTAAAAAACAAAGTTCCTATAAAAAGCGGAAAAATAAATGTTCCTCTTTCCTGCGGAATATTAGAAATAAAAATAAAAAAATTCGATTATTTCAATAATAAAAAATATTTTTTAAAAAATGTTTTTTTTTCAATACTTCCTAAACAAAAAATTGGTATTTGTGGTCCAACTGGTTCTGGTAAAAGTACTATTATCCGATTAATACAAAAAAATTTTTATATTTCTCAGGGAGAAATCCGTTATCATAATTATCCTTTAGAAAAATTAAATTTAAAACAGTGGAGAAATAAAATATCTGTGGTTAATCAAACTACTTTTTTGTTTTCAGATACCATAGCTAATAATATTGCTTTTGGACATCCTAAATCTTCTTTTGAAGAGATAAAAAAAGTTGCAAAACTAGCTCATATACATGAAGATATAATGAAGTTTCCAAAAAAATATAATACTCCGATAGGAGAAAGAGGAGTAATGCTGTCAGGAGGCCAAAAACAAAGAATTGCAATTGCCAGAGCATTATTGTTAAAATCTGAATTTTTAATTTTAGACGATGCTTTATCAGCAGTTGATACGTTTACTGAAAAAAAAATCTTAAATAGCTTAAAATCTTTAAAAAATCATGGACATACAATTATTGTGGTATCTCATCAATTATCTGTATTGTCACAGATGGATACCATAATTGTAATTAATAACAATACTATTTCTCAACAAGGAACTCACAATGATTTAATGAAACAGAAAAAAGATTGGTACTATCAAACATATCATTGTCAAGATAAACATATAAAAAATACTCAAATAAAAACTAAAGAGGATTTTCTAAAAAATGGCTAATTTAATAAAATTTTGGCCAATATTAAAAAGGTTATTAAGATATGGTATTCCATGGAAAAAATCATTATACTCAGCTTTTTTACTTTTATTAGGATCTTCAATTTCTGAAGTATTAGGTCCAATATTAATTAGCTATTATATTCATAATATAATAGAAGAACATTATTTTAACACAAAACTAGTGTCATTTATAATAATAACATTCGTTATACTACAAACTGTTGCTGCTATTTTAAATTACTTTCAAACAATATTATTTAGTCAAATAGCAATAAAAATTATACAAAAAATAAGATCTGACGTTATTGAAGCTGCATTACAACAACCTATTACAACATTTGACACAGAACCTATTGGACAAATAATTTCTAAAGTAACAAACGATACTGAAGTAATAAGAGAACTGTATGATACTGTTATTGTTACTATTTTTCGTAGTAGTTCATTAATTATAGTAATATTATTAGCAATGTTTACTTTAGAATGGCATATGGCATTAGTATCAATTTCTATTTTTCCATTCATAGTAATAATAATGTTTACATATCAATATTACAGTATTCCTATGATAAGAAAGATAAGGTCTTATTTAGCTAATATAAATAATAAATTTAATGAAATTATTAATGGAATGGAAATTATTCAACAATTTTCTCAACAAAAGCGGTTTAAAAAAATAATACAAAAAACATGTCAAAAACATTATTTTATGAGAATGAAAACATTACAATTAGATGGATTTTTATTAAGACCATTAATAAGTTTATTTTCAGCAATCATGCTATCTGTCTTAATGATATTATTTAGTTATTTTCCAATAGGATTTTTTAAAGTAGGCGTTCTATATGCTTTTATTAATTATTTAGGAAGATTGAACGAACCATTAATTGCTATTACAACACAACAATCAATATTACAGCAATCTATAGTAGCAGGAGAAAGAATTTTTGAACTAATAGATTCACCTAGACAACATTATGGAAACGATAAAAAACCTTTAAAAAATGGAAAAATTGAAATTAGAAATTTAAATTTTAGATATAAAAACAATTCTATAAAAGTTTTAAAAAACATTAATATATTTATTCCAGAAAAAAGTTTTATAGCTTTTGTAGGGCAAACAGGTAGTGGAAAAAGTAGTTTAGCTAATCTTCTTATGGGACAATATCCTATTGAAAATGGAGAAATATATTTAGATGATAGAAGAATAGAAAAACTTAGTCATAACGTTTTAAGAAATGGGATTAGTGTAGTACAACAAGATCCAATTATTTTAGCTGATACTGTATTTTCAAACATAACTTTAGGTAGAAAAATCAAAGAAGAAAAAGTTTTAAAAATTTTGAAAAAAGTTCAATTATTAACTTTAATAAAATCCATGAAAAACGGAATTTATTCAATGTTAAGAGAACAAGGCAACAATCTTTCTGTAGGACAAAAGCAGTTGTTATCTATTGCTAGAATATTAATAACTAATCCAAAAATTCTAATTTTAGACGAAGCAACAGCAAATATCGATTCAGAAACAGAACAATTTGTTCAAAAAGTATTACATTTAATAAAAAAAAAAACTACTTTGCTAGTAATTGCGCATAGATTATCAACAATAATTCAAGCAGATAATATATTTGTTTTAGACAATGGGGAAATTGTTGAATCAGGAGACCATAAGAGCTTAATGATAAAAAAGGGAAAATATTGGGAAATGCATAAGACTCAACTGAAAATGATGTAAAGAAAATCTTTTTTATGTTGTTTTCTGCTAGTATTTCCAGTACATGTAATCATTTAAATTGGATGCTTTCTTTCGAACCTGACCAGTTTTTTTAAACTAACATTACAGTTTAAAACTAACAGAAAACAAAAAAATTAAATAAACTATAACCTCATAATCTATTTATGAAAAAATAATATCATATTTTTTAATTTGTTACAAATCATTTACAACTTTTTAAGAATGTTAATTCTTAATTTTTTTTATATTGTTTAAGTTTATGTTAGCATATTAAATATTAATTTAATATTAAATTTAAAACAAATAAAATATGAATTATCAAGCAATGTATAGAAAATGGAGACCGAAAAATTTAAAAGAAATAATCGGACAAGAACAAATAGTATTAGCAATTAGTAATAGTTTATCTATGAGAAAAATTCATCATGCATGGCTGTTTTTTGGCAATCGAGGAATAGGTAAAACTAGTATAGCTAGAATATTAGTTAAAAATTTAAATTGTGAAAAAAAAATAACAAATAATCCATGTGAAAAATGTAAAAATTGTCAAGACATATCAAAAGGAAAATTTTTAGATTTAATTGAAATAGATGGTGCTTCTCATACTAAGGTAGAAGATATAAAAGAACTACTAAAATATATTCAATATCCTCCAATAAAAGGTCGATTTAAAATATATTTAATAGACGAAGTTCACATGTTGTCTAAACATAGCTTTAATGCTTTACTAAAATATCTTGAAGAACCTCCTAAATATACTAAATTTATTTTAGCAACTACTAATCTTGAAAAAATACCTAAAACTGTTTTATCAAGATGTTTAATCTTTAATTTAAGACCAATCAATGAAATAAAAATTTATAAAAAAATTATTGATATTTTAAAAATAGAAAAAATTTCTTTTGAAGAAAAAGCAATTAGGAACATCTCTAAATTTTCAGAAGGTAGTCTTAGAGATGCTTTATGTTATGTTGAAAACGCTATTTCTATAGGAAACAGAAACATTTCTAATACTGTTGTAAATAATATGTTAGGAACATTAGATGAAGATTATTCAATAAAAATAATAATTTGTTTATTAAAAAATAATGCAATATCATTGACAAAAATTATTAATGAAATAAGTGAATTTGGAATTGAATGGGAACAAATTTTAACAAGTCTACTTAAAATTTTACATTATATTTTTATGTCACAATCTTATCCTTTAATTTGGAAAGATCAAGAATTTACAGCAGAACAAAAAAAAACACTAATAAAAATTTCGAACACAACATCTCCAATTAAAATACAAACTTTATATAATAAAATAACAATAGGAAAAAAAGATATAAAACTAGCTCCTACAAAAAAAACTAGTGTTGAAATGACTTTACTGAGCATAATATTATGCTAATTTTAAAAAAATATAAGACAATAAAAAATGAAAAAAAAAATACTACAGAAATTTTTATAAAAATTATAAAATTGTTGTCAAAAAAAAAAAAAAGTCTAAAAAAAAAAGAAAAAATAAATTTTTTTTCCAATAAAAGAATATTAAAAATAAAAAAACAATGTTTTTTAAAAATAAAAAACTTAAAAAGTAAAGAAGTGAACTTTAAAAAAACAAATAAAAATATACCAAAAAACGATTTAAACATAAAAATGATAAAAAAAATTTTTAAAATTTCTTAAATTAGAAAACAACAATATTTAACTTACAATAAATAGAATTTTATTATAAAAATTATAATACATCTATATAACTGGAGAGAAAATGTTTACTAAAAAGGGATTGGGTAATTTTATGAAACAAGCACAGGAAATACAAAAAAAAATAGAAATAACTAAAAAAGAAATAGAAAAAATAGAAGTTACTGGAGAATCAGGAGCAGGATTAGTAAAAATTACTATAAATGGATCATACAATTGCAAGACAGTAGAAATAGATTCTAGTTTACTATCTGTTGATGAAAAAGAAATGCTAGAAGATCTAACGACTGCAGCTTTCAATGATGCTATAAGAAGGATAACTGAAGAAAAAAAGAGAAAAATGGATTCAATTTCTACAGAAACAACATTTTCTAATGGATTAAATTTCCCATTATTATAAAAATTAAAAACAAAACTATTTAAAAAACTTTATACATAATAAAAGTTTAATAAAAGTTTTTAAATAATTTAAAAAAATAAAAACTATGGAAAATATATGATAAATAAAAAAGAAAATTACAAATTTCAATCAGAATCAAAACAACTATTAAATTTAATGATTAATTCTTTATATTCTAATAAAGAAATTTTTTTTAGAGAATTAATTTCTAACGCTGCAGATGCTATAGAAAAATTACATTTTTTATCTATTTCTAATTCAAAATTATATGAAAATGACTCAAAAACCAAAATTCAAATAACTGTTTCTAAAACTAACAAATCAATAACTATTTCTGATAATGGAATTGGAATGACAAAACAAGAAGTTATTGAAAATTTAGGAACTATAGCAAAATCAGGAACTAAAAATTTTTTAAAATCAATAAATAAAATTGCTGAAAAAGAAAATAATCAATTGATTGGAAAATTTGGTGTTGGATTTTATTCATCTTTTATAGTTTCCAAAAAAGTAATAATTAGAACTAGAAAAGCTAATATTTCTACTAAAAATGGAGTAATTTGGGAATCAGAAGGAAAAGGAGAATTTACTGTAAACGATTGTATAAAAAAAAATCGTGGAACTTCTGTTACTTTATATTTAAAAGAAAATGAAACTAGTTTTTTAGAAAGTCAAAAAATAAAAAATATAATTAATAAATATACAGATCACATTTCTATACCTATAGAAATACAAAAATATGACAAGAAAAACAAAATTTACTCTTGGAAAAAAATCAATACTGCTACATCTTTATGGACACTAAAAAAATCAGAAATTTCCGATGAAGATTACAAAAACTTTTATAAAGAAATAACAAATGATATTCATGAACCAATATCATGGATTCATAATCGTGTAGAAGGAAAATTAGAATACATCAATCTTTTGTACATACCATCCAAAGCTCCTTGGGATATTTGGAACAAAGAAAATAAAAGTGGATTAAAACTATATGTAAAAAAAATTTTTATAATGGAAGAAATAAAACAATTTTTACCAAATTATTTAAGATTTGTAAAAGGAATAATAGATACAAACGATTTGCCTTTAAATGTTTCAAGAGAAATTTTACAAGAAAACAAAATTATTAAAATATTAAAAAAATCAATAACAAAAAAGATTTTAAAAAATTTACAAAATTTAGAAAAAACAAATCCGGAAAAATACATAACATTTTGGAATGAATTTGGATCAGTCTTTAAAGAAGGTCCTGCAGAAGACACAGAAAATAAAGAAATTATTTCAAATTTATTAAAATTTTCATCTATTTCAACTAAAAATAACAATAAAAAAATTTCTCTACAAAACTATTTAAATAATATGATTGAACAACAAGAAAAAATATTTTATATTACAGCCGATAGCTATGATTCTGCATATGATAATCCTCATTTAGAATTATTTAAAAAAAAAGGAATCGATGTTTTAATTTTAACTGACCGAATAGATGAATGGATGATGAATTATTTAACTGAATTTCAAGGTAAAAAATTTCAATCAGTCAGTATAAGTGACTCATCTATAAACAAATTAACAGAAGAAAACAAAAAAGATAACATTAACATTAATGATAATGACTCTTTAAAATTTATAAAAAAAATAAAAGAAATATTAGGTACAAAAGTGAAAGACGTTCGTTTAACTTATAGATTAACTGAAACTCCATCTATTGTTTTAACCGAATCGAATGAAATGTCTACACAAATGCAAAAATTATTTTTAGCAGCTGGACAAAACGTAAATCCAATTAAATACATATTAGAAATAAATCCAAACCATAAATTAATAAAAAAAATCAAATCTATAAAAGACGATAAATTATTTAAAAACTGGGTTGAACTATTATTAGAACAAGCACTTTTAGCAGAACGTGGTAATTTAGAAAATCCAAATAATTTTATTAAATTGATGAACAATTTATATTTAACAAACTAAAAATTCTGAAAAATAAATTTAACAAATAGTTATAAAGATATTTTTTTAAATATCTTTATAACGTATATATAAAATATATGCCAAAAAATACTAAAAAATAAGAACAATAAAAAAATGAATATTATACTTATGGGTGCTCCAGGTACTGGAAAAGGAACTCAAGCTAATTTTATAAAAAAAAAACTTAAAATACCAAAAATTACCTTAGGAGATTTATTAAGATCAAATAATGCTATAAAAAATAAAGAAATTAAAAAAAAAATTGAATTAACCATAAATTCTGGAAAATTAGTTGACGATAAAATAATTTTGGACTTAATAAAAAAAAGAATATACCAAAAAGATTGCAAAAAAGGATTTTTATTAGATGGTTTTCCTAGAACAATAAAACAAGCATATTTTATAAAACAAGAAAAAATAAAAATAGATTATGTAATTGAATTTTTTATACCTACTAATTTAATAGTTCAAAGAATTTTAGGAAGGAAAATACATATCCAATCTGGAAGAATTTATCATTCTATTTTTAAACCTCCTATTGAAGAAGGAATAGATGATATAACTGGAGAAAAACTAATTGAAAGAAATGACGATAATTTAGTATCAATAAAAAAAAGAATAAAAGAATATAAAAAATTTTCAAAAGAACTAATTGAGTTTTATGTTAAAGAAAACCAAAAAAAAAATATTAAATATTTTAGAATTAATACTAGTATTTCTATTTCAAAAGTACAAAAAATATTAAAAAAAATTCTTCTTATTACAAAAAAATAAAACTTTGTTTAAATATAAAATTTTTTTTATTTGCGTTCTATAGGATTCGAACCTATGACCTACGGCTTAGAAGGCCGTTGCTCTATCCACTGAGCTAAGAACGCTAATTTTTGTATTTAATTAGTAATAAGAAAAGATTATATTATACTTTGCTAAATACAACAATAAATAATTTAGATTATTATTTTAATTTTTTCGTAAAAAATAAAAAAATAAAAAAAAATAAAACTAACTACTTATCAAGAAAAGGAACAAATATGAATTGTAAAATTATTCAAGGAAAATTAATAGCAGAAAAGATATTTATAAATATAAAAAACTATATTAAAGAAAACATAATAAAAAATAAAAAAAGAATTCCTGGATTAGCAATTATTATTATTGGAAACAATTATTCTTCTAAAATTTATATAAAAAAAAAACAATTAGCATGTAAGAAAGTTGGAATGTTTTCAAAAGTTATTTATTTAAGTGAAAAAATAGATGAAAAAAAAGTAATATCAATTATTGAAAGATTAAACCATGATAATAAAATAGATGGAATCTTAGTACAACTACCTCTTCCAAAAAAATTTATTAATCCAATCAATATAATAAAAAAAATTAATCCAAAAAAAGATGTAGATGGTTTACATCCTTATAACATAGGAATGTTATGCCAAAGAAATCCTACTATGAGATCTTGTACACCATACGGAATTATCACTTTATTAAAAAAATATAAAATACATACATACGGATTAAATTCTGTAGTCATCGGAGCTTCTAATATTGTTGGAAGACCAATGAGTATGGAGTTATTACTAGCAGGATGTACTACTACAGTAGTACATAAATTTACAAAAAATTTAAAATTTTATACAAAAAACGCTGATTTAATTGTTGTAAGTGTAGGTAAAGAAAATTTTTTGAATGGAAATTTGATTAAAAATGGTTCTATTATTATAGACGTAGGTATAAATAGAAATCAAAAAGGAGAAATAAAAGGAGATGTAAATTTTGACTCTGTTTCAAAAAAAGCATCTTTTATTACTCCAGTTCCTGGAGGAGTAGGACCAATGACAGTAGCAACTTTGTTGAAAAACACTATTAATGCATACAAAAATTTTGAATTTAATAGAAATTAATAACAATTAATTAAGATAAATATTTTTATTTTAGATCTTTATAAGATTTATCTTCTATTACTAATCCAAATTTTAATAATTTTTTTTTTAAAAGATCGGCTAAATCCCAATTTTTATTTTTCCTAGCTTTATTTCTTAATTTAATCAACAAGTTAACATCTTTTATTTTTTTATTTTCTTTCAGTTTTTTTTTATTTATTTCTTTTTCATATAAAGACATGCTTTTTTTTGTAAAAAATCCTAAAATTTTACTTAATTCCTTTAATTTGAAAGAATATAAAAAAAAATTTTTTATGTCTTTATTCTTTTTAAATATATTAATTTTTTTTACTATACTAAACAAAACAGATAATGCTTTAGGAGTGTTAAAATCATTTTCCATAGCATTATGAAAATGTTTTTCTTCTTCAATTGAAATACTACAAAAATCATCATTAGAATTTAAAAAACTAGAATTAAAAAAAAGAACAGCGTTCCGAATCTTTTTAAAAGATTCTTTTGATTTTTTTATTTTTTCTTCAAAATATTCTAAAGGACTTCTATAATGGGTAGAAAGAAAAAAAAATCTAATTACATCACCATCAAATTTTTTTAATATATTTTTTAAAAATAAAGAATTTTTTAATGATTTAGACATTTTAGAATTATTTATAATCAATAATCCTGAATGAATCCAATAACTTATAAAAAAATCCTTATTGTAACAACTGTTTTGAGCCACTTCATTTTCATGATGAGGAAACAATAAATCTACTCCTCCACCATGTATGTCAAACTTACAACCCAAATATTTTTCAGTAATAGCAGAGCACTCAATGTGCCAACCAGGTCTTCCTTTTCCCCATGGAGAAAACCAATAAGGTTCATTTTTTTCTTTTAACAATTTCCATAAAACAAAATCTTCAAAATTATTTTTTACTGATAAATCACTATAAAGTGAATTTTTTTCCTTTAAGTTTTGTATTGTTTGATTAGAAATTTTACCATAATTTATATACTTTTTAACTGAGAAAAAAACATCTCCGCTTTTTCCAACATACGCATATCTTTTTCTAATTAATTTAGAAATCATTTTAATAATATTATTAATACAATTTGAAACTTTTGGTTCAAAATTTGGTTTTACAAGATTTATCATTGATAAATCTTTATTCATTTCTAATATCATTCTATTAGAAAAATCAATAAAATTTTCTTTTTTTTGAATAGATTTAAGAATTATTTTATCATCAATATCTGTAATGTTTCTGACATAATTTACTTCATAATTAAAATATTTAAAATACCTAATTATCATATCAAAAACTAAAAAAGTTCTAGCGTGTCCTAAATGACATAAATCGTATACTGTAACTCCACAAACATATATTCCTACTTTATTTTTCTTAATTGATTTGAAAATGTCTTTTTTACGAGTTAATGTATTAAAAATTTTTAACATAAATTTTCCATAAAAAACATTGTTATTGATGAACAATTTGACTATAACAATATTTATTAATATCTGTTAAAATAAAAAAAATATTTTTTATGTTTTGTTGTTTTAATATTTTAAATATCATTAAAATTTAAAAAAATCTTAATTTATTATTTTTATTTAAAAAATATTTCTAACAATTAAGAAGGTATAAATGAAAAAAAATTTGCAAGAAATGCTAAAATTTCCTTGTTTTTTTACATATAAAATTATTGGTTTATCTAGACCTGAATTAGTAGATCAAATAATTAAAGTAATACAATTATGTATTCCTGGTGATTATATTCCACAAATCAGATCTAGTAACAAAGGAAACTATTTGTCTATTTCAATTACTATTTGTGCTAAAAATTTTTCACAAATAGAAAAACTATATAATGAAATTAGCAAAATTAGTATGGTTAGAATGGTATTCTAACAATATTTTTTTTAGATATTTTAAAATATTTATAAAAAAACAAAAATAAACAAACAATATATACCAGCAAAAATAGTATTTCTTTGATCTAAAATTGCTGGTATAATTAATAAAAAATTTGCTTTTTTATTAGTTATATCCAAACATCAAAAATTATAAACTAATAACATTAGCAGCTGATGGACCTTTAGCACCTTCTGTAATTTCAAATTCAACACTTTGTCCTTCCGTTAACGTTTTAAATCCATTGCTTTGAATAGCTGAAAAATGAACAAAAACATCTTTGCTTCCATCTTCTGGAGTAATGAATCCAAAACCTTTAGATTCGTTAAACCACTTAACATTGCCTCTTATCTTAGACATCTATCTTACCTTTACATGGAGAATAAAATATAACAAAAAACTATAAAAAAATTAAATATAAATAATAATAAATAAATTATTAATTTTTTGTTAAACAATTAATTTTTAAAAAATAGAAATATTTTTAAAACTATCATATTTTTTATATTAAAACAATTATTTAAAAATATTTAATTTTAAAAAATAAATTTAATTTATTATTTTTTATTATTTAGAAAAGTGCATATTTTAAATAAAAGATTATTTTTTTTTATAAAAAGATGATTTTTCTTTGAAATATTAAAAGAATGGATTTTTATATAGGAAAGTTTTTTAGCCTGGCAATTTCCTACTCTCACACAGGGAAACCCTGCACTACCATCGGCGTTAAAATGTTTCACTTCTGAGTTCGATATGGATTCAGGTGGTACCAAATTACTATTCTTACCAGGCAAGAATTAATTATATATCTTTTATTATTTTTGGTCAACAAGATTTTTTAAAAAATATATTTTTTTAGACATCTCTGGTGTTGCAAAGTTAAGCCTATTGGGTAATTAGTACTGGTAAGCTGAACACATCGCTGCGCTTACACACCCAGCCTATCAACGTCGTAGTCTACAACAACCCTTCAGAAAACAAAAAAATAGAATTTTTTTATCTTCAGGGAAGACTAATCTTGGAGTAAGTTTCGTGTTTAGATGCTTTCAGCACTTATCTTTTCCGCATATAGCTACCGGGCAATGCCATTGGCATGACAACCCGAACACCAGAGATGCGTCCACTTCGGTCCTCTCGTACTAGAAGCAGATCTCCTCAATCTTCCTACGCCCACGGCAGATAGGGACCGAACTGTCTCACGACGTTCTAAACCCAGCTCGCGTACCACTTTAAATGGCGAACAGCCATACCCTTGGGACCTGCTTCAGCCCCAGGATGTGATGAGCCGACATCGAGGTGCCAAACACCGCCGTCGATATGAACTCTTGGGCGGTATCAGCCTGTTATCCCCGGAGTACCTTTTATTTGTTGAGCGATGGCCATTCCATACAGAACCACCGGATCACTAAGACCTGCTTTCGCATCTGTTCGCGTTATCACGCTCACAGTTAAACTGGCTTTTGCCTTTATACTAACCTTACGATTTCCGACCGTAATTAGCCAATCTTTGTACTCCTCCGTTACTCTTTGGGAGGAGACCGCCCCAGTCAAACTACCCACCAGACAATGTCTCTATTCCGGATAACGGAATTAGGTTAGAACTTTAAATTATAAAGGGTGGTATTTCAAGGACGACTCCTTTAAAGCTTGCGCTATAAAATCTCAGTCTCCCACCTATCCTACACATTAAGAATTCAAAATTCAATGTCAAGCTATAGTAAAGGTTCACGGGGTCTTTCCGTCTTGCCGCGGGTATACTGCATCTTCACAGCAAATTCAATTTCACTAAGTCTCGGGTGGAGACAGCCTGGCCATCATTACGCCATTCGTGCAGGTCGGAACTTACCCGACAAGGAATTTCGCTACCTTAGGACCGTTATAGTTACGGCCGCCGTTTACCGGGGCTTCATTCCAAAGCTTCAAATAAAAAATAACTACTTAAAAAGTAGAAAAAAATTTATTTTTACTTCTTCGATTAACCTTCCGGCACCGGGCAGGCGTCACACCGTATACTTCCACTTTCATGTTTGCACAGTGCTGTGTTTTTAATAAACAGTTGCAGCCAGCTGGTATCTTCGACTAGATTCAGCTCTTTGAAGTAAATTCAATTTACCTACATTCTAGCGTGCCTTCTCCCGAAGTTACGGCACTATTTTGCCTAGTTCCTTCACCCGAGTTCTCTTAAGCGCCTTAGTATTCTCTACCTAACCACCTGAGTCGGTTTATGGTACGATTTGATATTACCTGATGCTTAGAGACTTTTCTTGGAAGCGTGGTATCAGTTACTTCATCAAATGAATGACTAGTCATCATGCCTCAGATTAAAAATGATCGGATTTTCCTAACCATTATACCTACACACTTAAACCAGGTAATCCAACACCTGGATAACCTAACCTTCTCCGTCCTCCCTTCGCAGCAATATCAAGCACAGGAATATTAACCTGTTATCCATCGACTACGCCTTTCGACCTCGCCTTAGGGGTCGGCTAACCCTGCCCCGATTAACGTTGGACAGGAAACCTTAGTTTTTCGGCGAGCAGGTTTTTCACCTGCTTTATCGTTACTCATGTCAGCATTCGCACTTCTGATACCTCCAATAAATTTTTCAATTTATCTTCTTCGGCTTACAGAACGCTCCCCTACCCAATTTTTTAAATATTAATTATAAAAATTGCCGCAGCTTCGGTGTATAATTTTAGCCCCGTTACATCTTCCGCGCAGGAGAACTCGACCAGTGAGCTATTACGCTTTCTTTAAATGATGGCTGCTTCTAAGCCAACATCCTGGCTGTTTATGCCCTCCCACCTCGTTTCCCACTTAATTATAACTTTGGGACCTTAGCTGGCGGTCTGGGTTGTTTCCCTCTCCACAACGAACGTTAGCACCCGCTGTGTGTCTCCCGTGATAACATTGTTCAGTATTCGGAGTTTGCATCGGGTTGGTAGACCGGTATGGACCCCTAACCGAAACAGTGCTCTACCCCTGAACATGAATTTCACGAGGCGCTACCTAAATAGCTTTCGGGGAGAACCAGCTATCTCCCGGTTTGATTGGCCTTTCACCCCTATCCACAGGTCATCCGCTGATTTTTCAACATCAGTCGGTTCGGTCCTCCAGTTAGTTTTACCCAACCTTCAACCTGCCCATGGATAGATCACCGGGTTTCGGGTCTGTATCCTGAAACTAAAAAATTCGCCCTTTTCAGACTCGGTTTCCCTTCGGCTCCCCTTTTTAATGGTTAACCTTGCTACAGAATACAAGTCGCTGACCCATTATACAAAAGGTACGCAGTCACTTTTTTTATTAAAAAAAAATACAAAAAGCTCCTACTGCTTGTACGTATACGGTTTCAGGATCTATTTCACTCCCCTAACCGGGGTTCTTTTCGCCTTTCCCTCACGGTACTAGTTCACTATCGGTCAGTCAGTAGTATTTAGCCTTGGAGGATGGTCCCCCCATCTTCAGACAAGATTTCTCGTGTCCCGCCCTACTTTTTGAATTTAACAAATTAAATTTTTTCGTATACAGGACTATCACCTTGTTTCGTAAATTTTTCCAAATTTTTCTACTAAAATTTAAATTGATTCGAATTCTAGGCTTTTCCCCTTTCGCTCGCCACTACTAAGGGAATCTCAATTGATTTCTTTTCCTCAGGGTACTTAGATGTTTCAGTTCCCCTGGTTAGCTTTACTAACCTATGTATTCAGTATAGTAATGATACCACTTTTAACGGTATCGGGTTTCCCCATTCGGACACCACCGGATAAATAACGCTTCATATCAGCTTACCGACGATTTTCGCAGATTAGCACGTCCTTCTTCGCCTCTGACTGCCAAGGCATCCACCATATACGCTTAATTGCTTAACTTTGCAACCCACAGATGTCTATACAAATATATTTTAATAAAGAAAAATTAAAATATCTTGTTACCAAATTTTTAAAGAGCTGTCTAAAATTCAAAAAAATAAAAACTTTAAAGAAACATCATAACACAAAAAAAATAAATAGTATATATATTTATAGTTAAAAAAACTAAATTATATAATTTTGTCCCCTAGGGGATTTGAACCCCTGTTGCCGCCGTGAAAGGGCGATGTCCTAACCACTAGACGAAGGGGACTATGTTCAAAACAAATTTTAGTTTCATTTTACAGAACGAAATTAAAGAGTCAAGCATTTTTTTTAAATTAACAAATACCTAATGTTATATATTTTTTTTATATTCTTTTTTTAAAGTTGATATAACTGAATCTATTTCAGGTAAAATACCATGCCATAAAAAAAATGAATAGGCTGCTTGAGCTACTAACATTCCAATTCCATCATAACAATTATTTACAAATCTTTTTTTACAAAAAAATAAAAATGGAGTCAACCTTTCTAATTGATAACAAATGTCATAACAATTAATATTTTGATGAATTAAATCATTCAACAAAATCGAAAAATCTTTTATGCTTCCTAAAGGAGTAGCATTAATTACTAAATCAAAAATAATATTTTTTTTGTTTTTTCTATTTAATATTTCAATTAAACCATATTTTGAAAATTGAATTTTCAACTTTTCTGCTTTTTTTTTAGTTCTATTTAAAATATAAATAGAATTTCCTAAAGATAATAAAGGTTCTAATATTCCTCTCACAACCCCACCAGCACCTAACAATAAAATGTTGCTTTTTTTTTTTAGAAATTTAATTCGTTTTAAATCATACAACAATCCTATTCCATCAGTATTATCTCCTAAAATTTTCCCGTTTTTTAATTTTTTAAAAGTATTTACTGAACCAGATATTTTAGCATTTCTAGTAACAAAGTCTGAATAAATAAATGCATGTTCTTTAAATGGAGCAGTAACATTAGCTCCTTTTCCAAAATTTTCAAAAAAAGAATCTAAAATAGAAAAAAAATTTTTTTCACAAACTAAGAACGAAATATAATTTTTATTAATATTATAATTTTTAGAAAAAATATCGTGAATAATTGGTGATTTAGAATGAGATATAGGATTTCCAAAAACTGCAAAATCAACAATATTGTTATCCATCTCTAATTATTTCTCCAGTAATAATATTTAAAATTTTAGACGGTCGACTATATGAACCTAATTTCCCATCTAAAAAAATTATTTTAGAACCAAATTGGTTATACAACTCTGATTTATTTCTACAAGGTGAAGAATTAGAAATATTAGCACTAGTAGAAATAATTGGTCTTCCAAAACCATTACATAATCTTTGAACTAAATAATGATTGCTAATTCTAAATGCAATAAAAGAAGAACCTCCAGTTATCCATTTAGGTACGTTTGATCTGGCTGGAAATAAAAACGTTGTATTTCCAGGCCAATGAAAAAATAATGTTTTTTTTTTTTTATAACATATTTCTTTTTCTAAAATATATGGTTCAATTTGATTATATGTAGAAGCGACTAAAACAAAACCTTTATTTGAAGTTCTTTTTTTTATTTTTAATAATTTTAAAACAGAGAAATAACTATTGGGATCACAACCAAGAGCAAAAACAGATTCTGTAGGATATGTAATGACTTCTTTTTCAAATAATTTTTCAATACAAGAAATCAATGAAAAATATTTAAATACGTTGGATTTTTCTTTCACTAGTTAAAATCAACCTCAATTGCTAACCCAGTAATAATATTATTTTTAAATATTCAGATTTCATTTTAAATTTAATTCATAGATTTAATTTATCATTAATAAATTTAGTACAAAAAAAAATTTTTTTAAATCAAAAATAATCCTAATAATAAAAACATATTGAACAAAAAGCATTTACTAAAAGTAGTTTAAAAATTAAAAAAATTTTAATTAATAGGAAAATTCAAACAGTTCTTTGTTAATTATATTAAAAATGTTTATAATAAATTATTAATATTTTAAATATATTTAAAAATATCTTTCAAATAAAATTATGTCTATTTTGAATTTAATATATTATCCAGATAATCGTCTTAGAACTCTTTCCAAACCTGTAAAAAAAATAGATCAAGAAATCAAAAAATTAATTTCAGATATGTTTGAAACTATGTATTTTCACGAAGGAATTGGTCTTGCAGCTCCACAAGTAGGTATAAATCTTGAAATTATAACAATAAATTTAAAAAAAAAGAAAGAAATAGTGTTGATAAACCCAAAAATAATAGATCGATCATTAGAATCTTCTTATCTAGAAGAAGGATGTTTATCTATTCCTAACCAACGAGCCAAAATAAAAAGGAATAACTTTATCAAAATAGAAGCATTAAATATTTTAGGAAAAAAAATAGAAATTTCTGCTAAATCACTGTTATCTATATGTATACAACATGAAATCGATCATTTAAACGGAAAACTATTTATAGACTATTTATCAAATTTTAAAAAAGAAAGAATAAAAAAAAAAATATTAAAAATAAATAAACTAACGCACAAAAACAAAAAATAAAATGAACATAATCTTTGCAGGGACACCTGAATTTGCTGCACAACATTTAAAAAAATTATTACAAAAAAAATATAAAATTGTAGCTGTTCTGACAAAACCAGATCAACCATCCAATAGAAAAAAAAAAAAAAACTCTTCCCCAGTAAAAATTTTAGCTAAGAAAATGTCTATACCAATTTTACAACCAAAAAAATTTGAAAAAAAAGAACTAAAAAAAACCATAAAAATATTAAAAAATTTTAATCCTGATGTACTAATAATAGTTTCCTATGGAATAATTTTAAAAAAAAAGATGATTGAAATTTTTCCTTTAGGAGGTATTAATGTTCATGCATCATTGCTTCCAAGATGGAGAGGTGCTTCTCCAATTCAACAATCAATAATTTCAGGAGACAAAAAAACCGGAATTAGCATTATTTCAATAAATGACAAAATGGATGAAGGAAATATTTTTTGTCAAGAAGAACAAAAAATTAACAATAATGAAACTACTTTAAGTTTAACTAAAAAACTAGAAAACATTGGGTGTAAATTATTAATATCAACTTTAAAAAAAATAAAAAAAAAAGAACATGTTTTAACTAAGCAAAATCATTTATTTGCTACTTATTGCAAAAAAATAAAAAAAATAGATGGGAAAATAAATTGGTTACTTACAGCTCAAGAAATCAATAGAAAAATAAGAGCTTATATTCCCTGGCCAACTAGTTATTTTTTAATAAATCAAATTCGTATTAAAGTCTTTCAAACTTCTGTAATAATTGAAAAAAAAACACAAAATCAAGAACATAAGAATATCGGATCAATTATTTCAATAAAAAAAAATGGTATACAAATTCAAACATCTAAAAATATACTAAAAATAGAAAAAATACAACTACCTGGAAAAAAGATTATATCTATATCTGACTTAATTAATTCAAACAATAATTTATTCTATCTAGGTTTAATATTAAAATGATTTTTTTTAAAAAAAATTAATATAATACAAAAAAAAGAAAATTTTTGAAATTGATCATTTCTTTTTGTAACTTTTTAAAAATTTAATTAATTAGTTACAAAAAGAAATCAAATAAGAGAACGATATTTAAAAAATAACTATTTATTAAAAAAAAACCACTAAAACCTAGTAAAATATTATTTTTTAACAACTACTCGATTCCGATCTACTAGCTCTATGTATGCCATTGGAGCTCTGTCACCTGATCTAAAACCACATTTTAGTATTCTAGTATATCCTCCTGAACGAGATAAATATTTTGGTCCAATTTCATTAAACAGCTTATTTACTATTTCATTATTTCTAATCCTAGAAAAAACTATCCTACGATGATGTATCGTATCAACTTTAGAAATAGTAATTAAAGGCTCTATCCAAGAACGTAATTCTTTCGATTTAAGTAAAGTAGTTTTAATAATTTCATGAATTAATAAAGAACATACCATGTTTCTAAACATTGATTTCAAATGACTGCGATTTCTATTTAAACGACGTCCACTCTTTTTATGTCGCATAAAATACCTTTTTTCTGTTAATATCTAAAAATTTTATTATAATAAAAATTATTCTTCTAAAATTTGTGCAGGAGGCCAATTTTCTAAACGAGTGCCTAATGATAAATTTCTTGCTGCTAAAACATCTTTTATCTCTGTTAAAGATTTTTTTCCTAAATTAGGAGTTTTTAATAATTCTACTTCTGTTTTTTGAACTAAATCTCCTATATAATGTATAGATTCTGTTTTTAAACAATTTGCAGATCTAACAGTTAATTCTAAATCATCTACTAATCGTAATAAAATAGGATCAAATTCAGGTTTATTTTCTTTTTGTACTGGTTCTTCTAGATCTTTTAAGTCAACAAACGCAACTAATTGTTCCGATAATATCGTTGCAGCTCTTCGAATAGCTTCATCAGGTTCTATTGAACCATTAGTTCTCATTTCTATAATTAATTTATCTAAATCTGTTCGCTGAGCAACTCTAGCTGATTCAACTGTATAAGAGATTTTTTCTATGGGACTAAAACATGCATCTAACATTAGTTTTCCAATTGTCTTTCCGTTTTCCTCTATTTTTGATCTAGACATAGCAGGTACATAACCTCTTCCGCTCTGTATTCTTATTCTCATTTTAATAGAAGAACTCGGATCAGTTAAATGACATATAATGTGTTCTGGATTAATTATAGAAACATTAAAATCATGTTTTATATCAGAAGCTTTTACAACACCCATTCCTGATTTATCAATTATAACTACTGTTTCTTCCTTTCCTTCTAAACGAACAACTAATTTTTTTAAATTTAATAATATTTCAATTATGTCTTCTCGTATTCCTTCTTTATTACTATATTCATGAAGAACTCCTTCTATTTCTACTTCAGTAACAGCAAAACCCGGCATAGATGATAAAAGAATACGACGTAAAGCATTTCCTAAAGTATGTCCAAAACCTCTTTCTAATGGTTCTAAAGTAACCTTAGCATGCCACAAATCTAGTTGTTCTATCTCTACTAATTTTGGTTTTAAAAAATCATTTGCAATAGAAACATTCATGAATATTTCTTCTCCTAAATATCAAAAAAATAATACTATTTTGAATAAAATTCAATAATTAAATGCTCATTAATTTCTGAAGAAATGTCAGAACGATCAGGAATTCTAATTAGACTTCCTATCATATTCTTTGCATTTATATCTAACCATGCAGGTTTTTCTCTTCCTTCAGATAATTCTAAAGCTGCTTTTATACGAAGTTGACCTTTAGAATTTGAATTAATTTCTACTAAATCATTTTTAGACAACTGATACGAAGGTATATTAACTACTTTTTTATTCACCAATATAGACTTATGAGAAATTAACTGACGAGATTCTGAACGAGTAGAACCAAATCCAATTCTATACACAACATTATCTAATCTAGTTTCTAAAAATTGCAATAGTCGTTCTCCAGTATTTCCTTTTGAACTTAAAGCATTTTTATAATAATTTCTAAATTGTCTTTCCAAAATTCCATATAAACGACGAACTTTTTGTTTTTCTCTTAACTGAATTGCATAATCAGACAATCTAGGTTTACGTATCCCATGTTGTCCTGGAAGATGATCAATGTTACACTTAGACTCAATCGATCGAAAACCAGATTTTAAAAATAAATCTGATCCTTCTCTTCTACTTAATTTTAATTTAGGACCTAAATATCTAGCCATAATTTTGTTTCCTACTTTATTTAATAACAACATCTATCTATTATATTTTATACTCTTCGTTTTTTTGGAGCTCTACATCCATTATGTGGAATTGGAGTAACATCTGTAATATTAGTAATACGAAAACCAGCTGCATTTAACGCTCTAATCGTTGATTCTCTTCCAGGTCCAGGTCCTTTTACCATAACTTCTAAATTTTTAACCCCGTAACTTTTTACTACTTCAGCACATTTTTCAGCAGCTACCTGAGCAGCAAAGGGAGTTGATTTTCTAGAACCTCTAAATCCTGAACCTCCAGACGTCGCCCAACCTAAAGTATTCCCCTGACGATCTGTTATATTTACAATAGTATTATTGAAAGAAGCATGAATGTGTGCTATTCCATCTAAAACTTGTTTTTTTGTTTTTTTTCTTGAACGAACCAATGATTTTTTATTCATTAAAAAATACCTCAATTATTTTTTTATTGCTTTTCTAGGTCCTTTACGAGTTCTTGCATTAGTTTTAGTTCTTTGTCCTCGAACAGGTAAACTTTTTCTATGCCTAATTCCTCTATAACATCCTAAATCTATCAATCTTTTTATACTCAAAGTTACATCCCTTCTTAAATCTCCTTCTAGAACAAATTTAGAAACACTGTCCCGTAGTAGTTCAATGTCTTTTTCATTTAATTTTGAAATTTTTTTAGTTTCAGGTATTCCTGTCATCAAACAAATTTTTTTAGAACGAGATTTCCCAATTCCATAAATATGAGTTAACGCAACAACAGTATGTTTGTCTGGAATGTTTATTCCTGCAATACGAGCCATTTGTTTTCCTTAAATATACAAAATTATTTTCTTAGTAAAATGTATTCTTTAAAACATCAATTTTAAAATTATCCTTGACGTTGTTTATGTTTAAAATCACTTTTGCAAATTATTCTAATAACATTTCTACGTCTTACAACTTTACAACTACGACACATTTTTTTTACCGAAGCTCTTACTTTCATATATATCTCTTATGATTAATTTTTGTTTTTTTTAAATTAATTTTTAAAATTTAAATTTGATTTTTTTAGTACTGAATTGTATTGACTAGACATCATAATTGTTTGTACTTGGGAAATAAAATCTATAATAACAATTACAACTATTAGTAAAGATGTACCTCCAAAATTAAATGGAACATTTACATAATTACGAAGTATTTCAGGAATTAAACAAATAAGACTAATGTAAACAGAACCAATAACAGTTAATTTAACAATAATTTTTCTAATAAATTTTTCAGTTTGTTGGCCAGGTCTAATTCCAGGTATAAAAGCACCAGATTTTTTTAAATTTTCTGCTGTATCTCTAGAATTAAACATTAGTTCAGTGTAAAAGAAACAAAAAAATATAATTGTAAAAGCATATATTAGTAGATAGCATAAATTGCTAAGATGAATATAAAAAACAAAAGAAAATAACCAATTTAATTTTTCAACTCCCCCAAACCAAGAAGCTATAGTTGCAGGAAATAACATGATACTAGATGAAAAAATTGCTGGCATAACTCCAGACATATTCACTTTTAATGGTAAATGACTTGTATGAGCAGAATACATTCTTCTACCTTGTTGTCTTCTAGCATACTGAACTAATATTCTTCGTTGACTTTTTTCCATAAAAACTACTAAAAAAGTAATAAAAAAAACAAAACATAAAATACAAAAAAGTAAAAAAAAACTCAAATCGCCTGTTCTAAACTTTTCTAAAGTTGTTCCTATTGCAGAAGGAAAACCTACTAAAATTCCAGAAAAAATAATAATAGAAACACCATTTCCAATCCCTCGTTGCGTTATTAACTCTCCCAGCCACATTAAAAACATCGTTCCTGATACTAAGCTAAAAATAGAAAAAAAATAAAAACTAGAACTAGAAACAACTACTAATCTATTAATGTTAGATATTCTGGAAAAACTTGAAACTATTCCAATAGATTGTAAAACAGCTAATACTAAAGTAGTATATCTAATAAATTGGTTAATTTTTCTTTTTCCAATATCCCCTTCTTTTTTTAAATCCTTTAATTTAGGATATATTAAAGATAATAATTGAACTATAATAGAGGCTGAAATATAAGGCATAATTCCCAAAGAAAAAATTGAAGCACGGCTTAATGCACCTCCAGAAAACATATTTAACATCTCTATAATTGTTCCCTGATGATGGTAAATTAAACGAGATAATTCAATTGTATTTATACCTGGTATAGGAATAAATGAACCTAATCTAAAAATAAATAACGACAAAATTAAAAATAGAAATCTTTTTTGTAATTCTACTAAACCAAAATTTATATAACTAGTTTTTTTTTTCCATAATGTATTCATTGTTTGTCACTCAATGTATCTTTAATAATTTTCCCACCAATAGACTCAATAAATTTTTTAACTCCCCTGGTTACACCAATATTTCTTAAAATTATAGGATTTTTAATCCTTCCAGAAAGAATAATCTTTACACGTTTAATATGATTCTTAATAATATTTAACTTCTTTAATTTTAATAAATCTATTTCTTTGCAAGTTATTTCTTTCAGTTGAGATAAACAAACTTCAGCAAATGATTTTTTTTTACGAGAAATAAATCCAAATTTTGGAATTCTTCGATATAATGGTGTTTGACCTCCTTCAAATCCTCTTCTTATATTTCCACCTGATCTAGATTTTTGACCTTTATGACCTCTTCCAGCTGTTTTTCCAAAACCAGAACCAATTCCTCTACCCAATCTTTTTTTTTTTTTATTTTTTCTTAATTTAGAAGATAAACTGTTTAAATACATCATTTTATTCTTCTTCCTTAACTTTAATTAAATAATTAATCATTTTTATCATCCCTTTAATAGAGGGAGTATTAAAACAATAAACAGTATGACCAATTCTCTTTAATCCTAATCCTAATAAAGTAGATTTATGTTTAGGTAATCTACCTATGGAGCTTTTTATTTGTGTAATTTTTAATTTTTTAGACATATAATTTAAATAGACCCTATAATTTCACTAACAGATTTATTCCTCTTAGCAGCAACAATTTCAGGAGAACTCATACTTTCTAAACCTTTTATAGTTGCTCTAACTACATTTATTGGATTTGTAGAACCATAAGTTTTTGCAAGAACATTATGAACTCCTGCTACTTCTAATACAGCTCTCATTGCTCCTCCTGCAATAATTCCTGTACCTTCATAAGCTGGTTTCATAAATATTATTGATCCTGTATGATATCCTTTAACAGAGTGATATAAAGTTTTATTTTTTAAATAAATTCTTATCATATTTCTCTTGGCTTTTTCCATCGCTTTTTGAATAGCAGAGGGAACTTCTCTTGCTTTTCCGTAACCAAATCCAACTCTACCTTCTCCATTTCCTACTACAGTAAGAGCAGTAAAAGAAAAAATTCTACCTCCTTTTACTGTTTTAGAAACTCGATTGACAGAAATTAGTTTTTCTTTTAGTTCACCTAAAATAGATTTTTCTGAATTTAACATTCTTTTTATCCTAAAAAATAAGACCGAATTTTCTAGCAGAATCTGCTACAGCTTTTATTCGACCATGATATTGAAAACCAGAACGATCAAAAGAAATTTTTTTAATTCCCTTTTTCAAAGACCTTTTAGCAATTATTTTTCCCAATAAATTAGCTGATTCCTTATTTCCAGTATATTTTAAAGAAGAAAAAAATTTTTTTTCTAAACTAGAAGCAGAAACTAAAACATTAGAAGTATTTGAATCTATAACTTGAGCATACATATGACGAGATGTTCGATGAACAACTAATCTAATGATTCCATTAGAATTCATTTTTAGCCTAAATCGTTTAGCCCTTCTCATACGTATTTTTTTTTTATTACAAAATGATTTTGAAGAAATGGAAACTTTCACTTTATTTCTTTTTAGCCTCTTTTATTTTAACCGCCTCATTTTCATAACGAATACCTTTGCCTTTATATACTTCAGGTATTCTATAAGCACGTAAATTTGCAGCAACCTGTCCTACTAATTGTTTATCCCTTCCAAATAAAATAATTTCTGTTGGTGATGGCAATTCAACAATTATTCCGTTTGGAATAATATATTCTATATTATGTGAATATCCTAAAGATAATATCAAAATATTCTCTTTTTTAAGAGATATTCGATAACCAACACCTACCAAATTTAATTTTTTTCGAAAACCAACTGTTATACCTATTATCATCGAGTAAACTAATGAACGAGTAGTACCTACATTAGCCCATTCCTGTTTCATTGACGAATTATTATCAAATAATAAAAAATTTTTTGAAAAAACAATTTTTACATTTTTATTAATTTTTCGAGATAACTCTAAATCTTTAAATCTAATAGTTATTAATTCTTTATTTAAAAATATTGAAACACCTGAAGGTACAATAATTGGACGTTTAACAATACGAGACATTTTTTCCCTCTATCTAAAAAATCTAAGTGACATAACAAAGAACTTCTCCACCAATACCAAATTTACAAGCTTTTTTTCCAGTGATAATTCCTTTAGAAGTAGAAATAATTGATATTCCTAATCCTGACATAATTTCTGGTAATTTATTACTTTTTCTATAAATTCTTAATTTAGGAGAACTAACCCTAATAATTTTTTCAATAACAGGTTTTCCTTGAAAATATTTTAAAAATAATTCTAAAATAGGTTTTTTATTATTATCTAACTTAGAAAAATAAGATTCAATATAACCTTCTTCTTTTAATACACTGCTGATTGCTATTTTTAATTTAGAAAAAGGAATTTTTACCGAAATTTTATTGGCAGTTTGTCCATTTCGAATTCTAGTTAACATATCTGAAACCGGATCATGCATACTCATTTCTATTTTTCTCCAAAAACAACACCAAAAAAATATTTTTAAATTTTAGTTAACTAAGACAAATTATTAAACTTTTACCAACTTGATTTTTTTAAACCAGGTATTTCACCTCTCATAGCAGTTTCTCTTAATTTAATTCTACTAAGTCCAAACTTTCTTAAAAAAGAATGAGGTCTTCCAGTCTGTCTACATCGATTTCTTTGACGAGACGGACTAGAATCCCTAGGTAAACTTTGTAATAACAACACTGCTTTCCATTTTTCTTCTTTTTTTGAATTTAAACTAAAAATTATCTTTTTCAGTTTCTGTCTTTTAGAAAAAAATTTTAAAGATAATTTGATTCTTTTTTTTTCCCTTTCTTTCATAGATTCTTTTGCCATTAAAATTTTTCTCCTAATATCATTTACTAAACGGAAAATTAAAATATGATAATAACGCATGTCCTTCATTATCCGAAACAGCTGTCGTAGTTATAGTAATGTCTAAACCTCTAATTTTATCCAATTTATCATAATCAATTTCTGGAAAAATAATTTGTTCTCGTATTCCTATACTATAATTTCCCCTACCATCAAAAGATTTTCTAGAAAAACCTCTAAAATCTCTTATTCTAGGACATGCTATATTAATAAATCTATCTAAAAAATCCCATTTCATTTTTCTTCTTAATGTTACTTTACAACCAATAGCTACATTTTTTCTAATTTTGAATCCAGCCACCGATTTTTTTGAAAATGTAATTATAGCTTTTTGACCAGATATAGAAGATAAATCTTTCAATGACTTATCTAATAACTTCTTGTCTAAAATAGCGTTTCCAACTCCCATATTTAAAGTAATTTTATCAATTTTTGGAACTTGCATAACTGATTTATATTTAAAATCAACCATTAATTTTTTTATAATTTTTTTTTTATATAATTCTAATAATCTAATCAATTTTTATTCCTCCTATTTATTTTAAAACTTCCATATTAGATTTCAAAAATCGAATTTTTTTACCTTTTTCAAATTTAAAGCCAATTTTATCAGGTTTTCCAGTTTTTAAATTTAAAATAGCAACATTAGAAATAGCAATGGAAGATTCTTTTTTTATTATTCCTCCTGTTAAATTTCTAGAAGGAACAGATTTCTGATGTTTACAAACTAAATTTACTCCTTTGATAATAACTTTATTTCGATTTAGTATATTTACTACTGTTCCTTTCTTTCCTCTCTCTTTTCCTGATAAAATAATGACTTTGTCATTTTTTCGTATCTTAGATGCCATGTATATTTTCCTTATTTAAAGCACTTCAGGTGCTAAAGAAATTATTTTCATAAATTTCTCAATTCTTAACTCTCGAGTCACCGGTCCAAAAATTCTAGTTCCAATTGGTTGTTCATTATTATTTAATACAACACAAGAATTACTATCAAAACGTAACAAAGAACCATCTAAACGACGAATTCCCTTTTTGGTTCGAACTATAACTGCTTTTAATACTTCTCCTTTCTTTACTTTACCCCTTGGAATTGCTTCCTTTATTGTTATCTTTATTATATCTCCAATAAAAGCATATCTTTTTTTCGAACCGCCTAATACTTTTATACACATAGCTAAACGTGCGCCCGAATTATCAGCTACTTTTAAAATCGTTTGTGATTGAATCATTAGAAAAATTTTCCTCATTACTAACAAACAATGATCTTAAAATATTTTAAATTTATGTTTTTATATTAAAAACTAGCATTATTTTTAAAAAAATCATTTAGAAAAATGACTATAAAACATTAGATTTTTCTATTACACGAACCATTTTCCACGATTTAGTTTTAGAAATAGGACGAGTTTCACATATTTCTATAATATCTCCTTTAACACATTCGTTCTTTTCGTCATGAACATGTATTTTTGTAGTTTTTCTCATAAATTTTTTATATAAATCGTGTTTTACAAATCTTTCTATTAAGACAACTACTGATTTTTGCATTTTTGAACTAATTACTTTAGCTTTTAAATAACGTTTATTTTTTTTTATCATGAGTTTTGTCTAAATCCATTTCCCTGTTTAACATTTTAATTCTAGAAATATTTCTTCTTGCTTTTTTTAACAAATGTACTTGTTGTAATTTTCCTGAAGATAACTGAATTTTTAAATTAAAATATTCTCTTAACAAACTAGCTAATTCAAAATCAAGTTCAGTTTTTGATTTTTTTCTCAATTCATATAAATTCATTGTTATTCAACCTTTTTTTTATAAAAATAGTTCTAACTGGTAACTTAGAAGCTGCTAATTTAAATGCTAATCTAGAATCTTCTTCAGAAATACCTTCTATTTCATACAAAATAGTTCCAGGTTGAACTAATGCTACCCAATATTCAACATTTCCCTTACCTTTTCCCATTCTAACTTCTAATGGTTTTTTTGTAATAGGTTTGTCTGGAAAAATTCTTATCCACATTTTTCCTTGTCTTTTTACGGCTCTACTAATTGTTCTCCTAGCTGATTCAATTTGTCTAGAAGTTATCCGACCTCTATCAATTGATTTTAATCCAAAAGAACCAAAATTAATTTCTCTTCCTATAGCTAATCCACGATTTCTACCTTTATGCATTTTTCTATATTTTGTTCTTTTAGGTTGTAACATAAAACTTCCTTTTTCTGTTATCTACGATATCTTCTATGCTGTTTTTGATTTTGTAAAAAAAGCTTTTTTTCATTAATTTCATTTAGTTCTTTCATTCCACCTAATACTTCTCCTTTAAAAATCCAAACTTTTATTCCAATTATTCCAAATGTAGTATGTGCTTCCGAAGTATTATAATCAATATTTGCTCTTAAAGTATGTAAAGGAACCCTTCCTTCTCTATACCACTCGGTTCTAGCAATTTCTGTTCCTCCCAAACGACCACTTATTTCTACTTTAATTCCTTGAGCACCTTGCCTAATAGTATTTTGAACTGATCGTTTCATAACTCTACGAAACATAATTCTTCTTTCTAATTGTGATTTTATATTATCAGCTACTAATTTAGCATCTAGTTCTGGTTTTTTAATCTCTGATATATTTATCTGTGTTGGCACACCAGTCATATTAGATATAATTTTTCTTAATTTTTCTACATCTTCACCTTTTTTTCCAATAACTATTCCAGGACGAGACGTATGTACTGTTATACGAATGCTTTTTGAAGGTCGTTCAATAACAATTTTAGAAACAGATGCTTTTCTTAACTTCCTTATTAAAAATTGACGCACTTTAAAATCACTATCTAAAATATTTGCAAAATTTTTACTATCAGAAAACCAAATAGAATTCCAAGACCTAATAATTCCTAACCTCAATCCGTTAGGATGAACTTTTTGACCCATTATTAAAATTCTCCAAAAATAACAACAAAAAAAATCTATTCATTAGATACAACAACCGTAATGTGAGAAGTTCTTTTCAATATACGATCAGCTCTTCCTTTGGCTCTAGGCATCATTCTTTTAACTGTTGGACCTTCATCTATTAAAATTTTTACTATTTTCAAATCATCGATATCTATCGAATCATTATGTTCTGAATTAGCCACTGCTGATTCTATTACTTGCTTCAGAAGAGAAGCAGATTTTTTATTAATAAAAGATAATATGCTTAAAGCTGTAGATGCCTTTTTACCTCTTACTAAATTAGCTACCAATCGAAGTTTTTGTGCTGAAGAATTAGCTTTTTTTAAAATAGCTAAATTAGTCATTTTAAAATCCTCTTATTAATTCCTATTTTTTTAATGTTTTTTTTATTTTTTTATCAGCAAAATGACCTTTATAAGTTCTAGTTATAGAAAATTCTCCAAGTTTATGTCCAACCATCTCTTCTAAAATAAATACTGGGACATGTTTTCTACCATTATGAACTAAAAATGTCAAACCTATCATATTAGGAATAATAGTAGAACGACGAGACCAAGTTTTAATAGGCTTTTTCTCTTTTTTTAAAATAGCATTTTCTATCTTTTTAAATAAATGTAAATCTATAAAAGGACCTTTTCTTAACGAACGCGGCATAATAAGTAAACCTTTTTAAAAAAATAAAATTATTTTATTCGATGTTTTAAAATATATCTTTCTGTTCGTTTATTTTTTCTAGTTTTTTTACCTTTTGTTTGAACTCCCCATGGAGTTACTGGATGTTTACCAAAATTTCTACCTTCACCACCACCATGAGGATGATCAACTGGATTCATTGCAGTTCCTCTAACAGTAGGTCTGATTCCTCTCCACCTAGATGCTCCAGCTTTTCCTAACATTCTTAACATATGTTCTGAATTTCCTACTTCTCCTATAGTAGCTCTACAAAATGAAGATATTTTTCTCATTTCTCCTGAACGTAAACGAATGCTTACATAATTTTCATCTTTTGAAATCAGTTGAGCATAACTACCAGCTGAACGAGCAATTTGACCTCCTTTTCCTGGTTTTAATTCTATATTATGAACTATAGTTCCAATCGGTATATTTCTAATAGGCATTGAATTTCCTATTTTTACGTCAACTTTATTGTTTCCAGATTTGACTTTTAATCCTACATCAAGATTTTTAGCTGCTAAAATGTATCTTCTTTCTCCATCTTGATATTTTATTAAAGCAATATTAGAAGATCTATTAGGGTCATATTCAATCCTCTCTACTATTCCTAATACATTATCTTTGTTTCTTTTAAAATCAATTAATCTATATGCTCTCTTATGACCTCTACCAATATGTCTAGTAGTAATATGTCCTTCATTATTTCTACCTCCAGTTCTTTTCTTTTTCTTGATTAAAAAAGAAAATTTAGGTTTTCCTTTATATAATTTAGAATTAACTACTTTAACAACATGACGACGTCCTGGAGATGTAGCTTTACATTTTACAACAGCCATTTTGTTTATCTCCAAAAAATGTTATTTACTACTTGCTATCATTGAAAAAGTTAAAGTTTTCACCTTTTTCTAAAATAACATAAGCTTTTTTCCAACTTTTACCAACAGTAGTTTTGTTCTTATATTTTTTGAATTCACCTTTTACAATTAATGTGTTTACTTCTTTTACTTTTACAGATAGAAAATTTTGTACGGCATCTTTTATATCAGATTTTTTAGATTTTTTACTTACTTTTAAAACTATTGCATTATTTTTCTTTGAAAGAAAAGACGATTTTTCTGAAATCAAGGGAGATAATATAACTTTAAATAACCGATTATTAGAAATCGTCATTGTAATGATTCCTCTATTCTTTTCATTGCTTTTAAAGTAAGAATAATATTTCTGAAAGCAATCAAACTAATTGGATCGATTGATTTTGCTATTTTAACTTCTACTTTGTATAAATTTCTTGATGCTAAATATAAATTTTCATCTTTCTTATCTAAAATTATTAGAACATCTTTCATATTTTGACTTTTTAACTTGCTTACTAATAATTTTGTTTTTGGAGATTCTATAGAAAATTTATTAAATAAAAACAATCTATTTTTTCTTATTAATTCAGAAAAAATACTTCTTAAAGCTCCTTTATACATTTTTTTATTAATTTTTTGATTGTAAACTTTATTGTTACTAGAAAATGTTACTCCTCCAGACCTCCAAATAGGACTTCTTAAAGATCCTGCTCGAGCGCGACCTGTTCCTTTTTGACGCCAAGGCTTTTTTCCTGAACCAGATACTTCAGATCTATTTTTTTGACCTTTAGATCCTCGTCGAGATTTATTTGAATAAGCTACTATTACTTGATGTACTAAAGCTTCATTAAAATCTCTTCCAAAAACATTTTCAGAAAAAGATACTTTTTTTTCTAAATCTCTGAGTATTAATTCCATTTCTTTAAACTCCTTGTTGCTTAATAGAAGGTTTTACTATTAAATTATTTCCAGAATAACCAGGTATAGATCCTTTTACTAAAAGTAAATGATTGATAAAATCAATTTTTATGATTTTAATATTTTGAATTGTAATTCGACAATTTCCTAGTTGTCCCGACATTTTTTTTCCTTTAAAAACTTTTCCAGGAGTTTGATTTTGACCAATCGATCCAGGAACCCTGTGAGATAGGGAATTACCATGAGAAGAATCTTGAGAACGAAAATTCCATCTCTTTATTGTTCCAGAAAAACCTTTTCCTTTAGATATTCCAATAACATCTACAATTTTTATTTTTTTAAAAATATTTAAATTAATTATTTTCCCTAAAACAAAATCATTAAAATCGTTTTTTATTCTAAATTCCCATAAACCTCTTCCAGGAATAACATTCGATTTTTTGTAATGACCTGCAATAGATTTTTTTAATCGATTAGTCTTAATTATTCCTGTGGTTACCTGTATTGCATTATATTTATCTTTTTTAAGATTTTTTATTTGTGTTATTCTATTTTCTAAAATTTCAATTACTGTAACGGGTATTGATCTTCCCTCTTCAGTAAAAATACGAGTCATTCCAATTTTTTTACCTACTAAACCCAACATCTATTCAAGCTCCTTATTAAACTGATAATTATTTTAATTTTCCCAAACTAATTTGAACATCAACACCTGCAGCTAAATCTAATCGCATTAAAGCATCAACGGTTTTTTCGGTAGGCTCTACAATATCTATCAATCTTTTATGAGTTCGAATTTCATATTGATCTCGAGCATCTTTATTTACGTGAGGAGAAACTAAAACGGTAAATCGTTCGATGCGAGTAGGTAATGGAATAGGACCTCTTACTTGTGCTCCTGTTCGTTTTGCTGTCGCAACAATCTCGGCTGTTGAAAGATCAATCAATCGATGATCAAAAGCTTTAAGACGTATACGAATTCTTTGGTTCTGCATCTACCAAAACTCCATTTATTTATAAATTAAAAAACAAAAAAAAACCCCAATTAACCCATTATCCACAGATTAATATAATTGATTAAGTGACTCTAAAAATTAAGAGTCTTGACTTTTAACCATTAACAAAGATAATCATTATGATTAATAAATTAATAAAAATCAATATTATATTGAATCAATATTTTTTTAAATTTTAATCTAATTATATATTTATTTTTAATTTAAAACCAAAAAAAAAAAAAAAAAATAAATGTTTAAATATTTAAAAAAATAAGAAATAAAATACTAAAAAATATTCTTTTATCGTAGAAAACTTCATCAAGAAAAGTTTTATCAATAAATTAATTTCTTTTCTTGATGAATATATAATTATTAAATTAAATTAAATTAAAAATTAATAAATTAATACATATTTTATCAAGAAATTACTTTTGTTACTACTCCTGCTCCAACTGTACGTCCTCCTTCTCTAATTGCAAACCTTAATCCTTCTGACATTGCTATAGGATGAATCAATGTAACTGACATTTTCACATTATCTCCAGGCATAACCATTTCCATATTTTTAGGTAAAGATACGGAACCAGTAACATCAGTAGTTCTAAAATAGAATTGAGGCCTATATCCATTAAAAAAAGGAGTATGTCTTCCTCCTTCTTCTTTGTTTAATACATACACTTCTGATTCGAATTTCATATGAGGAAGTATAGAACCAGGTTTTGATAATACTTGACCTCTTTCTATTTCATCTCTTTTAGTTCCTCTCAACAACACACCAACATTTTCTCCTGCTCTACCTTCATCTAATAACTTTCTAAACATTTCCACACCAGTACAAATAGTCTTCGTCGTTGGTCTAATTCCAACAACTTCAACTTCTTCACCAACTTTTACTATTCCACACTCTACTCTACCTGTAACTACTGTACCTCTTCCTGAAATAGAAAAAACATCCTCGATTGGTAATAAAAAAGGTTTTTCTATAGCTCTTTTAGGTTCAGGTATATAAGAATCTAAAGCGCTAGCAAGTTCTAATATTTTCTTTTCCCAAATTTCGTTTCCTTCCAATGCCTTTAGAGCTGAACCTCTTATTATCGGAGTATTATCTCCTGGAAAATTATACTGAGTCAGTAAATCTCGAACTTCCATTTCAACTAATTCTAATAACTCTTCATCATCAACCATATCACATTTATTAATAAAAACAACAATATAAGGAACACCAACCTGACGACCTAATAAAATATGTTCTCTAGTTTGAGGCATTGGACCATCAGTTGCTGCAACCACTAAAATTGCTCCATCCATCTGCGCTGCACCAGTAACCATATTTTTAATATAGTCAGCATGTCCTGGACAATCAACATGTGCATAATGTCTAATTTCTGTATCATACTCTACGTGTGAAGTATTGATAGTAATTCCTCTTGCTTTTTCTTCTGGTGCATTATCTATTTGGTCAAATGCACGAGCTGACCCTCCATATTTTTTAGCTAAAACAGTAGTAATAGCTGCAGTTAAAGTGGTTTTTCCGTGATCTACATGGCCTATAGTTCCTACATTAATATGTGGTTTTAAACGATTAAATTTTTCTTTAGACATAACTAAGAATCCTTATTTAATTTATATATAAAAATATAACTAACTAAAATAAAAAAGGTTTTTTATTTCAAACAAAACTATTTTTTTTTATCATCAATAATATTTTTAGAAACAGTAATAGGTGCTTCTGAATATTTTAAAAATTCCATAGAATAAGAAGCTCGTCCTTGAGTTTGGGAACGCAAATCAGTAGCATACCCAAACATTTCAGATAAAGGTGTTTTAGCTTGAATTATTTTCCCAAATGAAGAATCAACCATACCCTCTATAATTCCCCTTCGTCGACTTAAATCTCCGATTACTTCACCCATATAATTTTCTGGAGTTTCTACTTCAACTTTCATAATAGGTTCTAATAAAACTGGATTTGCTTGCTTAAAAGCACTTTTAAAAGCAATAGAAGCAGCAATTTTAAACGCTAATTCCGAAGAATCTACATCATGATAAGATCCAAAAACCAAACGTACTCCAATATCAACTACAGGATATCCTGCCAATGGACCATTTTTTAATTGTTCTTGAATTCCTTTATCTACTGCCGGAATATATTCTCCAGGAATCACTCCGCCTTTTATTTCATTTAAAAAGATATAACCTTTACCACCAGGCTCTAATGGAAAAATATCAATCACAACATGTCCATACTGACCCCTACCACCAGATTGTTTAATATGTTTTCCTTCAACATTTTTTATATCATTTCTAATTGTTTCTCTATAAGAAACCTGGGGAGTTCCAATATTTGCTTCCACTCCAAATTCTCGTTTCATTCTATCTACAATAATTTCTAAATGTAATTCTCCCATTCCAGCTATTATTGTCTGATTAGATTCATGATCTACCCAAACTTTAAAAGAAGGATCTTCTCTAGCTAATCTAGTTAATGCATTTCCCATTTTTTCTTGATCTATTTTAGTTTTAGGTTCTACAGAAATAGAAATTACAGGATCAGGAAAATCCATTTTTTCTAAAACGATTTTATGATTTAAATCACATAAAGTATCTCCAGTACTTACATTTTTTAAACCAATTGCTGCTGCAATATCCCCAGCTCTAACTTCCTTTATTTCGTCTCGTTTGTTTGCATGCATTTGTACGATTCTTCCAAATCGTTCTTTATGTAATTTAACAGAATTAAAAACAGTATCTCCTGAACGCACAACTCCAGAATAAACTCTAAAAAAAGTAAGATTTCCTACAAACGGATCTGAAGCAATTTTAAAAGCAATAGCGGAAAATGGGTCATCATCCTCAGAATATCTATTAGTATAATTGGAATCACCTGTAAATAACCCTTGTATAGATTTTACATCAATAGGAGATGGCAAATATTCAATAATTGCATCTAATAATGCTTGAACACCTTTATTTTTAAAAGCTGATCCACAAGTAATTAACATTATTTCGTTTTTTAAAGCTCTATTACGTAAAGCTAACTTAATTTCTTCTTCTTTTATAGTTTTCCCAGATAAATACTTCTCCATTATTTTTTCATCATTTTCTACAGCAGATTCAATCAAGTGTTCTCTCCAATAATTTGACAATTTTAATAAATTATTAGGGATATTCTCATAAGTAAATGTCAATCCTTGATCATCATTATTCCAATTTATTGCCTTCATTTTTATTAAATCTATTATTCCAGAAAAGTTTTCTTCAGATCCAATAGCCAATTGTAATGGTACAGGTACAGTTCCTAAACGATTTTTAATCTGTTCTATGACTTTAAAAAAGTCAGCTCCCATACGATCCATTTTATTTATAAAAGCAATACGTGGAACATTATATTTATTCGCTTGTCTCCATACTGTTTCTGATTGTGGTTGAACTCCTCCTACTGCACAATAAACCATTACAACTCCGTCTAAAACACGCATGGAACGTTCAACTTCAATTGTAAAATCTACATGACCAGGAGTATCAATAATATTGATTCTATGAGGTGAAAATTGATTTGCCATTCCTGACCAAAAAGTAGTTGTAGCAGCTGAAGTTATCGTTATTCCTCTTTCTTGTTCTTGTTCCATCCAATCCATAGTAGCTGCTCCATCATGAACTTCACCAATTTTATGATTAACACCTGTATAAAATAAAATCCTTTCTGTAGTTGTTGTTTTACCTGCATCAATATGGGCGCTAATTCCAATATTTCTGTAATTTATTATGGGTGTTTTACGTGTCATTAATTTTCTGTTATTCCTAGTAAATACTTTTAATTAATTATTGTCTTTATTTATTGAAATATAAAAACATTTTACCATCTATAATGAGCAAAAGCCTTATTTGCTTCAGCCATACGATGTACGTCTTCTTTTTTTTTGACAGCCATACCCTTATTTTCTAAAGCATCAAACAATTCTTTGAATAGTCTTAAAGACATAGATTTGTCTGTTCTTTTCCTAGCTGATTCAATTATCCATCTCATAGCCAAAGCATTTCTACGAACAGATCTTACTTCTACTGGAACTTGATAAGTAGAACCACCAACTCTACGAGATTTTACTTCAACTGTAGGACGAACATTTTCAAGTGCAATTTCAAAACACTCTAATTCATTTTTCCCTAATTTGATCGATAAATCTTGTAAAGCACGATATACAATAAATTCTGAAATAGATTTTTTACCATCAACCATTAATATATTTATAAATTTAGCTAACAATTCTGATCCAAATTTAGGATCAGGTAAAATTTTTCTATTTCCAATTATACGACGACGTGGCATATTAAACCTCATTAATTATTAATAATTAGTTCTAAATAACTATTTTTTAGACTTTTTTACTCCATATTTAGAACGACTATTTTTTCTATCTTTTACACCCGAACAATCTAATGCACCTCGAACTACATGATATCTAACTCCAGGTAAATCTTTAACCCTACCTCCTCTTATTAAAATTACCGAATGTTCTTGTAAATTGTGTCCTTCTCCACCAATATATGCAGTAACTTCAAAACCATTTGTTAAACGAACACGACAGACTTTTCTTAAAGCTGAATTCGGTTTTTTTGGAGTTGTAGTATACACTCGCAAACAAACCCCTCTTTTTTGAGGACAACAAGACAAAGCAGGAACATTATTTTTTATGATTTTTTTTGAACGAGGAAAACGAACTAATTGATTTATTGTAGTCATAAAACTCTCTAATTAAATTAATTTAAATTACTTATACATCTAAAATTTAAATAAAAAACAAAAATTTTTACCAACTTATATTTTTACTATAGTTTATTGTCATTCTTATAAAATAATCATAATTAATTAAACAAAAATTAGGAGATAAAAATGAACTTAATCCTCTATTTTCTAAATCTTCATTTAAAACATATAAGTTATTAAGTTGAGTTGTTTTTTTGAAAAATATGCTATTTTTTAATGCAATAATAACTCCATCTTGTACAGCTACTAAAGAATCATTATTTTTAAAATAACTAAATAATAAATCCATATTGCAAGAAAAAGGAGAGGAAATTAATATGTGTAACATTTAAAGTTCCTAAAAATTTAAAATTAAATCATAAGAATCTATTTTTTCTCTCATTTTATTAGGATCTAAAACAACAACATCTATAAAAAAAACTTTTTGAATATTAATATCTCTATCTAACAAAGATTTCTTACAAACATAAAATTTTTTAATCCCATAAGTAACTAATATTAAAAAGTAAGCAGGATAATTACGAGAAAAAATTTTTTCTGAATTTTTAAAATTTAGTATTTGTAATATTCCATCACCAACGAAAAATATTCCTATATTATCCTGTATTGTTGAAGCAGTTAATACTACATTTAATCCTTCAATTCCAATATTACTTCCATGAATAGATCGACTGATTATAAAAGCTATGGATTTCATTTTATGAATAATAATATAAAAAAAATTTAGAATATAATTATCAACAATCGATATAAAAATTAAAAAGATAAACCTCTAAAATTTTATGACTCTATCAGACTGTTGAATAGAAAAAAATAACTGTGTTAATCCTGTTAATTTAAATCCTTCTGCTAAATTACTATCCTTGAAACCATTATATTTAGCTTGTTCTACATTAACAATTCCTCTTTTTAAAGCATCATTTATACAAACATACAAAGGAACTTGGTTTTTTAAACCAAAATCACTCCAAGCATTGATTAAATTATTTTCATTAATATTTGAAAAAATCAATTTATTAGCATGGAAAACTCCATTACTTTTAAAAAAAATACTTACAATTTTAAAACCTGCAGAAATAATAGTACTAGAAAATAAAAACGCGGTTGTAGATCTTTGATTTTCAAAAAATACATCCGAAACTATAATTGTATATTTCATAAATATAACTTAAACAAACAAAAAACAGGTATTTCTTTTATACAAATTATATTACTAATAATTTTATTTATAAACAATTAAGAACATAATTTAATAAAAAATAAATTTAATATTTAAAATATCAATGTATTTTTCTTTTTTAAAAAAAATAAAAAAACTAGATATTTTTTAAAACTTTATATAAACGAAACATTCCTTCCTCAATGTCTTTATCATTTATATTCAAAGGAGGCAATAATCTAATTACATTCTTTCCAGCTTTTAATATTAAAAGACCTTCTTTTGCAGATAATAAAATTATTTCATTAATTTTACTTTTATACTGATTTTTTAAATCCATTCCTAATAATAAACCTTTTCCTCGAATTTCATTAAACATATTTATTCTTCGATTTATTTTTAAGAACTCTTTTATAAAAACTTTATTTTTCTGTCTGACATTTAATAAAAATTTTTTAGAATTAATTATCTTTAAAGATGTTTCTGCTACGGCACAAGATAACGGATTTCCACCATAAGTACTGCCGTGAATACCAATTTCTACTACTTCAGAAATTTTTTTATTTACTAATGTAGCACCAATAGGAAATCCAGAACCTAAGGCTTTTGCTAATGTAATAATGTCAGGTTCTATATTATAATGTTCATAACAATATAATTTTCCAGTTCTACCCATTCCTGTTTGTACTTCGTCAACTATTAGTAATACTTGATATTTGTTACATACATTTCTTAGTTCCTGCATAAAATCTATTTTCGCAGGTATAACTCCACCTTCTCCTTGTATCGGTTCTACTATGACTGCACAAGTATTATAATCAATTACAGATCGCATAGCTTTAATATCATTGTATGGAATATGAAAAATTTTAGATGGCTTAGGACCAAATCCATCTGAATACTTAAATTGTCCGCCTACACATACTGTAAAAAATGTCCTACCATGAAAAGAGTTAAAAAAAGAAATAATTTTATTTTTATAACATCCATATATGCTATTTGAATAATACCTAGCTAATTTTAAAGCAGCTTCATTTGCTTCAGCTCCTGAATTAGAAAAAAAAACTCTAGAAGAAAAATTAGTTGTACTAGTTAATCTTTTTGCGAGTTTAATAGCTGGCTCATTAACAAATAAGTTGCTTACATGCCATAATTTTTTACTTTGTGATACTAAGGATTTCTCAACTAAACGGTTACAATGACCTAATGAAGTTACTCCAATTCCACTAGAAAAATCAATATATTCTTTTCCTAACTGATCAAAAATTCTGCTTCCTCTACCATATATAGGAACAACTGAAGATGGAGAATAAAAAGGAATAATTAACTTCTTAAATATTTTTTTATCAATTTTTTTTATTTCTTTTCCAATCATAAAACACCCTATCATTAAAAACTACAAAAATGTTATATTTAAAATATACAAAATATAAAAATATTTATTTTTTTGATTTATTAAATTAATTTAGATTCAAAATAATTAAAAAAATGTTTTAAAAACAATTAACTATTAAAAAAAAAATTTTTTAAATATTTTTTATTACTTAATGGAAAAATAATGACAAATAACAAAATATACCTAACAGGAATCAGTTTTTTATCCTATTCAATTACTGGAGCTTTAATTACAGTTACAGGAATCATGATGGAAAACATTGCAAAATATTTTAATATTTCAATTTCACATATAAGTCATATCTTTACATTTTTAAACTTTGGAATTTTAATTTCAATTTTTTTAAATACATGGTTGATAAAAACAATATCAATGAAAAACCAATTACAGTTAGGATTTGTATTAATGACAATGTCTATAGGAGGTTTAATTTATGGTAGAAATTTAATCGTATTTTCAATCAGTATATTTTTTATGGGAATAGTTAGCGGTATTACTATGTCAATAGGAACTTTATTAATTACATATCTTTATCAAGGGCAAAAAAGAGCCTCTATTCTACTTATTACCGATTCATTTTTTAGTTTATCAGGAACTTTATTTCCAATAATAGCTTCATTTTTAATATCAATAAAAAAACCATGGTATTATATATATATAATTATTGATATTATTTATCTAATAATATTTATATTAAGTTTAATAACAAAATTTCCAATTTTTTCAAATACAATCAAAAAAAAAATAAAAGAAAAAGAACATTTACATCTAAAAACAAAAATTTGTTTAATACTATTATCAATTTCATCTACAATATATATATTAGGACAACTTAGTTTTATTTCTTGGATACCAGAATATATACATAAAATTATTAAACTAAATTCTATTAAATTGTCAGGAAAACTAGTTAGTAATTTTTGGATGTCTTATATGATAGGGATGTGGTTTTTTAGTTTTGTGCTAAAATCTTTTGATTTACAAAAAATTTTATCTATATTATCAGGAATATCTACAATAATAATGTTTTGTTTTCTTCACACTAAAAAAATCATAATTCTGAAATGTACAATAATAATTTTAGGTTTTTTTTCCAGTGCTATTTATACAATAATAATATCTTTAGCATCGTTACAAATTAAAAAATTATCTCCTAAAATTATTAGTTTAATCTTGACATGTGGTACGATTGGTTCAATGTTAACATTTATTTTTACTGGATACATAATAAATAAACAAGGAATTATTACTTCCCTTTTAGTTTCTAATTTTCTATATTCTATTGTTTTTATTATTAGTATTATTTTATTTTTTTTTACTTGTCATAAAAAGAATAGCTAATTTCTATTAATAAAAATTTTTTAAAACTATTATTACGATTTTTGTTAATAATTTAATAATTGTAGTAGTAGTTAAATAATCCAATTGATTTGTTTACTAAAGAAATAGTTTTTTGTGCTTTGATTCTTGCTTTTTTAGCTCCAGAAATAGCAACTTCATATAAATAATCTTCATTTTTTCTAAAATCAAAAAATCTTTTTTGAAACAAAAATAATTTTTCAATAATAATTTCAGCTACCTCTTCTTTAAATTTCTTATAAGTAACATATTCATATTTAATTTCTAAATCTTTAATTTTAATTTTCGTTAATAATGACATTATATTTAATAAATTAGATATTCCCGATTTATTAGATTTATCATAATAAATTGTACAAGGTCGTTCAGAATCAGTAACTGAATTTTTAATTTTTTTAAATATAGAATCTCTGTTTTCTAGCAAAAAAATAGTATTTTTTACGTTTAAATCTGATTTAGACATTTTTTTATTTGGGTTTAATAGAGACATTATTTTTATGTTGGATTGAAAATTAATAGAACTGGGAGCAATAAATATGTTTCCATATAAAGAATTAAAACGATAAACAATTTTATTAATAAGTTCTAAATGCTGTTTTTGATCTTCTCCAATTAAAATTTTATTTGATTTATACAATAAAACATCTGATGCCATTAAAATTGGATAATTTAATAATCCGGAATTAATACAATTTTTATTTTTTAAAGATTTTTCTTTGAATTGAACCATTCTATTCAATTCTCCAACATACGAATAACAATTTAAAATCCAATTTAAATAAACATGTTCGTAAACAGACGATTGAACAAAAATTGTGCTTTTGTCAGGATTTGCACCTGATGCTAAATAAAAAGCCAATGTATCTAAAATTGATTTCTTTAGTTTCACAGGATCATTACGAATTGTAATTGCATGTAAATCAGCAATACAAAAAAAGCAAAAATAATCATTTTGAACTTCTTTAATGTTTGATAATACTGAAGTATAATTTCCTAAAGTCATCAATCCAGTTGGTTGCATAGCTGTAAACAAAGTTTTTTTTACATTCATCTTTTATTCCATAAATATAAAATTTTTTTTTAAATAAAATTTTCAAAAAAAATCAAATTTTATTATTAAAAATTGAATTTTTTTTTAATTCTTTTCTCATAGAATCAATTACTAATTTATAATTCTCAGAACCAAATAAAGATGATCCAATAATAAAAAAATCAGCTCCATATTTAGCAATTTTACCTATATTATCTATTTTTATACCACCATCTACTGCTAGCAATACATTTAATTTGTTTTTATCAATTAATTTTCTAACAGAACTAATTTTATTTAAAGTAAATGGTATAAATTTTTGTCCACTAAAACCAGGATTAACAGACATCAAGAGAACAATATCTAATTTGTCTAAAGTATAATCAAGGTAATGCAATGAAGTGGTCGGATTAAAACTTAATCCTACCTTACAACCATATCCTTTAATTAAATTTATCGTATAATCCAAATGATTAGTAGCTTCAGGATGAAAAGTAATAAAGGTAGCTCCTGCATTAGCAAACATAGGTATAAATTTATCAACTGGACAGGTCATTAAATGTACATCAATTGGAACATTTTTATTAAAATTACGAATTGATTTTAAAATATCAGGTCCAAAAGTTAAATTTTTTACATAATGTCCATCCATAACATCAAAATGAATGACATCTCCTCCAGAAGACAACGATTCATTTATTTCTTTTCCTAATTTCATGAAATCAGCAGATAAAATTGAAGGAGCTAAAAAATAGTTTTTCATTTTTTTCTCTTAACTCAATTTAAATTAAAACATAACACAGTTAAATTATTTAATTTAATAAAATTCAAAACAAATAACTTATATAAAAATAATTTTTCTATAAATATTTTATAGAAAAGGCGCAACAAAAAGTTTATAAAAAAAATTATAAATATTAATTTCAGTTGGAATTGACACCTTTTCATTTTAATAAGTTTTTTATATTAAAAAATACCTTAAAAGTTTTTTAAAATTATTAAAAAATTTTAATGTTCTATTTTTAGAAAAAACGATTTTATTGACAATCTTTAATAGCTGATAAAATTATATTTTTGTCAACTCCTGATTGAACTTTAGCTTTTCCTATTGCAATAGGCAAAATTAATCTTACTGTTCCTAAAATAACTTTTTTATCTCTCATGATATATGGAAGATAAGAAGAAGGTGGCATATTTTTAGGTCCTTTAGTCGGCAAACCTACTCTGTTTAACAAATTAACTATTCTTTTCATATCATCTTTCTTTAATAATCCTAAAATTTCAGAAGTACGAGCAGCCATGACTATTCCAACAGATACAGCTTCTCCATGTAACCAATTTCCATATCCAGAATGAGATTCAATTGCATGCCCATAAGTGTGTCCTAAATTTAATAAAGCTCTAATGTTTGATTCTCTTTCGTCTAAAGAAATAATATGAGATTTAATTTCACAACATCTTTTAATACAATAAGTAATTTCTTTTTCTCTTAACAATAATAGAGAATGTAAATTCTCTTCTATCCAAGTAAAAAATGTTTTATCAAATATAATTGCATATTTAATAGTTTCTGATAAACCCGAAATTAACTCTGAAGTAGATAAAGTTTTCAAAAAATCTAGATTGATAATAACAGAAGATGGTTGCCAAAATGTTCCGATCATATTTTTTCCTAAAATATGATTTACTCCAGTTTTTCCTCCTACTGAAGCATCTACTTGAGATAAAAATGTAGTTGGTATTTGAATAAAACGAATACCTCTTTGATAAATAGAAGCAGAAAATCCAGTTATATCTCCTATAACTCCTCCACCAAGCGCTATTAAAGTGGTATCTCTACCATGTTGATTTTCTAGAAGAGCAGATATTATTACTTCCATTTCATTTATAGTTTTATATTGTTCACCATCTGATAAAATTACTTGATCTACTTTTATCCCAGACCTTCTTAATTGATATAAAACTTTATCCTTCCATAAATTAGCTAATGTTTTATTTGTAACAAGCATAGCTTGTTCGCCTGATTTTAAAGGAAAAAAAATCCCATCTGTTTCAAACACATTAGATCCAATAATAATTGGATATGTTCTTTTTTTTAAAATTACGTTAATCTTTTCCACAATAATTTCTATTACACCTATTGTATTTTACTATATAAAATATGATTATTTTTTATCTAGAGACTGAACAATAAAATATGCAACAGATCTAGCACTTTTATAATCTGTACTAATCGTCATATCTGCAATTTCCTCATACCATGGATTTCTCGAAATTGCTAAGTTTTCTAAAATAGTTTGTATGGAATCAGAACTATTTATTTTGTGCAATAAAGGTCTTTTTTTATCTTTTTGAGTTCGTATTAGTTGTTTTTCAATACTAGTTTTCAAATATACTACAATTCCTCTTCCAGAAAGAAAATTTCTAGATTCTTTTTGTATAATTGATCCTCCACCAGTTGCAAGTACAATTCCTTGCTTTTTTGTCAATTCATTAATGATTTTTTTTTCTCTCTCCCGAAATCCAACTTCTCCTTCTAAGTCAAATACCCAACTAATGTCAACTCCTGTACGATTTTCAATCTCTTGATCAGAATCATAAAAATCCATATTTAATTGTTGTGCTAAATAACGACCAATAGTACTTTTACCAGCACCCATAGGTCCAATTAAAAAAATATTTCTTTTTTCTGCCATATATTTGATTATCTAATCCGCGAATGATATCTAGACTAATAAAAATTATTTTTTTTAAACCAGAAAAAAATAAAACCTACAAAAATATTAAATCAATATCTATTAATTTAATTCTTTTATAAAAAACATTTTTTCTTTTAAAAAAAATTTTAAAAGAAATTAAATAAAAAAATTAAATATTTATAAATTTAAAAAAACAATCAATTTATTGTAATATTAACACATTCTTAAAATAGATCTAAAAAAAAAGCATTTTTTTTTAAATTTATTCATTAATCTATTTCTGAATAAAAAATATATATTTTTGTTGAAATATTTTTTATTATTTAAGTATAATACCCTATTAAAAAAAAAAAAATAAAACTAAAACGAAATTTTTTTCTTAGTTATAATAATTTATTTCTTTTTAAACTAACTAAATTCTAATCTTAATTAATTTAATAATTTTCATATTATTTTAAAAAGGTGAGGTGTCCGAGAGGATTAAGGAGCACGCCTGGAAAGCGTGTATACGAAAATAAATTCGTATCAAGGGTTCGAATCCCTTTCTCACCGAAATAGATATCAACGTTCTAATTAGAAATTCAAATGATTATATTTATCATTTAATAAAATTGAATCTAAAGCTAATAAAATTATTTTATCAAAGCTTACAATTCTCTTTAAAGTAGAAATTTTTTTTTTTTTTAAAATATGATCTGAAACTAATAGAATAGAAACAGATTTAATACCTAACAATGAAGACAAACCATATAATCCAGCTGTTTCCATTTCTATTCCTAAAATGTTTCTTTTTTTCATTAAATCTATTCGTTGCTGATCTTTATAAAAATAAAATAAATCAGTACTAAATATATTCCCTAAAAACAACTTTAAGTTCATTTTTTTTGCAGATCTAACTAAATTTAATACCAAATTAAAGTCTGCTATTGCTGAAAAATCATAATTCTCAAACAACAATCTATTAACATTAGAATCTGTGCAAGCTCCTAATCCAATTATTGGATCGAATAAATCTATATCGTTTCTCAGTGCACCGCAAGTTCCTAATCTAATAATTTTATTAACTTTATAAATATCTACTAATTCCTGAACATAAATCAAACAAGAAGGCAATCCTATTCCGTGTCCTACCACTGATATTTTTTTTTTTTTATAAATACCAGTATATACTAACATAGATCTTACACTGCTTACTAAAACTGAATTTTCTAGGTACCTTTCTGCAATATATTTTACTCTAATTGGATCACCCGACATCAATACTACATTTGATATACTATCTTTTTTTGCAATTATGTGAGGAGTATTCATTTATAATTTTCCAAAATAATAAATAATTTGTATTTTAAAAATTTAATTTTAAAAATTTTATAATATACTAGTACCATAATCCATTTTAGATATTCCAAAATATTTTGCTATGGTCTGAGAAATATCTGAAAACGTTTTTCTATGCCCTAAAAATTTATTTCCTATGTTTTGCTTGTAAAATAATATAGGAACATATTCTCGAGTATGATCCGTCCCTTTCCAAGTTGGATCACAACCATGATCTGCTGTTATTATCAATAAATCATCTTTTTCCAAAATATTTAATATACGTGGTAAATTGTAATCAAAATATTCCAAACCTTTAGCATAACCAGAAACATCTCTTCTATGTCCCCACAAAGAATCAAAATCTATAAAATTAGCAATAACAATTGAATTATTTTTGCAAGATTTTATAAATCTAATAGTTTCTTTAAAAGATTCTGATAAATTGTTAGTAGTCGTTGAATTAGTGATACCTATTCCAGAAAAAATATCTGAGATCTTCCCAATTGCATAAACAGAACCTCCTTTTTCAAGAACTAATTTTTCTAGTACTGTCTTTTTATTTATAGTAATTGAAAAATCTTTTCTTTTTTCAGTACGTTTAAAATTTATTGGTTCAGTCCCGATAAACGGACGAGCAATTACTCTAGCTACGTTAATTTTATTTTTATCTAAAATAAATCTTATGTTTTTACAAAGATTATAAAGATTATCCAGTCCAAGTACCTGTTCATGACAAGATACTTGAAATACAGAATCTGAAGAAGTATAAAAAATAGGTTTTTTTGTTAGTAAATGTTCAACTCCTAACTTCTTTATTATTTCTGTACCTGATGCATGACAGTTTCCTAAAAATCCAGACAAATTGTTACTGGTAATAATTTCGTTTAATAATGATTCAGAAAAACTATTGTTTATTTGGTTAAAATAACACCATTCTTTAAATATAGGAACACCAACAATTTCCCAATGACCAGAAAAAGTATCTTTACCTTTAGAAACAGAAGAAGAATATGCATAACAACCTTTGGTTACATTTGTTTTTGACATACCAAAAGGATAATTTCCATTAATTTTTTTAAATATTTCACCTATTCCTAAAGACATTAAATTAGGTATTGAAAGAACACCTGATCTTCCACCATGATTAGCATGTTCTAAAAAACACATTTTAGCTATATTTCCAAACGTATTTGCTCCATAATCTCCAAATTTATGAGAATCTTCACAAGAACCAATACCAAAAGAATCTAGTATAATTAAAAATACTCTTTTCATAAAAATTTCCTAATACTATAAATCATTCTTAATTTAAAAAATAATTTTAAAAATTTAAAATTTTTCTAAAATTTTTAAAAATTATTTCTTAATTTTTTTATTTAAACTAGTCACTACATATATTAAATAGCTTTTATTTTTACATACTAACTGTACAATATTGTTATTTTTAAAATTAATTTTTTCAGACTATTTTAAAAAATCTATCCTACAACAACTATAATTAATTTTTTAAAAATTATTTCTATTCAATATTCAATTTATACTAGGATTGGTATTATCTTAAATTGTAATTTTCAAAATGTTTTTAAAATTATACAATCTATTTTAGATTAGTTTAAAAATTTGTATCTATACTTCTTAAAACATTTATACTATAAATTCTTTGACAACTATTTTTTTAATTGAATTATTCAAAGAAATAAAAAAAATTTTCTAGAGAAAAATTTAAAATATCTAAAATTTTACTTTTTTCCATTAAATAAAAGTATCTTCTATTTTTATAAAACTATAATTTTAAATTCCAATAATATCCCTAAGATATACTATATTTATGACTTTTTTTTTCATTTCCTAAATAATAAAAACCGTTATTTACAACAAAAAATTTATTAGTCTTAGTCTTCTTTAATTTTATGACTGAAAAGTATATTTCAAATATAATTCTCAAAAAAACAATTCGATCTCTATATTTTTAATTCATATTTTTTTATTTTTTTAAAAATAAATCCAGAAAATTTTTTTTTCACTAGTAAATACAATACAAAAATTACTTTTTTTAAGAAAAGGATCGTCTTTTATTAAAAAATCAAACATAAAACAAATACCAATCAAATGTAATGTACTACCAAACAAAAAAAGTTTTTATTCCAAATTAAATTTTATCTAATAAAAAATTATATTAATTCCTTTACTATTTATTTTATCGATAAAAGTTAATATAAAAAACATTATTAAATAATATTCCATTAACTTCTTAGTACAAAATTCTACAACTTTTAAAAAATTAACAACTATTAAATCAAAATCTACTATAGTTAAAATTTGATATGTATTTTCATAACAATCTTCGTCAACTGGAATATCTAACAAATTTATTACATATTTTCCATAAGAAAATTATATTACTAAGGTACTAATAGTAATACCTTTTTCTTGTTCAATTTTCATCCAATTAAATTTTAAATTTCTAACAATTTTTTTTATTCTATTAAAATTGGAACAACGAATTATATTTTCCAATGATAAAAATTTTAAGCAACCATTATCTTTCCTAAACTAGGATTAGAAACAATAATAAAAGTTTTTATCTTTTCTATTTTTAAAAAACCGTTTTAATATATTTTTCATATCTCGCATATCTCGTTTTATTTTAAAAAACAGAATTATGTACTATAATAAAAAAAGTTATCAACAAAAAAGATCAACATTAATTTAAATCAACTAATTCGAAAAACTTGCATTGTTTTTTTTTAAAACTATTCAAATTGATCTTATTAATAATTTTAATTTATTGATTTTTTTCAAAATAATAAAAAAAAAAAAAAAAAAAAAAAAATGGAAAAAATATGAAAAAAAAAAATATATACATAGCATATACAGGAGGTACTATTGGGATGAAAAAATCAAAAAATGGGTATGTTCCTATTTCTGGACATCTTCAAAAACAAATAGCTGAAATGCCAGAATTTTATTCTTCTGAAATGCCTATTTTTACTATCAAAGAATATCAACCTATTATAGATTCCTCAAATATAACCCCTAAAGAATGGAAAATAATTGGAAACGACATCAAAAAAAAATATCATAAATATGATGGTTTTATAATATTGCATGGAACAGATACAATGGCTTATACAGCTTCAGCATTATCATTCATATTAGAAAATTTACAAAAACCAATTATAATAACTGGCTCTCAAATACCTTTATCTGAAATTAGATCAGATGGAAGACAAAACCTGATAAATGCTTTATTTTTAGTAACTAATTATCCAATAAATGAAGTAACTTTGTTCTTTAATAATAAATTGTATAGAGGAAATAGGACTACTAAAAAAAATACAAACGGATTTGATGCGTTTGATTCTCCAAATCTAGCTCCATTATTAGAAATAGGAATTAATGTTAACTATTCCAAAAAAATTTTACTAAAAAGTAAAATAAATGAAAATAAACTAAAAATAAACAAAATTAATTCACAACCAATTGGATTACTTAGGATTTATCCAGGAATTTCTTTTAATATTATAAAATATTTTTTATTACAACCAGTAAAAGCAATCATTTTATGTTCTTATGGAAGCGGTAATGTTCCACAAAAAACAGAATTTTTTACAGGACTGAAACAAGCACTAAAACAAGATATAGTTGTCATTAATTTAACTCAATGTATGCATGGAAAAGTAAATATGAATAAATACGCTACAGGAAGCTATCTATCTGAAATAGGTGTCATCAGTGGATATGATTTAACAATCGAAGCAGCTTTAGCAAAGTTATATTTTTTATTAAGTCAAAATCTATCTAATAAAATAATAAAAACAAAAATGCAAAAAAATCTTAGAGGAGAACTTACAAAAAAATAAGAAAAATTATAAATAAATTTTTCTAAAAACAATTCAAATTACTTTATAAATAACTTTTTTAACAAAAATTATTTTTTTTAATTAAAATAAGAGTGATTTCCAGAAATATGATTAGTAACATCTTCTACAGATTTTATTTCAGGAAATGCTAAAATTATTTTCTTTTCAATACCATCTTTTAAAGTTAAAGAAACCATAGAACAACCATTACATCCACCAAAAAATTGCACTTTTGCCACTCCATCAGTGCTAATTTCAACTAATGAAACTTTTCCTCCATGTGACAACAATTGAATATTTATTTCCTGTTCTATAAACTGTTCTAGTTTACGATACAAAGGACTAAATTCACTATTTTCACTCTTTATATTAGGAGCTTTTAAAGTTAATCTAGTTTCTAATTTATCTTCTAATAAATCAATTTCAGAATCCTTTAAATATTTTAAAAATATAGTTTTAATATAAACAACAAATCCATTGTAGTAAAAAATTCTAAAATCTTTTCTTTCATTTTTCTTATCCATAAAAAAAGCAACTTTTCCTTCTGCATTAACAGTTCCTGCATTTTCTATAAAAACTGTAATTTGAGTCCCTTTTTTTTCTGATAATAATAATTTTCTAAAATATTTCTGAGCTTTTATTGAAATATAAATCATAATTTTCGTCAAATATAAAAAAATATTTTTTATATTAACTTATCAAGTTCTTGTAAATCAAGAAAATATTTTTTATTAATAATTTTTTTTTTTAAAATATCTTAAAAAAATAAAAAAAATTTTTTAAAATCTAACCTTTATAAAAAGGTACTATTTTTTTTATTATTAACATAATATCGTTATTATTAAAAATAATAATTTTGTTAGTTTAAAAATTAATCAAATTTTAAAAAAAAATAGAATAGAAACGTCTATTCTATTTTTTTTTTTTTTTTTTTTTGTTTATTTAAAAAGGAATTTCTTCATCAAAATCTAAAGGATCTAAAATATTTTTCTCGATTTTTTTATCTTTCAAATCATTAATTGTATTTTCTGATAAAGTATTATCATCTTCTATTTTTTTGTCTTTATTGTTTTTAATCTTTTCAAAATTATGAGAAGATGTAGTACTATTATGAGATAAACTTCGACCACCTAACATTTGCATAGTTCCTGACATATTTACAATTATTTCTGTAATATATCTCTCAAATCCATTTTGATCCTGCCACTTTCTAGTTTGAAGTGAACCTTCAATATAAACTTGAGAACCCTTCCTAAGATATTCTCCTGCAATTTCTGCTAATTTCCCAAATAAAACTACTTTATGCCATTCTGTTTTTTCTTTGGATTCACCTGTATTTTTATCTTTCCAAATATCGGAAGTGGCTATATTAATATTTGTAACAGCATTACCATTAGACATATAACGTACTTCAGGATCTTGTCCTAAGTTACCCACTAAAATTACTTTGTTAATTCCTCTACTTGCCATGATAACTTACTCCAAAAAATAAAAATTAAATACCAACTATAAAAAAATCAATAATTTCATTAAAAATTAAAAAAATAATAATTTATTTTAAAAGTTTTATGAACAATGTACTTATGTATAATACATTATAATATAAATAGTAAAATATCTCTTAAAAAAAAATCTATGAAAAAAACAAAAATAAAATCTTTAACAAATCTCAAAATAACGTTTTTAAAAAATCTACTATCTATTTTTTATAAAAAACTGAAAATAAAAATTTATAAATTTTAATAATATTGTTAAAAAAAAGTTGATTTCGTTAAATACTTCTTTTGTAAATTTCTTAATTAAAATAAAATAAATAATAATTAATTTTTAAAAATTAAAAATAGTGAAAAAATCAACATCAAATTATTTAGATAATATCTATTTTCATTATTAATATATTTTTTTTAACCTTAAAAACAAAAATTTTGATATTTATCTAATATGGCAGACAAAAACCTAAAAAAAATAATCGAAAAAAAATATATAACAAAAATTCCTCCTCATTCTATAGAAGCAGAACAATCAGTATTAGGAGGATTAATGTTAGACAATGATCAATGGGACATAGTGACAGAAAATATAGTAATAGAAGATTTTTTTAGTAAAGCACATCAAATAATATTTAACGAAATGAAATATTTATTTGACTTAAAACATCCCATTGATCTAATTACTTTATCTGAATCATTAGAACAGAAAGGAGAATTAGAAAAAGCAGGAGGTTTTGCATATTTAGCTGAATTATCAAAGAACACTCCAAGCACGGCTAACATCGTCGCTTATACAAATATAATAAGAGAAAGAGCTATAATTAGAGAAATAATTAAAATAAGCAATGAAGTTATCTCCTCTGCTTATCAAACAAAAGGGAAAAACAGCGACGAATTATTAGATTATGCTGAATCTAAAATATTTAAAATTACCGAAAAAAGATCAAAAAAAGAATCAGGTCCTAAAAATATCGAAAAAATACTTGATAGTACCTTATCTAAAATAGAAAAATTATTTTCTAATTCCTATGATGGAATTACTGGAATTAATACAGGATATCATGATCTAAATAAAAAAACTTCTGGTCTACAGCAGTCTGATCTTATAATCATAGCAGCAAGACCTTCAATGGGAAAAACTACTTTTGCAATGAATTTATGTGAAAATATTTCAATGCTATACGATAAACCAGTATTAATTTTTAGTCTTGAAATGCCAAGTGACCAAATCATGATTCGAATGTTATCATCGCTATCTAGAGTTCATCAAACTAAAATAAGAACAGGACAATTAAACGATGAAGATTGGTCAAGAATTTCAGGAACAATAAATATTTTATTAAAAAAGAAAAATATTTACATTGATGATTCTTCAATTTTAACTCCAAGTGAAATCCGGTCAAGAGCAAGAAAGATATATCGAGAAAATCATGGTCTCAGCGTAATTATGATCGATTACTTACAATTAATAAAAGTTCCTTATTTTTCAGATAATAGAACATTAGAAATTGCAGAAATTTCTAGAATGTTAAAATCTTTAGCTAAAGAACTAGAAGTTCCAATAATTGCTTTATCGCAACTAAATAGATCACTAGAACAAAGATCTGATAAAAGACCTATTAACTCCGATCTTCGAGAATCCGGATCATTAGAACAAGATGCAGATTTAGTAATTTTTATTTATCGAGATGAAATATACAATAAAGATAGTGATTTAAAAGGTACAGCAGACATAATAATTGGAAAACAAAGAAATGGACCTACAGGTACAATACGTTTAACATTCAATGAAAATTGGTCTAGATTTGATAACTATTCTGAAATAAAATATACAGAAGAATAAAAATACTTTGAAAAAAAAATGTTTTATATTATAAATATACAAAAACATAAAATATAAAAAATAAAAATGACTATTTTAGCTTTTGATTTTGGCACTAAAAATATAGGTATAGCTATTGGACAAAAGTTTACATATACTGCAAGACCGCTAACATCCATTACTTCTCGAAGAGGAGTTCCTAATTGGATTAATTTAAAAAAAATATTTTTAGAATGGAAACCTGTTTGCGTAGTTGTAGGATTACCTTTAAACATTGATGGTTCTAAACAAAAAATAACATATCAATCAGAAAAGTTTGCAAAACAGATAAAAAAAAAATTCAATATAAAAGTATACTTACATGATGAAAGACTTAGTACGATAGAAGCAAAAAATCTAATTTTTAAAAGAAAAGGATATAAATTTTTAAAAAAAAAATTTATTGACTCTCAATCAGCAGCTATAATTTTAGAAAGTTGGTTATCAATATAAAAAATGAAAAAATTACCTCCTCTTAGTTTATATATTCATATACCTTGGTGTATAAAAAAATGTCCATATTGTGATTTTTCATCATTTCAGATGAAAGAAAAAATACCAGAAAAAAAATATATTAATCACTTAATAGAAGATTTATACAATGATCAACAATATTTTTTAGACAGAGAAATAAAAACAATTTTTATCGGAGGTGGTTCTCCTAGTTTATTTTCTGAAAAAGGAATTCAATTTTTAATAAATAAAATAAAAGAAAATGTTTCTTTATCTATAAATGCTGAAATTACAATCGAAGTTAACCCAAACAAAACAGAAAGTAATAAAATTTTAAATTATTTAAATGCTGGAATTAATCGAATATCAATAGGAATACAAAGTTTTGATTCTAAACTACTAAAAAGTATTGGAAGAATTCATAATTCATATGATACTAAAAATGTAATTGATCAACTTATAAAAATTCCGGAAATAAATTTCAATGTAGATTTAATGTATGGACTTCCTAATCAATCTATAAAACAAGGAATATTAGATCTAAAAACAGCAATTAATTTTCATCCAAAACACATTTCTTGGTATCAATTAACAATTGAACCAAAAACGTTGTTTTTCTATAAAAATCCTAAGTTACCATCAGAAGAATCTTCTTGGAAAATTTTACAAGAAGGAAAAAAAACACTAAAAAAATTCAACTATAAACAATATGAAATTTCGTCTTATTCAAAAAAAGGATACCAATGTCAACATAATTTAAATTACTGGCAATACGGAGATTATTTAGGAATTGGATGTTCAGCTCATAGCAAAATCACAAAAAAAAATGGAGATGTTATCAGAATAGTCAAAAAAAACAAAATTAAAAAATACATGGAAGAAAAATACTATATTGAAAAAATAGAGTTAATAAAAAAAAAAAAAAGAGTTTTTGAATATTTTGTTAATAATTTTAGATTATTTAAATCAATATCTAAAAAAAATTTTTATGAATTTACTGGAATAAAACCTAAAATTATAAGTTGTAAAATTAATGAAGCAAAAAAGAAAGGATTTTTACATGAAACAAAAAAATACTGGTATACTACAAATAATGGAAAATTATTTTTAAACGATTTATTAGAGATATTCTTATAAAATAAGAAAAACTATTTTTTACAAAAAACCAAATGAAAAATTTTATTTCCTAATTTAATTCCTTTCTTTTCAAATTTAGTTAAAACTCTACCAGAAAAAGAATCGATGATATAATTTCTACTTTTAGACAAATCAATATAACAATCTAATAATTTTACATTTTGTAAAATCTTAAAAAAATAATTTTCACAATCTGTAATTATATATAATATTCCTCCAAAATCTAATTTTTTATGTACAATTTTTAAAAATTTTTCTTGAACTATTCTTCTTTTATGATGTTTCCTTTTTGGCCAAGGATCTGGAAAAAATAATCTGATTTCAGATAACTCACAATCTCTAATCATATCAGACAATACGTCTAAAGCATTAGAATAAATAATTCTTATATTTTTTAAATTCAAACAATTTATTTTTTTAAGTATATTACCTATCCCAGGAAGATATAGTTCTATTCCTAAAAAATTTTTGTTTGGATGTTCAATCGCAGAATTAATTAAAGATTCTCCATTTCCAAAACCAATTTCTAATACTATTGGTTTAAATCCTTTGAACACTTGTAACCAATCAATATAAAATTTTTGATATTTTAACCCAAATAATGGATAATATTTTTCTATTGATTCCTTCTGTAATGAACTAATTCTATATCTAAATGAAGTGTAGATATTTAAATTAAATTTACATTTCATTTTTTTAAAACTATTTTTTTTTCTTTCCATAAAAATTAACCAACTTAAAAAAATAAAGATAAAAGTTTAAAATTAAAAATTTAAAATATATGAATCATTCAAACACAATTTCACAACTAATAATTAATTGGTTTCACAAATATGGAAGAAAAAAACTTCCTTGGAAAATTAAAAAAAACACATATAAAATATGGATATCGGAAATTATGTTACAACAGACAAAAGTAAAAACTGTTGTTCCTTATTATTTAAAATTTATAAAAAAATTTCCTACGATCAAAAAACTATCTAACGCATCATTAGATGAAATTTTGTTTTTATGGAGTGGACTAGGATATTATAATAGAGCAAAAAACATATTTTTAACAACAAAAATAATAAAAGAAAAATATAATTATAAATTTCCAGAAGATTTTTTTTTACTTATAAAATTACCAGGAATTGGTAAATCTACAGCTGGAGCTATTTTATCTTTTTCCAAAAATTTTTTTTTCTCTATTTTAGATGGCAACGTAAAAAGAATACTATCTAGATTTTTTTCAATTAAAGAAGAAATAAATAAAAACAAAACTCAGAAGAAACTATGGAAAATAATAAATAGAATTACACCAATTTATCACACTGATAAATTTAATCAAGGAATAATGGATTTAGGTGCAAAAATTTGTACTTACAATGAACCATCTTGTACAATTTGTCCAATAAAAAATTTATGTTCATCTTACAAAAATAAAGAAGTAAATCAATATCCAAAAAATACAAAACTAAAAAAAATATCTAAAAAAATTATTTTTTTGCTACTTTGTAAAGAAAAAAAAATATTTTTAAAGAAAATAGAAAAAAAAAAAATTTGGACAAATTTATTTTCTTTTCCTGAATTCCAAAATGAAAAAAAAATGTTTTGTTGGATTAAAAAAAATAATGTAACATATAAAGAAATAATTTATCTAGAAAAATGCAAATTTCAATATACAAAATATAAAATAACTGCAAAACCAATATTAATACATATATTATATAAAAAATTTAAAACTTTCGAAAAAAAAAATATATGGTATGATATAACTTCAAAAAAAAAAATTGCAATTCCTACACCAATAAAAAAAATATTAAAAAAAATAAATAAAAAATAAACATAAAATAAATTATATGAACAAAACCATTTATTGTGTTTACTTAAAAAAAAAATCTAAAAGACTTAAAAAAAAAGTTTATCCTGGAATTCTAGGTGAAAAAATTTATAAAAATATTTCTGAACTAGCATGGAATATTTGGATGAAATATCAAACGATTTTCATCAACGAAAAAAAACTAAATATGTCAAAAAAAGAAGATAGACAAATCTTGGAAAATGAAATGAAAAAATTCTTATTTAAGAAACTATTTATCTAATTTCAATAAATCTTTTTTTTAATAAAATTCATATATTCTAATAAATCTTTTAACAAAGAACAAATTCGATTATCTTGTCGATGTTTTTGTAATAAAGAAAAAATTTTTTTACGATATTCAAATAATACAATTGGATTAATAAAAGTTTTACATTGATTTTCCCAAATTAACTTTTCATTTTTAGTTAAAGATTTAGGGTAGTTTCTTCCTTTAAAGTTTAAAAGTAGATTATTAATTCTTTTACTTTTAAATTTTAGTTTTTTTAGTTCTAAAAAATTAGATATAGATTGAATTAAATTCACAGCTTTTTTTTCAGAATAACTAAAAAAAGAATCGTACAGACTTAAATCAATATTAATCTTTTTATTTTTACAGTTCTTTTTATTAAAAGAATTCTTTCTTTTTAAAAAGAATTTTAAAATTTTTTTTCTTAACAAATAAATATTATTACTTAAATTTGTAAAATTCGAATAATATTTTTCTTTATTTATTTTTAAACGAAAATAATCAATATTTCTTAAAACTGATTGTGGAACTAAAATAGGACATCTATTAATATGTAAAAAATTAATACCTAGAGAAAAAAAATCATCTAAAGTCCATTTATCTATATTAACGTTTTTAAAAAAATTTAATAAAGTAAATACATTTTTTGAAAGATCAAAAAATACTAAAATATTTTTATTTTCAGGATGAAAAAAAAATATTGATATTAAGGAAACAAAATTTCTTTCTATACCAAAAAAACTAGATATATATACAAATAAATTGATTTTTTCATTATTTATTAATAATAAAATATTTTTTTTAGTTTTATAAAAAAATAAAAAATCTAAAATTTTTTTCTTTTTCTTTTTCAACAACTTCATCAGTTCTATACATGCATTAACATCAGATAAAGCATCATGAGCATTAAAATGAAAAATTTTGTTCTTTTTAGTCACTCTATCTAAGTTAAAAACAAAATTTCCAATTTTGTTTTTTGGCCACTTTATTCCATCAGGTCTTAAAACAAAAATAGCCCTTAAAACATTTATTATGTCCCATCTAGAATTATTATTTTTCCACGACCATTCATATGGATCAAAAAAATTTCTATAAAACAAATTTCTCGTCATTTCATCATCAAAACTTATATTATTATAACCTAATATACAAGTATTGCTTTTTTTAAAAATGTTAAATATTTTTTTAGCAAAAATATGTTCAATATAACCTTTTTTAGAAATAGTAATTTGAGGAGTTATTCCAGTTATCAAAACTGATTCTGGATTAGGTAAATAATCTATAGGAGGGGTGCAATATAATACTTTGTATTTTTCTATCAATTTAAAATTTAAATCAGTACGAATACAAGAAAATTGTGCTATCTTATCTAACGCAGTGTCTAATCCAAATGTTTCATAGTCATAAAATAGAAAATATTTAGTAAAAGTCATTAATATATGTATATATATAAAAAAAAATTTATTTAAAAAAAATTCAATAATTTTTTCTCCTCCGACTGGGGTCGAACCAGTGACATACGGATTAACAGTCCGCCGTTCTACCAACTGAACTACAGAGGATTGATCCTTAATCATATCAATTTTTTTTTTAAAAGTAAAGTTCGTTTTTTATACTTAAAAAAAAACAAGAATTTTTAAAATAAAATCAAAAGATTACTAGCTTATTGCATTGAATTGTTTTAGAATAAGTTCTTATTAAAGGCCCTTTAGCTCAGTGGTTAGAGCAATCGACTCATAATCGTTTGGTCGCTGGTTCAAATCCAGCAGGGGCCAGAGATAAAAAAAAAATAAAAAAATATGAAATCATCTTTTTTAAAATTGTTACTAGGATTTTTAGTTTATGTTAGACTTTAAAAAAGAATTTATAGATTTTTCATTAAAAAAAAAAGCATTAAATTTCGGGAAATTTACATTAAAATCTGGAAGAAAAAGCCCGTATTTCTTTAATACATCTTCTTTTTATACGGGACACGATATAGAAAAATTAGCTTATTTTTATTATTGTGCAATTATAAAATATAAATTAAAATTTAACCATTTGTTCGGATTAGCTTATAAAGGTGTTCCACTAATAGTTGCAATTTCTATTTTTTTAAAAAAAAAAAAAAAAATAGACGTATCTTTTTCCTTTAATAGAAAAGAAAAAAAACTATACGGAGAATGTGGATACATTGTAGGAAAAAAAAAAAACAAAAAAGAAAAAACCATTCTAATAGATGACGTTATAACTTCCGGTAGTTCAATAAAAAAATCAATTCAAAAACTAAAAAACAACAATATTTTAGCTACAATAGTAGCATTCGATAGAAAAGAAATAGATGATAGTATTACTCTTACAAAAAAAAAAATAAGAGACCAATTTTCTTTTCCTATATATTCTATCATAACAATAAAAGATTTAATTAAATTTATTATAGAAGAAAAAAAAATGTTAATTTATTTAGATCAATTAATTAATTACAACATTTTATGTGGAACTGAAAAAATTAACATTTAAAAAATAAATATTAATTTAAAAATCAATTTATTAATTTAGATTTTAAAAATTTGAAAAAAAAAAAAATAACCCCATATAAGATAATGGAAATAAAAAATTTTTAAATTCTTTAATGTCTTTTTATTATGAAAATTAAATTAAAATAATAAGAGGTAATTATATGTCTTATAATTCTTTTTCTTTAATTCCAGGATACAATCATAATATATTTTCTGAAAGATTTGATCAAATAGACAAAATGTTTAGTACAATTACCGGAGAAAAACCAATATCTGATATTCCTATGTATAATTTATATCAAAAAGAAAAAAATTGTTATCAACTAGAAATTAGTACTCCTGGTTATCATGAAGAAGAATTAAATATTTCCGTTCAAAACAATCAAATTTCTATCATTGGAAAGAAACATAAAAAAGAAATAGAAAAAAAAACAAAATATATACATAAAGGAATTAAAAACCAAAATTTTTCAATCAAATTTAATTTAAACTATAAAATAAAAGTAAACAAAGCAAAAATAAAATTAGGAATTCTAATAATTCAATTTGAATATAAAATTCCAGAAGAAGAAAAACCTAAAAAAATAAAAATAGAAAACAAAGATTCCAAAAAACAAAATTTTTAAAATTCTAGTTTTAAAAATTTATAAAAAAATTTTTTTTAGTTATTATTTATACAATTTTAAAAATTATTAAAAAACAAATTCTACTATTCCTTTTAAAAAAACTATTCAGGAATAGTAGTACTAAAATAAAATTAAAAAACTACAGTTATTAAACTATAATTTCATTTTATTCCAGAATGACCGAATCCTTTTTCTTTCCTGTTATTATTTTTATCAAAAGAAGAAAATTCATTCACTTTATTTAATTTAACTTTTATAATAGGTAAAAAAACCATTTGTGCTATTCTATCTCCTGGAAATATAATAAATTTTTTATCAATATTACGATTCCAAATGGAAATTAATAATTCACCTTTATAATCTGAATCAATTAAACCAATTAAATTTCCTAAAACAATTCCATGATGATGTCCTAAACCAGATCTTGGTAAAATTACAGCAGTAATTTCAGGATCAGAAATATGTATAGATATTCCAGTTTTAACCATAAAAGTTTTGTTAGGATAAATTACTTCTTTTTTTTCTATACAAGCCCTTAAATCAATTCCCGATGATCCATCAGTAACATAACTAGGATATGGAATTTCTTTTCCTAATCTTGAATCTAATATTTTAAAATTAATTTTTTTCATTTACTTATCATATACTTTTTTATAAAAAATATTAAAAAAAAATTTTCAATAAATCATTAAACAATTTATATATACTAATTTTCTGTTTTTTTTTGACAAAATAACAGTGATAAAAATAATATTTTTTAATTCATGTTTATTTTTCTAAAATTTAAAATTTTTGCAAATGATAAAAAAACATAACTATTAAATTTTAATAAAAAATAAATAATTTTTTATAAAATTTAAATATTAATCATTAAAAATATATTTTTTTAAAAAAAATATAAAAAACAACTAATTTAAGATTTTAATTATTAAATTTGAAATTTTTTAGTCATACAATTTTAAAAAATAATCATTTTTAAATTAATTTAACATTAATTAAAAAAAATAAAATAATAAAAATTATTATTTTTATTTTAAAAATTTTTTATTTAAAAAAAAAAAAAAATAAAAAAATTAAAACACAAAAAAAAAAAAAAAAAAAAAAAAAAGAAGAAAAATAATTTAATTTTTATGTAAAAAATAAACTATGAATAAAAATGATGTATAGAAATACTTATTTTTAAAATCGTTTCACAAATTTTATCAAACATAGTTTTACATATCCTTCTTAAATTAAAAATTAATAGTTTAATTTCTTTTATTTTTTAAAAATTAAATAATAAATTTAATTTTTTAAAATATTTTATAAAAATTTCAATTTTACTCTACTAAAATTTTTATTTTTGATAATAATTTATGATGAGGTTTAAAAATTACTTCATATTCTCCTAATTTTCTAATTTTCCCATTTATTAGTTTTAATTCATTTTTTTTTACAAAAAATCCAATCTTATTAATTGCTTTTAAAATTTCATTTATTCCTATTGAACCAAATAATTTTCCATTTAATCCAGATTTTGAAATAATCTTAATTATTCCAATTTCATTTAATTTTTTTATTCTAGATTTCGCAATAAGAATTTCTTTTTTTAAATTTTCTAAAAATTTGTTTCTTTCCATTTCAAATAATTTAATATTTTCTTTAGATCCCAAAATTGCTTTTTCTTTAGGGAATAAAAAATTTCTAGCATAACCAGGTTTTACTTCAACTATACTTCCTTTTTTTCCTATATTTTTCATTTCTTCTAATAAAATTACTCTCATTTTAAAAACCTATGTTTTCCTTTTATTTCATTATATTTTAAATGTTGTTACTTATGACGATCAGTATATGGAAGAAAAGATAAAAATCTTGCTTTTTTTATTGCCTTAGACAATTGTCGTTGATATTTAGATTTAGTTCCAGTAATTCTACTAGGAACTATTTTCCCACTCTCTGTAATAAAACTTCTTAAAATATCAATATCCTTATAATCAATTTCTTTTATTCCTTCTACCGTAAAACGACAAAATTTTTTTCTTCTAAAATAACGAACCATAATATATTATTCCTATAGAATCATTTTTAAAACTATTAAACAAATACATTTATTTAAAAAAAATTAAAAATTTAAAAATTTATAAAAAAATTATCTGTTTTAAACAACAACAGAAGTTGTAATTCTTTTCTTAAAAGTATTTGATTCGTCTTGCATCGATTTTTTATTTTCTTTTTCTTTTTTTAAAATAATAGAAATATTAGATATAGGTTTTTTTACTACAGTGATTAAATTTCTAATTATTATATCATTAAAACGAAATTTTTCTTCCAATTTTTTTATTAAAATTGGATAAACTTCAATGTTCATTAATAAATAATGTGCTTTATGTAAGTTATTTATTGTGTAAGATAATTGTCTTCTACCCCAATCCTCTATTCGATGTATTTTACCGTTATCTTTTAAAATCATACTCTTACATTCATTAATAAAAGCAAAAACTTTTTCACTATAGTCTGGATGAATCAAAACAACAATTTCATAATTTCTCACTTTTAAAATCACCCCTTACTTACAAAATCAAAAAAAATAAATTTGTTCTTATAATTCATAAAATATTAAATTTTTATGATTCATAAAATAGTAACTATTAATGATATAATACTAAATATTAAAACTCAATATGGTATTGAATGTTAGAATAAAGATATTTCACATATCAACTAAATAAAAAGTTTTTTTTATAAAAACCGTAAAATTCTTATAAAAAATTTTTTTAAAATACATAAATAAAAAACAGTATTTTACTATGAATTTAAAATTCATAAATTATTTTTCTAAGGTTACTTCTATTTTTCTATTTTCTAAAATTACTGCCATTATTTTTACAGAAACTAAATCACCTAAAGAATATTCTAACTCACTATTTTTTCCCATTAATGTTATCTTTTTTGCATCAAAAATATATTTATCCTCTCTTAAAGATGAAACATTCAAAAAAACATCTATTAAAAATTTTTCTAATCTAATTAATAATCCATATTTAGTGATATTAATAATCATTCCCGTATAAGAATTATTAATTTTGTTTTTCATAAAATCACATTTCATCCAATCAATAACTTCTCTGACTGCTTCTTCTGAACGTTTCTCGTTATTAGAACAAATATTTCCTAGTATTTTTATTTCTTCCCTAGAGTAATGACATGAACCATCTAAAGAAGAGGAACACATTCTTTTTTTATTTTTTCGCAACAAATATTTAATGGATCGATGTAACAATAAATCAGAATATCTTCTAATTGGGGACGTAAAATGAACATAAGAATCTAAGGATAAACCAAAATGACCTATGTTTTCTATTCCATAAACAGCTGGTTTCATAGTTCTTAATAGAATCATTTCTATAAAAACACGATCTGACTTATTAGAAACTTTTTTTAAAATATTTTTATAATTTAATAAATTCAAATTATTATTTTCAGGAAAAACTATATTAAATCTTTTTAATAGCACGAGTTTTAAATAATCTATTTTTTCTAAATTAGGAATTGCATGTTCTCTGAATAAAACAGGTTCTTTGTTTTCTTTTACAAAAATAGCAGAAACTGTATTAGCTAATATCATACAAAATTCAACTAATTTATGAACAGAATTTCTTTTTTTAATATTAATACTGATCAGCTGAGAGTTTTCTCCTAAAATAAATTTAGAATCATTTGTATTAAACATTATTCTGTTTTTAAAAAATTTAGAATTTTTTAAAAAAATATACAATTTATTTAAATTATTTAACTCATTCATTATTTTTTTATGTTTTTCAGAAAAAAAACTACTTTCTTTTTTCCATACCTGATATACTTCAGAATAATTTAATCTACAAACAGATCTAATTACTGCTTCAAAATGATTAAATTTTATAATTTCTCCTGAATTAGACAAATATATTTCACAAACCAAAACAAGTCTATCTTCTTTAGGATTTAAAGAACAAATATCAATTGATAATTTTTCTGGAAGCATAGGAATAACTTTTGAAGGAAAATATATTGAATTACTTCTATTTTTCGCTTCTTTATCTATCTCAGTACCTGGCAAAACATAATGACTAACATCTGAAATTGCAACTAGTATTTTCCATTTTTTTTTTTCTAATTCAGTACAAAAAATAGCATCATCGAAATCATATGATGATTCATCATCTATAGTTACAAATGGAACGTTTCTTAAGTCAATTCTATTTAAATATTTTTCCTCAGAAAAACCTTTAGAAATATTTTTTAGTTCTAAATTTATCTTCTGATTCCATAAAAAAGGAATTGATTGAGTTTTCAAAGCAATTTCAATTGCTAAATCAGTAGTTATGGTTTTACCAAAAATTTCAACAATTTCTCCAGTAGCTTCTAAATCATTTTTAGGTCTTTTAATTAATCTAACCGACAAAATCATATTATTTAATAATTTTTTTTTTCTATTTATATTTGTATTTATTTTTATTCTAAAAGAATAACGATCATCATTTGGAATAAAATATAACGAATTATTACGTTTAATAGAACATCTTCCTACAATTAAAGATTTGTTTTCCTTTAAAACAAAAAATATAATCGATTTGAATCTGTTTTTTCTTTTTTTATCTAATTTAACAAAAGATAAAACAATATCTCCATGTATGCATTTTTTCATTTGATTTACAGAAACCCAAACATCTTTTTCTAAAGAACTAATTCTAAGAAATCCATAACCGTCTCGATTTCCTATAATTCTTCCAATAAAAATGTTCAAAGATCTAAAAAAATCAGAATAAGATTCTATAAATAAATTTAATTGTTGATGTTTTTTAAACAACCTTATTATTTTATTAATAAACAACTTTTTTTTTCTTGAAAGTTTTTTAAAATATATTGTTGTTTTTTTTTTATTCTTTTCTTTTTTAAATAATCTAAATTCAAAAAAGAATCGTAGTTTTTGTTTAAATAAGAATTGCATTTTATCTTATTTTTTTTTTTATAGAAATTTACTATCATACTATTTTCTCCTGATAATAATCATTGAAAATTTACAAAAATTATTTTTGTAAATTATATTATCTTTTTTTATAAAAAAGATCTCAAAAAAATAGTATCTAACCTATCTGGTCCAGTAGAAATCATATCTATTGGAATGTTTGCTAATTTTTCAATTGCACGAACATAATTTTGAGCATTTTTTGGTAATAAGGAAAACAACCTTATTCCTTTAGTATTTTCATTCCAACCAGGAAAAACTTGATAAATAGGCTTTAAACTTTCCCAATCTTTATAATGAATAGGAATATTATAATAATTTGTTTTGTCTTTTAACGATCTATAAGAAACACAAATTTTAATACTTTTTAAACCATCCAATACATCTAATTTTGTTAAACATAAAGCAGATATAGAATTAATTTGAATAGCTTTTCTTAATAATGGCAAATCTAACCATCCAGTTCTACGCCTTCTACCTGTACTAGATCCTAGTTCTTTACCAAATTTAAACAAATGAGAATCTATTTCATTCAATTGTTCTGTTAAAAATGGACCTGCACCAACTCGAGTTAAATAACATTTAGTTACTCCTAATATATAATCAAAAGACTTAGGTCCTATTCCAGATCCAGTACATGCTCCACCAGACGTACTATTAGAAGAAGTAACATATGGATATGTTCCGTGATCAATATCAAGAAAAGTTCCTTGAGCACCTTCAAAAATTATATTTTTGTTTTTGTTATTAGAATCAAATAAAATACTTGAAATGTCCGTAGACATTTTTAATAATTCATCTTTTGTATCTAAAATTTCTTTCATTACAACATCGAATTCAACAATAGGTCCATTATAATATTTGCTAAATAAAAAATTATAAAAATCTAAATTTCCTTGTAACTTTAAAATTAAAGAATCAATATGATTTAAATCACTAATTCGAATACCTCTTCTTGCTATTTTATCTTCATAAGCAGGTCCTATTCCACAACTAGTAGTACCAATATAAGAATGAATATTATTCAACTTCTTAGATTGATTTTCTCTTACAATATCCATTAATTTATGATATTTTAATAACAAAAAAGAAGAACTTGATATTTTTAAACGATCTTTTACACAATATCCTTTTTTTTTCAACATATTTATTTCATTTATAAGAACATATGGAGAAATTACGACACCGTTTCCTAAAATTCCAATTATATTTTTTCTTAAAACACCAGATGGTATTAAATGTAAAATAATTTTTTCTTGATTAACAACTAAAGTATGACCTGCATTATGTCCACCTTGATAACGAATAATATAATTAACTTTGTCTGCAAGTAAATCAATTATTTTTCCTTTTCCTTCATCTCCCCATTGAGTGCCTAAAACTATAATGTTTTTTCCCATAATTTAAATATCCTAATTACATACATAAATAATTTTTTTTAAAAAAGAAAAATTTTTAATAAATCAATTATTAACTAATCTCATAACTAATAATCAATACATTAAATTTAATATTCAAACAAAAAATTTTTTCCATATTAAGAATATGTTTTAAAATTTTTTCATAAAAAACAACTTAAACAATGTTTTTAAATATTTATTAAATACGTCTAAATAAAATAAATACATTTTTATATCTTTTAAACTCTAAAAACCAAAAAACAATATCCTCAAAAAAAATTATTTTTTTATCATTTTATTCATAGTTTTTTGGATAAAATATAAAGAACCTAAAAAATCGTTACTATCTAAGAAAAACAAATTTTTCCATCGTTTAGACCAAGTAATTTGCTTCTTAGCTAATTTTTTAGTAGCCGCAATTGAACTACTTACCATTTCTTCATATGTTATTTCATTCAAAAAATATTTCCACATTTGTCTATACCCAATACATTTCATTGAAGGTAAATTAGGATTCAAATCACCTCTAGAAAAAAATCTTTTACATTCCAATTCTAAACCAGAAATTAACATATTTTTAAAACGAGATTCTATTTTTTTAAATAATGAATTTTTGTCAAATGGAAATAAAAAAAACTGTAAAACAGTATATGGAAAATTGTAAGGAACAGCATTAGAACACAAATTACTCAAAGTCTTTCTAGATTTTAAAAAAACTTCAATAGCACGAAATATTCTTTTGTGATCGTTTTTATGAATTCTATTAGCTGAAATAGGATCAATAGATCTTAAATACTCATGTGAATATTGAGATTTCAATTTAATATTATTGTCTGTTTTAAAAAAATAACTTGAACCAGGAAGAGAAGATAAACCATTTAATAAAACTTTAAAATATAACATTGTTCCACCAACTAAAATAGGAATTCGATGTCTAAAAAAAATTGTTTTTTCTATTTCTTTTAAAGCATCTTTTCTAAAATTTTCTATTGTATAAATATCAACTGGATCACAAATATTAATTAATTTATGAGGGTAATTTAATAAAATTTTATCATCTGGTTTATCTGTACCAATATTCATTCCTCTATAAATCAAAGCTGAATCAGCACTAATAATATCACAAGAAAAAAAATTAGATAATTGAATAGCCAATTTACTTTTTCCACTAGCTGTTGTGCCCATAATAAATACAACGATTGGCAATTTATTTTCATCTATCATCTTCATAAAATTTTTATTACTTTTAAAAAATATATAAAATTTCTTTTTACAAAAAATATAAAAATCAAAATATTATCGATATTTATTTAAATTTTGTAACTAATTATTAACAAAAAAAACTAAAAATATAACTATATTAAGTTTTAAATATATATATAAAAATATGATCAATTAATTGATTTAATTTAAATTAAAATTTAGATTTTTGAAAAAATATTTATATATAATTCAAAAAATTTTAAATTTAAATTAATTAATAGGAAAAATAAAATTTTAAATATTTAAATATAAAAAACAAAAAATAATCATTTTTTGTAAATATTTTAAATATTTTCAAAAAACATATTTGTTTATTAATTTAACTAATCCAAGAAAAATAAGTATTAATCAAATTTCTAGTAGAAGAATCATAATGAATAGAATTAGAAATTCTATTTGATTCTAAAGTCTTAAAAATATTATTTGCTACTTTTTTTCCTAATTCTACACCCCATTGATCAAAACTAAAAATATTAAATATTATTCCTTGAGTAAAAACTTTGTGTTCATAAATAGCTAATAATAATCCTAAATTATATGGAGTAATTTTATCGAATAAAAAAGAATTAGACGGTCTATTTCCTTCAAAAATACGAAATTGAATCATTCTATCTATTTCTTTTATTTCTATCTTTTCATTTAATAATTCTTCTTTTAAAGTCTTTATAGACTTTCCAAAAGCTAAAGATTTTGTTTGAGCTAAAAAGTGAGAAAACAATCTTTTATGATGATCGAGTAATTTATTATGTGTATTTACCGAAGCAATAAAATCAGAAGGTATAATTTTAGTTCCTTGATGCATCAATTGATAAAATGCATGTTGTCCATTAGTTCCGGCTTCTCCCCAAATAATTGGTCCTGTTTGCCAATTTACTTTCATTCCATTTCTATTTACTGATTTACCATTAGATTCCATGTTTAATTGCTGTAAATAAGTAGCTAATTTATGCAAATTTTGATCATAGGCAAAAACAGCTTCTGTTTCATATTTAAAAAAATTATTATACCAAATTCCAATCAATGCTAGTATAACAGGGATATTTCTTTCCAAATCTGTAGTTAAAAAATGCTTATCCATAGCATGTGCACCAGATAATAAATCAACAAAATTTTTAAAACCAATAGAAAGTATTATACTAAGTCCAATTGAAGACCATAAAGAATAACGGCCTCCAACCCAATCCCAAAACTCAAAATAATAATCTTTAATTATTCCAAATTTTACCACTTCTAAGAAATTCATTGATAATGCTATAAAATGTTTGCTGATAAATTGAGCATTTCCTGTTTTTTCTAAAAACCAATTTCTTGCTGTATAAGCATTTATCATAGTTTCTTCTGTAGTAAATGTTTTAGATGCTATTAAAAATAATGTAGTTTTCGGATTAATTTTTTTTAAAACTTGACTAATATGAGTACCATCTATATTGGACACAAAATGTACATTTAAATGATTTCTGTATGGAGATAAAGCATCTATAATCATATTCGGTCCTAAACTAGAACCACCTATTCCAATATTTACTATATCTGTTATTGTTTTTCCTGTATATCCTTTGATGTGACCTGAAATAACTTCTTCTGAAAATTGATTCATTTTTTTTAAAACATAATTTACTTTAGGAACAATATTTTCTCCATTTACTAAAATAGATTTTTTATCTTTATTTCTTAAAGCGATATGTAAAACTGATCTATTTTCTGTAAAATTAATTTTATTACCGTCGAACATTGACTGAATTTCTTTTTCTAAATTCATCTCTCTTGCTAATTGTATCAAATAAGTGATTGTACATTTTGTAATTTTATTTTTAGAAAAGTCTATTAACATTTTATTTTTAAAGAAAAAAGAAAAATTATCAAAACGAGAAGAATCGTCTTTAAACAAATCTTTTAAATGAATATTTTTTATTTCGTTAAAATGTAATTTTAAATTTTTCCAAGACTGAGTAGAAATAGGATCAATATATTTCATATTTTAGTTCTCATAAAATATTTAAAAAAATCAAGTTTTAAATAATTAAAAAAATATTTTTTAGCAATCATAAAAATTCTATTTTTTATAAATTAAAATTCTTTTTGTTCTTACTTTGATTTTATCATTAAAATTTATATTTATTTAAATAAATACTAATTTTATTTTTATCAATGAGAAAAATTTTTTAAAGAAATTAAAATAGCAAATTTAAAAAATTATTACTTGTTACAAAAATGTTTTCTTAATATTAAAAAAGAAAAATTCTAAGTTAGTTTTTTAAAAAAAATTTTGTCAACAAAATAAAACATAATTTTAAACTAGTTGCTAATAATACAATATTAAAATATTGTTATTCATATAATACATCTAATAAAAAAATTTAGTTTTAAAAAATTGATTTCAATTATTTTTTCTTAAAAAAAACAATACTTACAAAAAATTTAATAATTTTCTTTTAATTTACAAAATTTTATTTAACAATAAATTTTTTATCTAAAGTGTTATTATATTTTAAAAAAATAAAAAAATGAAAATTAATAAAAAAAATTTAATTTGGATAGATTTAGAAATGACCGGGTTAAATCCAGAAAAAAATAAAATACTTGAAATAGCAACTGTAGTAACTAATTATAAATTAAAAATAATGGACGAAGGACCACTAATTCCTATTTTTCAAAAAAAAAAAGAAATTAAAAAAATGAAAAAACCAATTTTTGAAATGCACAAAAAAAATGGATTAATAAAAAGAGTCAAAAATAGTTCTTTTAATGAAAATCAAGCAGAAAATTTAACTATTAATTTTTTAAAAAAATGGGTTCCCAAAAATATGTCACCAATGTGCGGAAATACTATTGCACAAGATAGAAGATTCTTATTTAAATATATGCCAAAGTTAGAACAATATTTTCATTATAGATATATTGACGTTAGTACAATTAAAGAATTAATGCTCCGATGGAAATCAAAAAAAATAAAAACTAAAAAAAAAAAAACTCACTCGGCATTAATCGATATTTATGAATCTATAGAAGAATTAAAATTATATCGAAAACATTTTTTTAAATTTTAATTAAATTCAAAAAAAATCTTTAAAGAAACCTATCTTGCAAAAAAAAATTGTCTAACATATAATACTTATTTGTATTTTTTATTTTATGCGGGGATAACTCAGTTGGTAGAGTACAACCTTGCCAAGGTTGAAGTCGCGAGTTCGAATCTCGTTCCCCGCTAATAATTTTTAAAAATTTTTAGAACTTAGAAAAAATTGAATTTTTTATTAAATTTTTCAATTCTACCTCCTGTATCAGCATTTCTTTGTTTTCCGGTGTAAAATGGATGACACTCCGAACAAACATCTAAATGAATATTTTTTCCAATTGTAGAAAAAATTTTTCTTTTACTACCACAAGAACAAAAAGCCACAACTTCGCTATAATTCGGATGAATTTTTTTTTTCATTATCAACCCTTTAATTTAATTATTATTAATTATTTTTATTTAAAATTAAAAAAATAAAATTTTAATTTATTAAAAATAAAAATCTAAAAATTTATTAAAAATAAAAATCTAAAAAAAAATTTATTGATTAAATTTTGTAATCTAAATAAAATTTACATAATATAAAAAATATAGAAAAAAAAAAAAAAAAAAAAAAAAAATAACTGCTTATTTTTTTTATTAAAATTTGATTAAATTTTAATAAAAAAAATAATTTAAAAAAAATACTTTTTAAAGAAATCTTATTTATGACAACAATTCTAAGTCTTAGAAAAAACAAAAAAGTAGTTATTGGCGGTGATGGACAAGCTACTTTAGGTAATACAATTATGAAAAGCAACGTAAAAAAAATAAGATCACTCTATCATAACAAAATCATTGCTGGTTTTGCTGGTGGAACAGCTGATGCTTTTACTTTATTTGAACTTTTTGAACAAAAATTAGAAATATATCAAGGTCAAATAAAGAGATCCGCAATAGAATTAGCAAAAGATTGGAGAAGTGATCGAATTTTAAGAAAATTAGAAGCATTACTTGCTGTTGCTGATAATAAAAATTCATTAATAATAACAGGAAACGGAGATGTTATACAACCAGAAGATGATTTAATCGCCATAGGATCTGGCGGATCATTCGCACAAGCAGCGGCTCGTGCATTATTAGATAACACAAATCTAGAACCATCAGAAATAGTAAAAAAATCATTAAATATTGCTGCAAATATTTGTATATATACTAATCACAACATTCTTATTAAAGAATTACCTTCAGAAAAGTAAGGATCACTCTATGTCTGAAATGACTCCTAGAGAAATTGTACAAGAACTTAATAAATACATTATTGGTCAAGAAACTGCAAAAAGAGCAGTATCAATTGCGCTTCGAAACCGATGGCGTCGCATGCAGTTAAATAATGAATTAAAAAATGAAATCACCCCAAAAAATATATTAATGATAGGGCCAACGGGGGTTGGTAAAACAGAAATTGCTAGAAGATTAGCAAAATTAGCTAATGCACCTTTTATAAAAGTAGAAGCTACCAAATTTACTGAAATAGGATATGTTGGAAAAGAAGTAGATTCAATAATTAGAGATTTAACCGATTCAGCTATAAAGATGATTCGAATACAAGAAATAAAAAAAAATAAAAAAAAAGCAATAAAATTGGCTGAAGAAAGAATATTAGATGTTCTCGTTCCATTACCAAAACAGAATTGGGAAAAAAACGAATCTGAAAAAAAACCAGAATCTACAATACAAATATTTAGAAAAAAACTACAAGAAGGAAAACTAAAAGATAAAGAAATTGAAATTAATGTTGCTGCAATACCTGTTGGAGTTGAAATTATGGCTCCTCCTGGAATGGAAGAACTAACTAATCAATTGCAATCTTTGTTTCAAAATTTGAGTGGTAGAAAAAAAAATAGAAGAAAGCTAAAAATTAAAGATGCAATGAAATTATTAGTAGAAGAAGAAGCTGCTAAACTCGTCAATTTAGAAGATATAAAACAAAAAGCAATTAATGCTGTAGAGCAGCATGGAATTGTATTTATTGATGAAATAGATAAAGTATGTAAGAGAGGAAATTCTTCTTCTAATGGAACAGATGTCTCAAGAGAAGGAGTACAAAGAGATTTGCTTCCTTTAGTAGAAGGTTGTACTGTTTCTACAAAACATGGAATGGTAAAAACTGACCATATTTTATTTATTGCCTCTGGAGCATTTCAAATCGCAACTCCAGCTGATTTGATTCCAGAATTGCAAGGACGTCTTCCTATTAGAGTAGAGTTAAAAGCATTGACAATAGAGGATTTTGAAAGGATATTAACAGAACCTAATGCTTCTATTACAGTTCAATACAAAGCACTTTTAAAAACTGAAGGAATAAATATTAATTTTACTACAGAAGGAATAAGAGCTATTGCAGAAGCTGCTTGGAAAGTAAATGAATCTATGGAAAATATAGGAGCTAGAAGATTACATACAATCTTAGAAAAATTAATGGAAGATATTTCTTTTTATGGATTAGAAAAATATAGTTCAACTGAAGAAATTAAAATAGACCCATCTTATGTAGGAAAGCATTTAAATAAATTAGTATTTAATAAAGATTTAAGTAGATTTATTCTATAATCATTAGATGTTAAAAATAATTGACAATTCCTTTAGAATATTTTTTACCTATCTTCAAAACAATTAAGATAGGTAATTATTAAAAAAAATAGAGAACAAATAAAATGAATTGGATAATTGGAAAAATATATAAAATAAAAAGATGGAATGAAAAATTATTTACTTTAATTATTCATGCTTCTATTGATCCTTTTAAGGCAGGACAATTTACTAAATTGGCTATTTTTGATAATAAAAAAAAAAAAATATCTATTCAAAGAGCTTATTCTTTTGTAAATCCTCCAAAAAAAAAAAATTTAGAATTTTATATTCTATTAATTCCTAACGGAAAACTAACTAATTATTTGTATAATTTAAAACCATCAGAAAAAATTTTAATAAGTAAAAATTCGTTTGGTTTTTTTACAATAGATAAAATTAAAAATTGTGAAAATTTATGGATGATTTCAACAGGTACAGGTATTGGTCCTTATATTTCGATATTACAAGATAATATATGGAAAACAAAATTTAAAAGAGTTATTATTGTTAATGCAGTAAGATATAAAAGTGATTTAATTTATTTACCAATATTAAAGAAGATAAAAAAAGAAAACAAAGAAAGAATAAAAATAATTACAATTATTAGTAGAGAAAAATTTTCTAATAAACAAATCTTAAAAAAAAGAATACCTAATTTAATTAAAAACAACATTTTGGAAGAAAAAGTTGGAATAAAAATTAATTCAGAAAATTCACATGTAATGTTATGTGGTAATCCAAACATGGTTAGAGAAACAAAACAAATATTACAAGAAGAAAAAAAGTTAACAAAAAATTTAATAAGAAAACCTGGACAAATTACTACAGAAAACTATTGGTAATTTAGTTATGTATAAATTTTTTTTTAAATTATTTTTTCGAAAGAATCTTATTTATAGATAATTTTTTTAAAATAATTTAAAAATAAATCAATTAATTTAAAATTAAATAAAACCTCTTATTAACTTTTTTTAATTGGAAAAGTAAGAACATTATTTATGTTCTTTGAATTTGTTAAAATCATAATTAATCTATCTATCCCAATAGCAATTCCAGAATATAAAAAATTAGTTTTTTTAATTGAATTAACAAAAAATTTATCAATAGAATAAACAGATAATCCTATTTTTTTTCGAGATAAATTATGATTTTCAAAAATTTCTTTTTGACGATCAAAATCAGTTAATTCTTCGCAACCATTACCTAACTCTAAACCTTTAAAAAAAACTTCAAATCTATTAGCTAACCTAGAATCATTAGAGTTTATAATCGAATTTTGAGACTGAGAAGCAGGATAATGATATACTATAATTGGATTTTCAAGTCCTAAAACAGGTTCTATAGCCAGCGAAAAAATTAATTCTAATAAATGATCATTGTTTATTTCAGTTTTATTTTTTAAGTTAATATTCGAAAAAATAACATCATCTTGAATTCCAAGATTTTTAGATTTTTCTATTAAATCTTTTTTGGAAACCGATAAAGGGTCAATTCCAATTACGTTAAGATAAATGTTTCTGTAAGAGATTGTTTCTACAAATTTACAACATAAAATTTTTTTTAAAAAAAAAGTTACCTCTTCAATTAAATTGAACATATTATACTTTGGACGATACCATTCTAGAATAGTAAATTCTGGATTATGATAGTTTCCAATTTCCCCATTTCTAAAACTATGACAAATTTGATATATTGATCCACTACCTTCTGAAATCATACGTTTCATATGATACTCTGGACTAGTTATCAACCACATTTTTTTTTTTTTTTTACAATAAGATTTTTTTCCTACTTCAGTAATAAAATGAGTTTTAAAAGAACTTAAATGAACTTCAGTAGTTCTATAATTAGAAATTAAAGGAGTTTCTACTTCTAAAACATCTAAATTCAAAAAAAATCTTCTTATGCTTGATATAATTTCAGCTCTTTTTTTTATTTTTTTAAACAAAGTGTTCATATGTGTTATTTTAATTAATTATGTTTTATAATTTTTTTATTTATAAAAAAGTATTTAATAAATATCATTTATGAAGTATATCATAGTTCGTAGAAAATCGAACTATGATCTTGAATTTCATAAAATATATTTATATTTTTCTATTAATTTATTTAAATAATTTAAAGAAGAAATATTTATTTATTTTTGCAAATAATATAAAAATTTTATACAAGGAATTCTATGTTTACTTAACATTACCGAAGCTCTTACACCTAAGGTTAAATCTTTATCTTCATTATTTGAATTAACAATATGCAACTTAGTTTTATTAGTAACAATTAGTCTTAAGAAACCATGATGAGTTGGTTCAACTTCATAAGAAAAAGAAATATTTTTTGGAGGATAACGGAACAAATCAGGAGCAAAGCTTGTCAATTTTAAATATGCAGGTTCTAGTATTTTTTGATTAGCATATGTAGATACCAATTGTCTAGTTTCTAAATCAGGAAGTAATTTTTTAAATTTTTTAAACAATTCTTCTCTAGTTTCATTTGGTACTAAATAATGACTAACTTTCAAATCTACATCTTGATAATCATTCATAAATCCAGGAACTAACGAGTTAGTACCTTTTAGATCTTCATATCTTTCATATAATTTTTGAGAATAATTTAAATTATCCTTTGAAAAATTTAATGAACGAAGTCCTTTCCAACTGATTGCATTAGGATCCCCAAATGAAAAATTAGGCAAATAACCATCTTTTGTATTAAAACTAGAATTCTTATCCAAAAAATAATTTTGAACACTTGTTAGATCTTCATCATTATGACATTTACCAAACGAATGATCAACAGGAAAATCATCAGTTAATTTAGTTTCATGATCATCGTTTTTATTTATTCTTCCTCGATGATTTTTATTTACATAATCTTGAATTTCTTCTATTGAAACATGATCTTTTAAGAAAACATCATATTTTGTATGAAAACTAAATTTATCTTCTTCTTTTTTGTCTTTGATAAGAGAATCTTTATTATTTTCAATTTGTACTTTTTGGTTTTTATTATCGGAAATTTCTTGTTTCTTAACAGGAGGATTGTTATGTGATAACACATCAAAATTAGCATGAAAAACTGGTTTGTCAATATTTTTTAAAGAATTATTATTGTTATCTACAATAGTTGCATCATTTTTATTAATTTCATTACTATCATTAGTATTTGTTTTATCTGTATTTTGTAAATCTAAATTTTCTAAAACGTCATTATTTTTAATAAAGTCAGTGTTAATAATATTATCAAAAATATTTTCTAAACCTTGTTTCATAATATCTTTAGAAAAAAAAGAATTAAAATGAACTAAAAAATTTTCTAAATTTAGAGTAACATCGTTAGAATTAATATTTTCATTTTGTACATCTTTTTTTGAATTTGGTTTGGAATAAATTAATGAATTGTCAGAAGGAATGAAATTATCATCTATAATAACTGAAGAATTAGTTTTTTGTTCTAAATTATCAACTTTATTATTTTCTTTTCTTATTAATCTGTCTTTATCTATAGTTGTAGAAGAAAAATTACGAAAATCGTTTGTATTATTTATTAGTCTTCTTATATTATCATTTGATAGAATTGATGACATATCTATTACTAATCCTATTTTTATAAATCTACATAATCTCTCTTTTACTTTAATTTACTTATTTAGTCAAGATCATAAAAGGAATATTAATTATAGTATTTTTATATATAGAACCTTTTTTTAAAACTTATTCATCTTATTCATAATAACAAAAAAAAATTATAAAGAAAAAATTTAAGTAAATAATGAAATATTTAAAAATTTGTTTCTTTAATGTTTAGTTCTTTTGTAATTAAAAAAAATATTTTTAAAGAAATAAATAATTTAAAATTTAAAATTGTCAATTTTCTAAAAAATAGAACTAATCAATAGCTAATATTAAAAAGTAAAAAATTACTACTAATTTTTTTTAAAATTTTATAAATTAATTTCGAAATTTTTTCTAAGTTTAATAAAAAAAATAAAGATAAGATATCCAATATAAAAAAATAAAAGAACTCCTAGCTAATTTAAGAAATAATCAAAAAAAATACAATAAAACCAAAACAAACTACCCCTTAAATAATAAAAATCGAACAAAAAAATAATAAATAACTAAAACTAAAACTAAAACTAAAATAATCACTTGTTAAACTATTGATTGGTAAAAAGAAAAAAAATAAATTCCAGTAAGATATATGTATTTGTAAGAAAACATGACCTAGTTTGATTTCAATAAAAACCTATTAATTGACATGAAAAAATCAACCCATTAAAGAACAAAAACCAAAAAAAGCAATTATCTTATTAAGATAAGACGTTTGATTTTTTAAAATCAATAAATTTTTTTTTAAATTAATTTTTTGTAATTTAAATTATTTACAATAAAAAGTAGAAATGAAAATATTATAAAATTGAAAAAAAAACATGATCAAAAAATTAATAATTTTCAACTTCTAAAAAATAAATAGATAAAATATTTTTTATTCTAAAAAATCATCTATAATTTTTTTACTAATATATATATAATTCAAAAAAATATTTTTTTTAAAATTTATTTCTTCATTAAGATAAGTTAACATAATCTTAGTTATTCCATTTTCAGAAATATTTATTAAGCTCTTAATAATAACTATCTATTTAAAAACGTTTATTATAGACAAATCTATCTAATATATAAAAATGTTAATAATAAAAATATAATTATCGAAATATTTCTAATAATGAAAAATTAGTAAATAATGAATTTAAATTGAAGAATTTTTGAAAAAATGAGTAAAATCGATTGTACCAGATACAGTCTTTTAAAAACAAGTAAACTAATTTTAAAAAAAAATATATTAAAAAAAGTAATTCAACTATTCTTTTGTTAATAAATTTTTACTATAGACGTAAATCTATTTTAAAAAAAAAATGTTGTTTTTATAAAACTTAAAAAAAACTAAAATCAAATAAAATTCACTAAAAAAATAATTATAAATTTCTATTTAATATAAGTCTTTTGTAAAAAAGAAAATTATTTTTTTTATAAAATATAGTTATGCTAAAAGTATTTCTAAATTTTTCTACACATATATTAAACCATCATATACATGATTTGCTGGACCAGACATAAAAAGAGAATGACCTAAACCTTTCCAAAAAACTTTTATTATTCCTCCTTTTAATATTACTGATACATTAAAATTTAGCAATCCTCTAAAAATTCCAACAGCTACTGCAGCACAAGCACCACTTCCGCATGCTTGAGTCTCTCCAACACCTCTTTCATAAACTCTTAACAAAATTCTATTTCTAGATAATATTTGAACGAATCCAACATTTACTTTATTTGGAAACAAACTATGTCTTTCCAAAATAGGTCCAAGTTTTTTTATATTACATTCATCGATTTTTTTTACTATTAAAATACAATGAGGATTTCCAATAGAAACAACATTAAAATAAATTTTTTTTCCTAATATTTTTACAGAATATATTTTTTTTTCTTTACTAACTAAAAATGGAACTTTTTTAGGAATAAAATTAGGTTTTCCCATATTTACTAATATTTCAAAATTATCTAAAATTTTACAAATCATTTTGATTTTTGAAGTCATAACGGAAACAATTCTTTTTTTTATTAATCCTTTTTTGTACAAAAAAAAACAAAAACAACGAACTCCATTACCACATTGTTCTACTTCTTCTCCACTAGAATTAAAAATTCGATAAAAAAAATCAATATTGTTTACTTTTGTTTGCTCTATTAGTAATAACTGATCAAAACCAACTCCATAATTTCGATTTGACAAATATGTTATTTCATTAATAGATAAGTTATATTTTTTTTTAGTCATATCTATAACCATAAAATCATTTCCCAATGATTCCATTTTTGAAAAATAAATTTTTTTTATTGATTTTTTTTTATTCATTTAATATCCTAGTATAAAATGTTAATAAAAAAATAAAATATTAACTATATGAAAAAAAACGAAATGACTAATTCTACTTATATTTCTTTGGTAGAAGAATTACTATCCAAGTTAGAGAATGCATTAGATAATTGTAAAAATAGTGATATTGATTATCAATATAATAATGAAATATTTACGATAACTTTTAAAGATAAAAATCTTATTTTAATTAATAAACAATCATCAATTCAAGAAATTTGGCTTGCTACTGAAATTAACGGATATCATTTTCAATTTAATTCAATCAATCGCGATTGGATATGCAAAAAAACTAAAAAAAATTTTTGGAGAATTATAGAAAAAATTTTTTTAGATAAATGCAACGACAACGTTTTTAAAGAAATCTATTAATTTAATACTAGTCATAACTAAATAAAAAATAAAAATTTCAAATAAATTCTCTAAAATAAAAAATTCAGAAATATAATATCAAAATTTACAAATATTAAATTTAAAAAATTTTTTCTTTAAAATAATTTAATTTAAAAATTAAAATTTTTACCAACAAAAAAATAACATTTTTATAAATGAATTTTTTCGGCGAAAGAGGATTTGAACCTCTGACCCACTGGTCCCAAACCAGTTGCGCTACCAAGCTGCGCTATTCGCCGTTCAGTAAAATAATTAAAATATCTGTAAATCTAATAATAAAAAACAAAAAAAACATTTTTTTTGGGTGACTAATGGGAATCGAACCCATGACCACTGGAACCACAATCCAGAGCTCTACCTACTGAGCTATAGTCACCATCATTTCTTTAAAAAATATTTTTTTTATTCTTTAGAATAAAAAAAACAACATATAAGATATTTTCTACACCCGACAGGATTCGAACCTGTGAAACCTATACTTTCGGAAAGTATTGCTCTATCCAACTGAGCTACGGGTGCTTATTAAAAAATTTCCATTTTCTTATTTTTTGAATTAAAAATATTTAAATAATTTATATATACTTTGTTTTCTGTAGAAATAAACATAAATTATTTAATTTAAAAAAAATTTTAACCATTTATTAAAATAAAATCAACTAATATATCGTTATATTTTCTAAGATCTTTTCATCATATCAAAAAATTCACTATTTGTTTTAGTCATAGATAATTTATTAATCAAAAACTCCATAGCATCTATTTCTCCCATTGGGTGAATTATTTTTCTTAGAATCCACATTTTTTGTAATTCTTCAGGGATTGTTAATAATTCTTCTTTTCTAGTTCCAGACCTATTATAATCAATTGCTGGAAACACACGTTTCTCTGCAATTTTTCTAGATAAAGGTAATTCCATGTTCCCAGTACCTTTAAATTCTTCATATATTACTTCGTCCATTTTAGAACCAGTATCAATTAATGCAGTAGCAATGATAGTTAAACTACCTCCCTCTTCAACATTTCTTGCTGCTCCAAAAAAACGTTTAGGTCTATGCAATGCATTTGCATCTACACCTCCTGTTAATACTTTTCCTGAAGCTGGAACAACAGTATTATAAGCTCTCGCTAAACGAGTAATGGAATCTAATAAGATAATCACATCTTTTCTATGTTCTACCAGTCTTTTTGCTTTTTCTATAACCATTTCAGAAACTTGAACATGTCTAGATGCGGGTTCATCGAACGTTGAAGCAATTACTTCTCCTTTTACCAAACGTTGCATTTCAGTCACTTCTTCTGGTCGCTCATCAATCAATAATACCATTAAAACACAGTCTGAGTGATTATAAGCTATACTTTGTGCGATATTTTGTAATAATATAGTTTTTCCTGCTTTTGGAGGAGCAACAATTAAGCCTCTTTGTCCTCTTCCTATAGGAGAAGCAAGATCTAAAACTCTTGCAGTAAGATCTTCCGTAGATCCGTTTCCACGTTCCATTCTTAAACGAGAGTTTGCATGTAAGGGAGTTAAATTTTCAAATAAAATTTTACTTCTTGCATTTTCAGGCTTATCGTAATTTACAAAATTTACTTTTAATAATGCAAAATATCTTTCTCCTTCTTTGGGAGGCCTTATTTTACCTGATATAGTGTCTCCTGTTCGTAAATTAAACCTTCGTATTTGACTTGGAGAAACATAAATATCATCTGGTCCAGCCAAATAAGAACTATCTGAAGAACGTAAAAAACCAAATCCATCTTGTAATATTTCTAAAACACCATTTCCAAAAATATCTGCTCCACTTTTTGCATGTTGTTTAAGAATAGAAAAAATAATATCTTGTTTTCTCATACGTGCTAAATTTTCTAATCCTATTTTTTCAGCTAAAGTAATTAACTCAGAAACTGTAGTATTTTTAAGCTCGGTAAGATTCATGATTGCGGATTTCTTAAATAAACTTGAAGTAAGTCGTGATATGTAAATATATTTAATATTTTATTTTAATGTTTTTAATTATATCTTTTATAATAAAAAAAATCCAGCGGTTTTTATTAAACAAAACCGCTATAATTCAATTTGTATTAATTTATTGTTTTAAATAATTTTCAATTAGTTCTTTTATTTTGAATTTAGATACTAAACCACTAATCCTATGCAATGTTAATTTATTACGAATAAACAATAATGTTGGAATGCTTTTTATCTCGTGTTTTAAAGCAGATTTTTTATTTTCATCAATATTAACTTTTATTAAAAATAAATTATTGTTATCAACGTATTCATTAGCAATACTATCTAAGATAGGAGCTAATTGTTTACATGGAGCGCACCATTCCGCCCAAAAATCAATTACTAGTAATTGATTTTTGGAATCTATATATCTATTTAATTCATTTTCATTTAAATTAATTAATTTTTTTTTTTTCATTAATTTATGTTTCCTACTTTAAAAAATAAATGTTCAACTAACTTTTAAAATACAAAAATAACTATTTTTATTATAAATTTAAAAAATTTTTTAATATTTAATGGAAAAATAAAACTTGTAAAATTATTTTAAATTTTAAAATTTAAAATTTTTGTAAAAATTTTTTAGTATATTAAAAACAAATTTTCTAAAAAATTTTCTATATTATGTTAAATAAAATTTTTAAAATTTAATAACTATTAACAATCATTATTGATAATCTAAGACGGATTTTAAAAACAATAGTTTTAAGATTGAATTTTCAATATTAAAATTAATAACAAGATAAAAATCTTAAAAAAAAAAAAAAAAAATATAGAAATATTTTTTTAATTTACAAAATCTCACTTTTAATTTTTTTTATTAAAATAAGAGTAAATTAAAAATTTATTTTTCTTCTTCATAGATGGATTTCATTTTAATCATGTGTTTTCTTAATTTTTTTCCTATAATTTCAATTGGATGTTTAGATATTTCATTATTTATTTTATGTAATTCAAAATTACTAATTTTTGTATTTAAAACACTATTTCCTAAATCTCCATATTTTAATTCTTTTATAAATTCCTTTAAAATTGGAATTGCTTTTTCACTAAAAAGATAATTTCCATATTCTGCAGTGTCGGATATAACTAAATTCATTTCATATAATCTTTTTCTTGCTATTGTGTTTGCAATTAATGGCAGTTCGTGTAAAGATTCATAATAAGCTGATTCCGAAAGAATTCCTGTTTCTACCATTATTTCAAAAGATAATTCTACACCTGCTTTGATAAGCGCTATCATAAACGTACAATTTTCAAAGTAGTCTGATTCTATTATAGTACCTCGATAAGATTTAGCATTTTCAAAATTAGAATTTTTTGTTTCTTTTCTTTTAGAAATTAAATATTTATCTTGCTTATTCCAATCATTTATCATTTTTTTAGAAAAATGGCCTTCAATTATTTCATCCATATGTTTTCTGAATAAAGGCAATAAAATTTTTTTTAGTTTTTTAGATAATTGACAAACTCTAATTTTTGAAGAATTAGTTATTCGATCTAGCATTAAAGTAATACCACCAAACTTTAAAGATTCTGTAATAGCTTGCCATCCATATTGAACTAATTGACATGCATAAGCAGGATCATTCCCTTGTTTTACTAAATAATCAAAACATATCAAACTACCTGATTGTAACATTCCACATAAAATCGTTTGCTCTCCCATTAAATCTGATTTAACTTCAGCTGAAAAAGAAGAAAGTAAAACTCCAGCTCTATGACTTCCTAAAGCATAAGCCCATGATTTTGCTATTTTTTCTCCATTTTTTTTAATATCATTTTCATTATGTATAGCTATTAATGTTGGAACTCCAAAACCTCTTTTATATTCTTTTCTTACTTCTGTTCCAGGACATTTTGGAGCAACCATAATAACAGTAATATCTGAACGAATCTTTTCTCCCATTTCAACTATATTAAATCCATGAGAATAACCTAAACATGATTCATGTTTCATTAATCCTTGTATATCTTTAATGACATTTGAATGTTGTTTATCTGGAGTTAAATTAATAACTAAATCAGCATTTGGTATTAAATTTTGATAAATATCTACGAGAAAACCAAATTTTGTAGCTTGTTTCCAAGAATTATTTTTTTTTTTAATTGATTCTTTTCTCAGTGCAAAAGAAACATCCAATCCAGAATCTCTTAAATTCAATCCTTGATTTAATCCTTGCGAACCAGCTCCTATAATAACAATTTTTTTTCCCTTCAAATAATTACAACCATCTAAAAATTCTTTCTTTTTAATAAAACGACATTTTTGTAATTCTATTAATTTTTCCCTAAAATTTAAAGTATTAAAATAATTTTTCATAATTTTCTCAAAGTTATATTTAAAATATATAAATTTATAAAATAATTAAATGTTAATTAACTAAAATTATTTTTCATCAGAAATTTATTTAATTTATTGATATCTCTTATAGCTCCTTTATCAGCGCTAGTAACTAACAAGGAATAAATTTTTAAAGAGCTAGAAATTGTTCTTTTTTTTCTATTTGGAAGATATGAATTTTGTTTTTTAGAATTTTCATATTTTTTTCTATTTGAAAGCTCTAATTCCGAAATCTCTAAATTTATAGTTCTATTTGGAACATCAATTTTGATTACGTCACCATTTTTTATTAAAGCAATTTCTCCACCGTTAGCAGCTTCTGGTGATACATGCCCGATAGATATTCCAGATGTTCCTCCTGAAAATCTTCCATCAGTAATTAAAGCACAATTTCTGTCTAGCTTCATAGATTTTAAATATGTAGTAGGATATAACATTTCTTGCATTCCCGGACCACCTTTCGGTCCTTCATATCGTATAACTATAACATCTCCAAATCTAATTTTATGATTTAATATATCGTAAACAGCATCTTCCTGAGAATCGTATACTTTAGCTTTTCCTAAAAATACATAATTTTTTTTTTCTATTGCTGCTGTTTTTACAATACAACCATTTTTTGCTATATTTCCGAATAAAATAGCTAAACCACCTTCTTTGCTATATGAATTTTTAACAGAACGTATACAACCTCTTTTAGAATCATTATCTAACGATTTCCATTTAGAATTTTGAGAAAACGGAACTATAGTTCTATAACCTCCTGGTCCTGATAAAAACATATTAATTACATTTTTATTCTTTGTATTAGAAATATCATATATTTTAAGAGTTTCCTTCAAAGTCATACCTAAAATATTTTTAACAGAAGTATCAATTAACTTTTCTTTATTTAATTCACCTAAAATACGCATAACTCCACCAGCTCTATGCATGTCTTCCATGTGAAATTTATTACTACTAGGAGCAATTTTACAAATGTGTGGAATCTTTTTAGATAATTCATCTATATCAGAAAGATTAAAATTTATTTTTCCTTCTTTTGCAGCAGCTAATAAATGTAAAATAGTATTAGTAGATCCTCCCATTGCAATATCAAGTTTCATTGCATTTTTAAACGAAGATTCACAAGCTATATTTCTAGGTAAAACATCTGGATTATTTTCTTCATACCAAGATTTAGCTATTTGAACAATAATTTGACCTGCTTGTAAGAATAATTTTTTTCTATCCTTGTGTGTGGCTAATAATGTTCCATTTCCAGGCAAAGATAATCCCATTGCTTCAGTTAAACAGTTCATCGAATTAGCAGTGAATAATCCTGAACAAGATCCACAAGTAGGACATGCAGAACTTTCTATTTGAGAAATTTCATTATTATTTACATTTTTTACACTTATTTCAATTGCATCAACTAAATTAATTTTTTTATTTTTGTTTTCTTGTATTCCAGCTTCCATTGGACCACCAGAAACAAATATAGTTGGAATATTTAATCGTAATGATGCCATTAACATTCCAGGAGTAATTTTATCACAATTTGATATACAAACCATAGCATCTGCACAATGTGCATTAATCATATACTCTACTGAATCTGCAATTAGTTCTCTAGATGGTAATGAATACATCATTCCGGAATGTCCCATAGCAATTCCATCATCAATAGCTATTGTATTAAATTCTTTAGCAACACCTCCACAAATTTTTATTTCGTTCGATACCAATGATCCTAATTGTTTTAAGTGAATGTGACCAGGTACAAATTCAGTGAAAGAATTTACAACAGCTATAATTGGTTTTTCAAAATCTGAATCTTTCATCCCTGTAGCTTTCCATAATGCTCTTGCACCAGTCATATTTTTTCCATGCGTGGTAGTAAAAGATCTATATCTTGGCATTTTCCCTCATTATTATTTTTCAGAAAAGAAAGGATATAACAATTAATTTAAGGATATAAAAATTGTTTGATTTAAGAATTGTAAAAAAAAAATTGATTTTTTAGCAAGAAGCTAAGAAGCAAAAAATAAAAAGTAAGATATATTTTTTATTTTTTTTTGTTTTATTGTAAGAGCTACAAACAAAACTATTTCAGGGGTAGAGGGAATTGAACCCACAACCTTCGGTTTTGGAGACCGAAACTCTTCCTATTGAGCTATACCCCTATTATTTTTTAAAATTTTTCAAATTCATTAATTTATAATATAATAATTATATAAAAAATTGCAAAAAAATCAAATAATTTGTTTTCAGTAAATTGAAATATCCATTTTTATTAAAAAATATTTCGAAATTTTTCAAAGTTTAAAACCATAAGGAAAAAAAATTGAATTACAAACATCCAATATATTTAGATTACGCAGCAACAACACCCATGGATCCATTAATAGTAAAAAAAATGTTAAAATATTTAACTTTAGATGGAACTTTTGGAAATGCAGCATCACGTTCTCATATATTAGGCTGGAAAGCTGAAGAATCTGTTGACGAATCAAGAAATATTATAGCTCAATTAATTAATGCAGATCCTAGAGAAATAATATTTACTTCCGGAGCTACAGAATCAAATAATTTAGCTATAAAAGGATATTGTGATTTTTATCAAAAAAAAGGAAAACATGTCATTACTAGTAATACAGAACATAAATCTGTATTAGATACTTGTAGATTTTTAGAAAAGAACAACTTCAAAGTCACATATGTTGATCCAGACTCTAATGGATTAATTAATCCTACAGAAATAGAAGAAAAAATCTCCAGGGAAACAATTCTTGTCTCAATTATGTTTGTGAATAATGAAACAGGAGTAATACAAAAGATAAACGAAATATCAAAAATATGTAACGAAAAAAATGTTGTGTTACATGTTGATGCAACTCAAGCTATTGGGAAAATTAACATTGATTTAAAAAAAATAAACATAGGATTAATGTCTTTTTCAGGGCATAAAATATATGGCCCTAAAGGAATTGGAGCTCTTTATGTAAGTAGAAGTCCTAATAGAATACGTTTATCAGCTCAAATTCATGGAGGTGGTCATGAAAGAGGAATGAGATCTGGAACTTTACCTGTTCATCAAATTGTAGGAATGGGAGAAGCTTTTCGACTTGCAAAACTTAATTTTGTTATAGAATGTAAAAAATTGAATTTTTTAAAAAATAAGTTATGGAACGGTTTAAAAGACATAGAAGAAGTTTATTTAAATGGAAATTTTGAAATTACTTCTCCTCATATTTTAAATATTAGTTTTAATTATGTAGAAGGGGAATCTTTAATTATGGCCTTGAAAAACTTAGCTGTTTCGTCTGGTTCAGCTTGTACATCTACTAGTTTAGAACCGTCGTACGTGTTAAGAGCTATGGGAGTAAAAGATGAACTTGCACATAGTTCAATTAGATTTTCTTTAGGAAAATTTACTACTGAAGAAGAAATTAATTATACGATCAAATCAGTCCGTTCTGCAATTGTTCGTTTACGTAAATTATCTCCATTATGGGAAATGTTTAAATCAGGAATAGATTTAAAATCAATAAAATGGAATAAATAAATTAAATTAAGTTAACGAGGATAAAAATGTCATATAGTAAAAAAGTAATAGATCACTATGAAAATCCTAGAAATGTAGGATCTTTTTCAGAAGACGATATTAATTCTGACAAAGATATAAATATTGGAAATGGTTTGGTAGGTTCACCTTCTTGTGGTGATGTCATGAAATTACAAATTAAAGTTAACAATGAAGGTATAATTGAAGATGCAAAATTTAAAACATACGGATGTGGTTCTGCTATTGCTGCTAGTTCATTAGCTACTGAATTAGTTAAAGGAAAATCTTTAAAAGAAGCTAAAAATATAAAAAATGTTAATATAGCCCAAGAATTGGATTTACCTCCTGTTAAAATACATTGTTCTATTTTAGCAGAAGATGCAATTAAAGCAGCAATTTTAGATTACAAAAATAAAAAAATAAAACAAAATCAACAGTTTGATTCTAAATCATAAATATAACAATTTATCAAAATTTTTTAAATTCAATAAAAGTTAGGTATATTTTTAAAATATTTATAAATAAAATAAATTTTAGAACTTTTAAAAAAAATTAGAAATATTTTAGTTAAAATTTTTCTATTTATTTAATCAGAAGTATTATTAGATCGATCCCATGACTGACATCGATGCAAGTTAGTTCTACTACTGATCATAGATGCAAGTACGATGAGCGATCGATCCCATGACTGACATCGATGATGCAAGTTAGTTCTACTACTGATCATAGATGCAAGTACGATGAGCGATCGATCCCATGACTGACATCGATGCAAGTTAGTTCTACTACTGATCATAGATGCAAGTACGATGAGCGATCGATCCCATGACTGACATCGATGCAAGTTAGTTCTACTACTGATCATAGATGCAAGTACGATGAGCGATCGATCCCATGACTGACATCGATGCAAGTTAGTTCTACTACTGATCATAGATGCAAGTACGATGAGCGATCGATCCCATGACTGACATCGATGCAAGTTAGTTCTACTACTGATCATAGATGCAAGTACGATGAGCGATCGATCCCATGACTGACATCGATGCAAGTTAGTTCTACTACTGATCATAGATGCAAGTACGATGAGCGATGAGCGATCGATCCCATGACTGACATCGATGCAAGTTAGTTCTACTACTGATCATAGATGCAAGTACGATGAGCGATCGATCCCATGACTGACATCGATGCAAGTTAGTTCTACTACTGATCATAGATGCAAGTACGATGAGCGATCGATCCCATGACTGACATCGATGCAAGTTAGTTCTACTACTGATCATAGATGCAAGTACGATGAGCGATCGATCCCATGACTGACATCGATGCAAGTTAGTTCTACTACTGATCATAGATGCAAGTACGATGAGCGATCGATCCCATGACTGACATCGATGCAAGTTAGTTCTACTACTGATCATAGATGCAAGTACGATGAGCGATCGATCCCATGACTGACATCGATGCAAGTTAGTTCTACTACTGATCATAGATGCAAGTACGATGAGCGATCGATCCCATGACTGACATCGATGCAAGTTAGTTCTACTACTGATCATAGATGCAAGTACGATGAGCGATCGATCCCATGACTGACATCGATGCAAGTTAGTTCTACTACTGATCATAGATGCAAGTACGATGAGCGATCGATCCCATGACTGACATCGATGCAAGTTAGTTCTACTACTGATCATAGATGCAAGTACGATGAGCGATCGATCCCATGACTGACATCGATGCAAGTTAGTTCTACTACTGATCATAGATGCAAGTACGATGAGCTGATCATGACATCGATGCAAGTACGATGAGCGAGATGATGAGCGATCGATCCCATGACTGACATCGATGCAAGTTAGTTCTACTACTGATCATAGATGCAAGTACGATGAGCGATCGATGACTGACATCGATGCAAGTTAGTTCTACTACTGATCATAGATGCAAGTACGATGCGATCGAATGACTGACATCGATGCAAGTTAGTTCTACTACTGATCATAGATGCAAGTACGATGAGCGATCGATCCCATGACTGACATCGATGCAAGATCATAGATGCAAGTACGATGAGCGATCGATCCCATGACTGACATCGATGCAAGTTAGTTCTACTACTGATCATAGATGCAAGTACGATGAGCGATCGATGCAAGATCCCATGACTGACATCGATGCAAGTTAGTTCTACTACTGATCATAGATGCAAGTACGATGAGCGATCGATCCCATGACTGACATCGATGCAAGTTAGTTCTGATCATAGATGCAATCATAGATGCAAGTACGATGAGCGATCGATAGATGACTGACATCGATGCAAGTCGATGCAAGTTAGTTCTACTACTGATCATAGATGCAAGTACGATGAGCGATCGATCCCATGACTGACATCGATGCAAGTTAGTTCTACTACTGATCATAGATGCAAGTACGATGAGCGATCGATCATGATGACTGACATCGATGCAAGTTAGTTCTACTACTGATCATAGATGCAAGTACGATGAGCGATCGATCCCATGACTGACATCGATGCAAGTTAGTTCTACTACTGATCATAGATGCAAGTACGATGAGCGATCGATCCCATGACTGACATCGATGCAAGTTAGTTCTACTACTGATCATAGATGCAAGTACGATACGATGAGCGATCGATGCAAGATCCCATGACATAGATGCAAGACATCGATGCAAGTTCTACTACTGATCATAGATGCAAGTACGATGAGCGATCGATCCCATGACTGACATCGATGCAAGTTAGTTCTGATCATAGATCCCATGACTGACATCGATGCAAGTTAGTTCTACTACTGATCATAGATGCAAGTACGATGAGCGATCGATCCCATGACTGACATCGATGCAAGTTAGTTCTACTGACTGATCATAGATGCAAGTACGATGAGCGATCGATCCCATGACTGACATCGATGCAAGTTAGTTCTACTACTGATCATAGATGCAAGTACGATGAGCGATCGATCCCATGACTGACATCGATGCAAGTTAGTTTACTACTACTCTGATAGATGCAAGTACGATGAGCGATCGATCCCATGACTGACATCGATGCAAGTTAGTTCTACTACTGATCATAGATGCAAGTACGATGAGCGATCGATCCCATGACTGACATCGATGCAAGTTAGTTCTACTACTGATCATAGATGCAAGTACGATGAGCGATCGATCCCATGACTGACATCGATGCAAGTTAGTTCTACTACTGATCATAGATGCAAGTACGATGAGCGATCGATCCCATGACTGACATCTCTGATCATAGATGCAAGTACGATGAGCGATCGATCCCATGACTGACATCGATGCAAGTTAGTTCTACTACTGATCATAGATGCAAGTACGATGAGCGATCGATTGACTACTATGCTGATCTGATAGATGCAAGTACGATGAGCGATCGATCCCATGACATGACATGATCATAGATGCAATGCAAGTTAGATCGATCCCATGACTGACATCGATGCAAGTTAGTTCTACTACTGATCATAGATGCAAGTACGATGAGCGATCGATCCCATGACTGACATCGATGCAAGTTAGTTCTACTACTGATCATAGATGCAAGTACGATGAGCGATCGATCCCATGACTGACATCTGATGCAAGTTAGTTCTACTACTGATCATAGATGCAAGTACGATGAGCGATCGATCCCATGACTGACATCGATGCAAGTTAGTTCTACTACTGATCATAGATGCAAGTACGATGAGCGATCGATCCCATGACTGACATCGATGCAAGTTAGTTCTATGCTACTGATCATAGATGCAAGTACGATGAGCGATCGATCCCATGACTGACATCGATGCAAGTTGTTCTACTAGTTCTATCTGATCATAGATGCAAGTACGATGACGATCGATCCCATGACTGACATCGATGCAAGTTAGTTCTACTACTGATCATAGATGCAAGTACGATGAGCGATCGATCCCATGACTGACATCCATGATGCAAGTTAGTTCTACTACTGATCATAGATGCAAGTACGATGAGCGATCGATCCCATGACTGACATCGATGCAAGTTAGTTCTACTACTGATCATAGATGCAAGTACGATGAGCGATGATCCCATGACTGACATCGATGCAAGTTAGTTCTACTACTGATCATAGATGCAAGTACGATGAGCGATCGATCCCATGACTGACATCGATGCAAGTTAGTTCTACTCAAGTACGATGAGCGATCGATCCCATGACTGACATCGATGCAAGTTAGTTCTACTACTGATCATAGATGCAAGTACGATGAGCGATCGATCCCATGACTGACATCGATGCAAGTTAGTTCTACTACTGATCATAGATGCAAGTACGATGAGCGATCGATCCCATGACTGACATCGATGCAAGTTAGTTCTACTACTGATCTGATCATAGATGCAAGTACGATGAGCGATCGATCCCATGACTGACATCGATGCAAGTTAGTTCTACTACTGATCATAGATGCAAGTACGATGAGCGATCGATCCCATGACTGACATCGATGCAAGTTAGTTCTACTACTGATCATAGATGCAAGTACGATGAGCGATCGATCCCATGACTGACATCGATGCAAGTTAGTTCTACTACTGATCATAGATGCAAGTACGATGAGCGATCGATCCCATGACTGACATCGATGCAAGAGTACGATGAGCGATCGATCCCATGACTGACATCGATGCAAGTTAGTTCTACTACTGATCATAGATGCAAGTACGATGAGCGATCGATCCCATGACTGACATCGACATACTGATCATACTGATGCAAGTACGATGAGCGATCGATCCCATGACTGACATCGATGCAAGTTAGTTCTACTACTGATCATAGATGCAAGTACGATGAGCGATCGATCCCATGACTGACATCGATGCAAGTTAGTTCTACTACTGATCATAGATGCAAGTACGATGAGCGATCGATCCCATGACTGACATCGATGCAAGTTAGTTCTACTACTGATCATAGATGCAAGTACGATGAGCGATCGATCCCATGACTGACATCGATGCAAGTTAGTTCTACTACTGATCATAGATGCAAGTACGATGAGCGATCGATCCCATGACTGACATCGATGCAAGTTAGTTCTACTACTGATCATAGATGCAAGTACGATGAGCGATCGATCCCATGATCGATCCAAGTTAGTTCTACTACTGATCATAGATGCAAGTACGATGAGCGATCGATCCCATGACTGACATCGATGCAAGATCTGATCATCGATCCCAGATGCAAGTTCTACTACTGATCATAGATGCAAGTACGATCGATCCCATGACTGACCGATGAGAGCGATCGATCCCATGACTGACATCGATGCAAGTTAGTTCTACTACTGATCATAGATGCAAGTACGATGAGCGATCGATCCCATGACTGACATCGATGCAAGTTAGTTCTACTACTGATCATAGATGCAAGTACGATGAGCGATCGATCCCATGACTGACATCGATGCAAGTTAGTTCTACTACTGATCATAGATGCAAGTACGATGAGCGATCGATCCCATGACTGACATCGATGCAAGTTAGTTCTACTACTGATCATAGATGCAAGTACGATGAGCGATCGATCCCATGACTGACATCGATGCAAGTTAGTTCTACTACTGATCATAGATGCAAGCGATATCCCATGACGATGCAAGTTAGTTCTACTACTGATCATAGATGCAAGTACGATGAGCGATCGATCCCATGACTGACATCGATGCAAGTTAGTTCTACTACTGATCATGACATCGATGCAAGATGATGCAATGACTGACATCGATGCAAGTTAGTTCTACTACTGATCATAGATGCAAGTACGATGAGCGATCGATCCCATAATAAAAACACAATTGTCTGAAGATTTTTAAAAAAAAAAGATAAAACTCATGAAAAATTATTTTAAAATTTTTAATTTACCTATTTCATTTCAACTAGATAAAAAACAGCTAACAAAAAATTTTTATGAACTTCAAAAAAAATATCATCCTGATTTTTGTATTGATGAAGATAAAATAAAAAAGTCTAATTTAATGAAAAAATCCATTAAAATTAATCATGCCTATAAAATTTTGATTGATCCTATAAAAAGAGCTGAATATTATATACGTATAAATTATCTAAATTTCGAAAAAGAAAAAAAAGATATTCCATTTGATATAATTTTTTTAAAAAAACATATGAAGTTATGTGAAGAACTAGAACATATTAAAAAATCTTCTAAAAAAAATGAAAAAATAATGCAATTTTTTTTAAAAAAAATTGACGATTTAATTTTTTTATATTTGCATAAAATTGAAAGAAAATTTATCAACAAAGAATGGGAAACTGCTATTACTATTTTAAATAAATTATTTTTTTTAAAGAGAATAAAATATTCTACAATTCAAGAAATTAGTAATTTAAATAAATAAATTGAAAAATTAAGGTTTTTATATGTCTAAAAAAAAAAAATTATGCATTGGATTTGATTTAGGGACGACAAATTCTTTAGTTGCAAGATTTTCCTGTAATAAAATCAAAATATTAAAAGATGAAAATGGAAAGAAATTGTTGCCTTCAGTTGTTCAATATAAAAAAAATAAAATTTTAGTTGGTTGGAATGCAGTAAAAAACTATAAAGACGACTCAGAAAATACAATTTTTTCTATAAAAAGACTAGTAGGATTATCAGAAAAAAAAATAAAAGTTTTATACCCTAAATTGCCGTATTTGTATAAAAAAAACAACGATAACAAAGTTTGTATCAAAACAATTCAAGGATATATACAAGTTTCTTGTATTATTAGTCAAATTTTATTTGTATTAAAAGAAAGAGCAATAAATTTTTTTAAGCAAGAAATTGATCATTCAGTAATAACTGTTCCGGCATATTTTGATAATAAACAAAGAAAAGAAATCAAAAAATCAGCTTTCTTAGCTGGATTAAAAAATGTACGATTATTAAATGAACCTACTGCAGCGGCTATTGCATATGGATGTGATTTAAAAAAAACAGAATTAGTTGCTGTTTATGATTTAGGAGGGGGTACTTTTGACTTTTCTTTATTAAAATTAGAAAATGAAGTTTTTGAAGTATTAACCACAACTGGAAATTCTCATTTAGGTGGAGATGATTTTGATTTTTTATTGTTAAAATATATATATAAAAAATATCATTTATTTTTCGCTAATTCAAAAACCAAAGCAGAGATGTTTTTAAAAGTAAAAATTTTAAAAACAGAACTAACTTTTAAAGAAAAAGTAATCTTTAAAATTCAAGATTTTATAATAGAAATCACTAGAAATGAATTTAATCAATTAATTAATAAATTAGTAGAAAAAACACTTATAATTTGCAAAAAAGCACTAATATCTGTTGAAGTTCAGATAAATGAAATTAATGAGATTATATTAGTAGGTGGTTCTACTTATATTCCTATTATTCGAGACAAGATAGCTTTATTTTTTAAAAAAAGCCCCCTTTTTTTTGTTAATCCAGAAGAAGCTGTTGTAATCGGATCTGCTATTCATTCTGAAAATCTTTCTGAAAATATTAATAAAAAAAAGAAATTTTTGTTAATTGATGTATTGCATTTATCTTTAGGAATTGAAGTAATGGGAGGGATAGTTGAAAAAATAATTACAAAAAACGAAAAATTACCAACAGAATGCACAAAAGTTTTTACTAATTTTCAAGATAATCAAACTTCAATTAAGATACATATTTTGCAGGGAGAAGATAAATTAGTAAAAAACTGTCGTTCTTTATTTTGTTTTTCATTATCAGGAATAACTCCTCAATTAGCTGGAGTGAATAGAATTTTTGTTAATTTTAAAATCGACAATGATGGATTATTGCATGTTACTGCAATAGATAAAATTAGTAAAAATAGAAAAAATGTTATAATCAATACCGTTGATAGTAAAAATATTTAAAGTTGTTATTTTTTTTAAAATATTAATATTTTAAAAAAAATAATTTTTAAAAAACATTTGAGTAAAATTTAAATTTTTTAGTTAACTATAATATTTTAGGAGTTATAAAGTGATTAAAATAGTTTTTTTACCACACAAAATAATATTACCGAAGGGAAAAATAATTTTTGTAAAGTCTGGAGAAACTATATTAGACGTTGCCTTATCTCATAACATTAATATAGATCATGCTTGTGAAAAATCATGTGCTTGTAGTACTTGTCATTGTATAGTAGAAAAAGGATTTTTTTCGCTTTCTAAAATGGAAGAAAAAGAAGAAGATTTATTAGATAAAGCTTGGGGTTTAACAGAATTTAGTAGATTATCCTGTCAAGCTAGAATAGGAAATGAAAATCTAGAAATAAAAATTCCTTTTTATTCATTAAATTATGTAAAAGAAAAATAAAAAATAGTTCCTAAGAACTATTTTTTTTTAATTTTTTTTAAAAAATATGGATTTTTTTTATTTTTAAAGTAAAAAAGAATACTAGAATTTTTTATATTTAATTTTTTTTGAAAAAAATTCTTTAGATATTTCTTATAAGATTCATTTAATTTATCTAACATACAGCCATGTATTATCACTCGAAGAGGTTGATAACCTCCAGGATGAGCGAAATTTAATCTTATTTTTTTTCTTTGAACTATAGGAGGTGAATGTTTTTTAGTAGCTAAATACATTATTTTAGTTAATTTAGAACTATTAATTTTTTTATTTGATAAAAAAAATAAGTGATTACATAAATTTAAAATTTTATTTATATTTATGTTATATAAAGCTGAAATAAAATGAACACAAAAATTCGAAAAATGTTTTAATCTAGAATATGTTATTTTTTTAAAAATTTTTTTTTCGTTAGGTTTTATTAAATCCCATTTGTTAATTAGTATTATTGTAGGAATTCCTAGTTTTTGAGAATGATTCAATATTTTTAGATCTTGTTTTGTTATATTTTCTTGTGAATCAATTAAATAAACTAGTATATTACTATTTTCTATAGTTTTATAGCTTTTTTTTATTGATAAAAATTCAATTAGATTACTATTTTTTTTTTTTTTATAAATTCCAGCTGTATCAATCAAATTATATGTTTGTGATTTAGTAATTATAGGAACAGAAATACAATCCCTAGTTGTATTTGGAGTTTTTTCTGTAATTAGTCTTTTTTCTTTAACTAATGAGTTTATTAAAGTTGATTTTCCTGCATTTGGTCTTCCTATAAATCCTATTTGTATGGTTTTGACTTTCTCTTCCTTTAGAAAATTGTTTTCTCTGGTTTTATTTTTTTTAATTACATTTTCTATTGTTTCTTCTATTAATTTGGAAATTCCTATTTTTTTTTCGACTGAAATAGGAAATACTTTTTTGAAATTTAGATTAACAAACTTTTCATAATATATTGTTTCAAAGTTTAAATTTTCAATTTTATTTATTATCAAAACAGTTTTTTTTTTAGTTTTTTTAATATATTTTTCTATCTTTTTATTTTCTTTAACATCTTCTTTATAAGCATCTACCAAAAAAAAAATAAGATCAGATTCTTTTATAGCAATCATAGTTTGTTCGTTTATTTTTTTTTCGATGTCTATCTTTGTGTTTATTTTTAATCCTCCCGTATCTATTAAAATTATATTTTTTTCGGTTCTTTTAAAGAAACCGTATTTTCTATCTCTTGTTATAGATTCGAATTTTTTTTCTTGGTTTATTATTGAATAAGAATGATTTTTTGTTAATAAATTAAATAGTTTTGATTTTCCTACATTTGGTCTTCCTATTATTGCAATAATAAATTTATTCATTATTTTTTTCTCTAAAAAATGTAATATTAAGTTTTTTTAATATTAAGTTTTTTTAATATTTTTATTTTTGTAATTTTTGTATTTTCATTTTTATTATTTCTTTTGATTTGTTATCAATTTGATATTTTAAGCTTCTTTTCCAAGTAATTACAGCTAATTTTTTTTTATTTTCTAAACAATATATATCACCTTGTTTATCCATAAAAATATTTTCCCAACCTTTTTCTTTGATTTCAGAAATTGTTTTTTTTGCTTTTTTGATTTCTTTTTGCTCAATTTCTAAATCAAGTATTCTAAATTTAATTATATTTTTTAAATTCTCTTCGTTTGTCATGTCTTTTAGTATGTTTAATATTTTTTCAGATTGAACGAGTTCATTATTATTTATATGTTCTTTGGATAGTTTTAACCCCATTAATAGAGAATATGTATTTTTATTTTTTAATATATATTTTATTATTTCATGTTTTTTTTTTTTATATCTGTATTTTTAATTATTTTTTCATCTTCTTGAAATTGATTGTTTGATAGATTTTTCTTTTCAAGAATGCTGTTTTTTCTTTCTGAGTTTTTTAAGCATATGAATGTAGTTGCTAATATAACTATAGATAATATTAACATTATTATTAAGTGTGTTTTTTTTTCGTTACTTTTCATTTTAGAAAATAAATATTTCTTGATAAAAAAAATTATATTTTTCATTTTGTTATTCTTTTTGTATGTTATTTTTTTTATTTTAATAATATTTTATATTATACATTTTATTAAAAAAAAAAAAAATAAAAAAAAAAAAGTTCGTCTGTTAATAACTTATACAAATTTAAGAAAACATTAATTAGTTATACACAGTTAATCCACATCAAAAAAGCTTTATATATCAATGGTTAAACATAGTTATCCACAGGATTTCAATTTTCTAATAATAGTGTTTATTGTTTTTTTATGTTTAAAAAAAAAATAAAGTTAAATAAAGTACTTTTTAAATTTAATTTTGATATTTTTTTAAAAAAAGTGTATATGTTATTTTTTGATTTGAGTTTATAATTAAAGGTAATTTAGATATAAATAAAAAGGTTTTTTTA